>JAHDIS010000002.1 GCA_020630695.1 Paracoccaceae bacterium | reverse complement strand
CCAAAGATCAGGAAGGCCAGAATAGTGTTCTCGAATTTGCGTGGATAGCTGGGGTCTTCAGAGGCGACCGGTTCGACCGAGGTGGTCAGATAGCGTGCCTGGCTATCCGCGTCACGGCGTGCCTGCTCCAGACGTTCAAGGGCGGATTGCAAGCGCAGGTCCGATGAGGCCAGGTCCGCCTCAGCCAGCTTGATCTGAACCGCCTTCTCCGCAAGAGAATCTTCGCCCTCGGTCGCGGAAACCATCTGATTGTTCAGATCGGACAATAGCGCCTCGAGACGACGGACATCGCCTTGCGCGCCTTCAACTTTGGCGCGGTTTGGCCTGCTGTTGTCGAGCAGGGCCGCCAGTTGCAGGTTCTTTTCCTGAAGCTGGATTTCCACGTTGTTGATCTGTCCGCGCAGCGCAGCAATCCGGCCTTCGGGATCGATGATTGCGCCTTCCTGCTGCATGCGGACCAACTTTTCCTGTGCCTCGCGGCGTGAAATCTCGGCTTCGAGCAACCCGGCTTCGGCGTCTTCCACGGCGTTTGACCGTTTGCGCAGCGACAAGTTGTCGACCCGGTCTTCAGCGTAACCAATCAGCGCCTTGCTGAAGTCGGCTGCCGTCTGGGCATCAGCGGCCATGATTTCCATCTTGATCACGCCTTCGGTCGGGTCATACCCAATCTCGATGTTGCGCTTGTACAGCTTGTAGGCCTCTTCGTTCGATGGCTCTGCGTCAAGTCGCTGGATCGGATCGATAAATTCCTGTGTGTAGTGAGACTTGAAGCCCACGTCCTGATCAAGCCGCAGCATGGCGTCTTTTGACACCAGATAGCTTTGAACTGCGATGGCGTCCTGATTGGTCGCAAATTGGGTGCCTGAGAACAATGATCCCATGGCGCCGCCTTGGTTTTCCGCCTTCAAGATAAGGAATTCGGATTTGGTCGAGTACATCGGGGTCGCCACAGCGTAGAAATAGTAGCCAGCCAAAAGCGTTGGCAATCCGACGAAGAACGCCAGACGCGTCAGCAACAGCATCATTTTGCGACGACGCCGCTTTGAAAGATCCCGTTGAATCTGCATGATTTCGGCAGCGCGACGCTCTGCAGGATTCACCATTTCGGTGGAGGGAAGCTGCTGTTTCTGAACTTGCATGGTCTGCGGGAGCTGAATCTTTTGCTCTGCAGGCGGCTGGCCCGGTTGCTGCGGCGTCGGTTGTTGCGGCTTCGCTTTGGCCGCAGCCTCACCTTCGCCGGGCACCACAAGTTCCAACATATTGGCGCGTTGGAAAGGGTCTATGCCCTTGGCTCTGAGCAAACGAACAGCATCAAAGTCCGAGGTCGCGGGCAATCCGTGTTTCTGTGCGACGCGACGGGCCATACGAAGCTGCCGGCCTGTCAGCCCTTCCTGACGGATCGCATCGATGTCGGTTTCCGCAGCAACCTGATTGGCCGAGCTTACCTCGCCGGCGCGGCCCGTGCCAACCGGTTCCGGACGCGTCGGCGCAGCCGGTTGCTGTGGCCTAGGCGCGGCGGGCTGTGCGGCCATGTCGTCGGGCAAATTGGCTGAGCCAGCTGCGGCAGACCGCTTGATGCGGAACTTTTTAGCCTTGGGTTTCGTAGTCATAGAGCTGTTTCGCTTCTTCCAAGGTTTCAAACATTTGCAATTTGCCATCAACGAGGACAGCGGCCTTGCGGGCGAATTTTTCCAGGATTTGGGCCTGGTGGCTGACGATGATGATCGTCGTCGTGCGCAAGCGTTCTGCAAGGATCTCTCCTGCACGCTTGTTGAAGGCGGTGTCCGTCGAATTCGGCATGCCTTCGTCGATCAGGTACATGTCGAAATCCAGCGCAAGCATCAGCGAAAAGGTAAACCGTGCCCGCATGCCGGACGAATAGGTGCCGATCGGCTGGTCAAAGTATTCCTTGAGATCGCAAAGCCATCGGCAAAAGCTTTCGACATAGTCCGGGTCAAGACCGTAGAGCCGGGCAATGTACCGTGCGTTTTCACGTGCCGAGATTTTGGACACCACTCCGCCCATATATCCAAGCGGGAACGATATCCGGCAACCGCGGCGAATTTCACCTTCGTCCGGTTTTTCCAGACCGGCCATCATTTTGATCAGGGTTGTTTTGCCTGTCCCGTTTGGCGCCAGGATTCCAAGGCTTTGGCCCAGCTCAACGCGGAACGACACACGATCAAGGATGATCTTGCGCTGGGTGCCTGTCCAAAAGGACTTGCTGACCATGTCGAACTCTAGCATTGCTTTGCCCCGGGCTGCCCGTCGTGTGATGTGGTGCGGGCTCAGGCTCTGATCTAAGAGCCAATTCTGACTTTATTATGGCCCTTTGTGGAAACAAAAACAACGAAACCGCCCGTGAATTGCCATGAACTGGCAACAATCCCGCATCGGCTGAAGCTCTTGGTAATCCCGACTAGGCGATCAACGCCCAACCCAGGCCTGCGATGATCGCTCCGACCAAGGCGTATCCGAGGTATGCAGCAAAAACGCGTGGCTTGACCAAGGCCCAGACCGCAATAGCGGCAGGAATGCAGCTGACGCCCCCGGCAATGACAAAGCTCATGGCGGCGCCCGGTGCCATGCCTTGTTCCAGCAAGGCATGCACAAGGGGGACTGCCGCGTATCCGTTAAGGTAAGCAGGCGCGCCGACCAAGGCGCCCATGATGATCGGATACAATCCTGTACCCCCAAGAAAACTGGCCACTAGGCTGGCCGGTACATAGTGGATCATGACCGCTTCGATTACATAGGCCAGTGTCAGCCATTTGAGCAAAAACAGCGCATTCTCAAGCCCGGTATCCAGAAACGTCTGCCGGCGGTCTGCATGGTTCCAGAATGCCCAGGCTGGTTTGCCCTGAAATGGTTTGCTGACACCGCAGCAACCACCGATCTGTGGGCGTGCGCGCAGGGGATCGGCAAAGACCGGCGAGGTTGCAAAGGTCTTTGTGGCAAAGCCGCCCAGCAGTCCGACGCCGACCGCAGCAAAGGTCTTGGCCAGTGCAAATTCCCAACCCAATGTCCCGGCTGTGATCAGGAACATCGCCGGGTCCATCAAAGGTGATGCCAACCAGAACGCCATAACCGCGCTCAGCGGCGCACCAACGGCCAAAAGCGCTGAAGGGGATGACTTCGCAGGAACAAAACGGAGAGAGCCCGCCCAGCATTGCGGCGAGGATGATCATTCTGACCTCGCGGCCTTCAAAGGCTTTGGCCAGCAGGGTTTCCGCACCCGTGGCCTTTAAATAGGCGACTGCGAGCACGGCAAACAGAATGAAAGGGGCCGTTCCTGCCAATGCGCCCAGAGTGAACTCCACAGTCGGCAGGAATTGCGGTGTGTCCAATACGGCCACGACCAAAAGGATAAGACCGGTCGCGCCCCAGGCTTTGGAAATCTTGGGGAATTTGCGGTTCGGCGTTTGAGATGTTTCAGCCATGGTCATGTCCTTCGACGCAGTCGGCACAGCATTCGTTCAGCAGAAACTCTGACAACGAGGCGACTTCGCTGTAGTCAGCGGCGGCGCAAATGATGCTGCGTCCGTCGCGGTTTTGTCTGACCAGCCCTGCGGCGGTCAGGATTTTCAGATGATGAGTCAGGGTGGAACCTGTGATGCCGCATCGTTCGCCAAGTGTGCCGATGCGCAGGCCATCATTGCCGGCGCGCACCAGAGTATTGAGCACCGCCAATCGTTGCTCGGATCCGAGGGCTGCAAACTTGGCGGCGGCAACGGCAAAAGTCTGGTCTGTGGGAATCATCTTTTTCATATTTCTAGAATTATCGAAATAATGATGATCCGCAACTGTTATTTCGATAATGTTCGAAATGAACATGTGAATTGTACGTGTTCGCGGATTGCGTATTTTGCCTTTGATGGACGCCTTTGGAAAACTCGCTACAGATATTGCGCAGTGCCGTCTGTGCGCGGACCGCTTTGCTGAAACGGCGACCACCCATGTACCGCGCCCGGTGGTTTGGTTTGAGCGCGGGGCGCGCATCATTATCGCGGGACAGGCGCCGGGGATGCGCGTGCACAAAAGCGGCAGGCCTTTTGACGACCCGTCGGGTGACAGACTGCGGGCGTGGATGGGTATTGATGCGGATACATTTTACGATCGTTCTCGCATTGCCATCGTACCGATGGCGTTTTGTTTTCCGGGCTACGACGATGCTGGTTCCGATC
Organism: Paracoccaceae bacterium; assembly: GCA_020630695.1. Lineage (GTDB taxonomy): Bacteria > Pseudomonadota > Alphaproteobacteria > Rhodobacterales > Rhodobacteraceae > Thalassococcus_A > Thalassococcus_A lentus. The sequence goes on along the minus strand of JAHDIS010000002.1, from coordinate 116,421 downwards.
TTCCGCCGCCTGCACTTTGCCGCAAGACATGGCACGACAGCGTCTTTGATGCCTTGGATGCTGCTGACTTGATGCTTGTGATCGGCGGCTATGCCCATCGCTATCATTTAAAGACAAAGACTGGTGTTACCGAAACCGTTGCCGCATGGCGTGACCATTTGCCGACGATCTTGCCCTTGCCGCATCCGTCCTGGCGCAATACCGGTTGGATCAAACGCAACCCGTGGTTCGAGTCAGATTTGCTGCCCGTTCTGCGAACCCGTGTCAGTGAGGCCTTAAATGACTGAAACGCCCTTGGATCGCGCGCATGCTGCAATGGAGGCGGATCCAACGAATGATACGCTGCGCTTGCGGTTCTACGATGCATTGGCCGCAGCTGAGTTGTTCTTGATGCTGGCCGAAGAGCCGCAGGGCGATTCAGTTTCGCCTGAAATCTTCGATGTGCAGGATGCACGGTTTGTGCTGGCCTTCGATCTTGAAGAACGCCTGTCCGCTTTTGCTGGAAAACCGGTACCCTATGCTGCGCTGTCCGGGCGTGCCTTGGCGCAGATGTTGTCGGGGCAGGGGATTGGTCTTGCCCTCAATCTCGAAGTGGCCCCATCGGCAATCCTTTTGCCAGATGAAGCGCTGGGCTGGCTGATGCAGACCTTGTCTGCAGCGCCGACAGAGTCGGAAGCCAAGGTCGAAACACTGGCCGCGCCCCGATCTCTGCCAGAGGCACTTTTGACGTCACTGGATGCCAAATTGGCGGCCGCCGAGGGGCTGGCTCGGAAAGCATACCTGGCTGAAGTGACATACGAAGGCGGTGCCAAAGGCCATTTGCTTGGTATCACGGGTGCCCCGGATGGGGCGCAGGATCACTTGGTCCGTGCAATCAATGAGGCGCTGGTTTTTTCCGGTTTGGACGCCGGGGCTTTGGACGTCGCGTTTCTGCGGGACAGTGACCCGCTGGCCGCGCAATTGGCCGGGGTTGCGCTGCGATTTGATTTACCACAGCCACAGGTCAGCGTCCGCGCGGAACGGGTCGCTCCGGGAACGAACCCTGACAAGCCGCCTAAACTGCGCTGAATGAACCGCGCCAATGGCGCCGCTGGTTACATCAGGCCCAGTTCCTCGCGGAGTGTGGGCAAGGTATCGCTTTGTTCCGGTTGCGCATGCCAGACGGCCCTTGCGATTGCACGCGCAAGGCAAACAGAGGCGGCATGGCCAATCTGGCTGAGTTGAAGATCAGGCATCGCGAGGTCTTTTTCACCCGTTGCAGCGGCGAAAACCAAATCACCATCCATAGGCGTGTGCGAGGGCTGGATTGCGCGTGCCATGCCATCATGTGCTGCGACGGCCATCCTGTGGCATTGTGCTTTTGACAGTTTGGCATCGGTTGCAACCGCCGCAATCGTGGTGTTGCCGACCTTGGCCATGGCCTGAAGCTTGCGACTGTCGGGCAAGGGTTGGAAACCCGGTGCAGGGTCAGGGCCCAAGCCTCCGAATTCCTTTCCGAATTCGCTATGCGATGCCCAGAAATGTCGGCCGCTGGGTGTCGTAACGCTGCCCAGTGGGTTAACTGCAACCAGCGCACCCACGGTGATACCGTCTTCCAAGACCAAAGAGGCCGATCCGAGCCCACCTTTGTGCATCGCGGTTTGCGCTCCGCTGCCAGCGCCTTGCGTTCCCAGTTCGAAATCTGTGTCCGCCTCAGCAAGCGCAGCGCGGCCCAGGGCGGGGTATGGGTTTTCCTGCCAGTCCTTGTCCCCTCCATTGAGCAGATCGAACAGGATAGCGGCGGGCACCAAGGGCACGCGCGCGCTGAGCACAGGAAATCCTCGACCTGCCTCGTAAAGCGCATCCATGACTCCCTGAGCCGCGGCAAGCCCGAAGGCGCTGCCACCTGACAGGACCAGAGCGTCCACACCGGGGGCAGTTTTGTCGGGCGCCAGAAGATCTGTTTCACGGGTGCCGGGTGCGCCGCCCTGAACTGCAACCGAAGCCGTGAATGGTGCATCCCCGACCAAGACGGTTGTTCCGGTTTTTCGCAGCGGATCCCGCGCGTTGCCTACCCGCAGGCCCTTGATATCGGTGATCAGATTTTTAGGCCCGGGTTGCATGGTCGCTCCTGTTCTTTGGTGGCGTGATGGTTCTTTAAAATCGCATTGGGTGCAAGCCCGCGTCCTTTGCGGCTGGACCCCTGTCGCAAGCGCCCCTAACCTGCGCCGCATGCTGCGATATGCTTTGAAACGTTTGACCTCGCTCGCTGTGAGCCTGCTGATCGCTTCGGTGGTGATTTTCGTGGTTGTCGAAATCGCGCCCGGTGATCCGGCCAGCTTTATGTTGGGGATCAATGCGCAGCCTGACACGATCGCGGCTTTGCGCGCGGAACTGGGTTTGGACGTTCCCAAATTCCAGCGCTACCTCGACTGGGTCGGTGGAATGCTCGTGGGTGATTTCGGAACCTCATACACCTATCGCACCGAAGTATCTGGCATGATTGCAGATCGTCTTTGGATATCCCTGCCGTTGGCAATATATGCGCTGATGATTTCGACGCTGATCGCTTTTCCCGCCGGAATTATCGCAGCGTCGCGGCGTGGGCGCCCGGCGGACATCGGCGTCATGGGCGCAACGCAACTGGGTGTTGCGATCCCCAATTTCTGGTTTGCCATGCTGCTGGTGCTGCTATTCGCCATCAAACTGCGCTGGTTTTCTGCGGGGGGCTTTCCCGGTTGGGAAAGCCCGGCAGAAGCGATCAAGGCATTGACCCTGCCCGCAATCGCACTGGCTCTGCCGCAGGCTGCCATTCTGGCGCGGGTTATGCGTTCGTCGCTAATCGACATTTTGGGTGAAGACTTCATCAGAACCGCCCGGGCCAAGGGGTTGTCGCGCCGCCAGGCCCTGTGGCGGCACGGGTTGAGAAATGCTCTGATCCCGGTCTTGACCATCATTGGTCTGCAGTTTTCCTTCCTGATTGCCGGGGCGATCATTATCGAGCAGGTCTTTTTCCTGCCCGGTCTGGGACGATTGATTTTTCAAGCGATTACGCAGCGCGATCTCATCGTCGTTGAATCGGTTGTGATGCTTTTGGTGTTTGCCGTGATCATCGTGAATTTCATGGTGGACTTGGCCTATGCCGCCGTTGATCCAAGGTTGAGGGCGCGCACATGAACAGGACACTGATTTTGGGCGGCATGCTGACCGGCCTGTTTGTTCTGGGGGCTGTTCTCAGCTTTTTCTGGACGCCGGGTGACGTGCAGGCGATGAATATTGCAGGCCGCCTGAAGCCGCCCAGCGCGGATCATTTCCTGGGAACGGATCATTTTGGGCGAGACATTCTTTCTATGATCATGGTGGGCGCGCGCACATCGATTGCTGTTGCATTGGTGGCAGTTGGGATCGGAATGGGCCTTGGCGTGCCATTGGGATTGGCGGCAGCAGCCTGGCGCGGTGGGTGGCTCGACGAAATCATCAGCCGAATGAACGATCTGATTTTCGCCTTTCCCAGTCTTGTCATTGCCATTCTGATCACCGCCGTTTTTGGGGCTGGCGCCATCAATGCGATCATTGCGATTGGGATCTTCAATATCCCGGTTTTTGCCCGACTGACCCGCGGCGCTGCGCTGTCCTATTGGAGCCGGGAATTCATTCTTGCGGCACGGGTTGCGGGCAAAGGCCGGGCGCGGATCAGTGTCGAACATATATTGCCGAACGTCACCAACCTGCTGATCGTACAGGGTACGATCCAGTTCTCGCTAGGCATTCTGGCCGAAGCTGGTCTGAGCTATGTGGGGCTGGGCGCGCAGCCACCGATCCCCAGTTGGGGCAGAATGCTGGCGGATGCCCAGACCATGGTTGCGCTTGCACCGCATGTTGCGATCATTCCCGGACTTGCAATCGTGCTGATGGTTCTGGGCCTCAACCTGCTTGGGGATGGTCTACGCGATCATCTGGATCCAAGGCTCAGGGTTATTCGCACATGACCCAAGCGCCTGCATTGCTGGAAATTTCGAACCTGTCCGTTGAGATCCGGGGCAAGCACATCCTGCGGGATGTATCGCTTTCGATAGGCGCAGGTGAGATTGTTGCCCTGACCGGTGAATCCGGCTCGGGCAAGTCGATGACGGCCTTTGCGACCATGGGGCTATTGCCGCAGATCGCAAGTGCGCGAGGCGGCATCGCTTTGTCGGGCGAGCCGTTGCTGGGCCAAAGCGAAAAACGTCTGTGTGAGATCAGAGGCGAACAAATCGGTATGATTTTTCAGGAGCCGATGACCGCGCTGAACCCGGTGCAGACCATTGGCCGTCAGGTTACGGAAACCATCCGGATCCATACGGCGATGCCTCAAAACAAAGCGGAACAGAGGGCTGCTGAGGTTCTGACCCGTGTTGGTCTGCCCCCGGATGCGGTTCCGCTGGGGCGGTATCCACATGAACTGTCGGGTGGGCAACGCCAGCGTGTCGTGATTGCCATGGCCATTGCCTTGCGTCCTGCTTTGCTGATTGCGGATGAGCCGACCACCGCATTGGACGTGACCACGCAGGCGCAAATCCTTGATCTTTTGCAAAAGTTGGTCCGCGAAGACGGCATGGCGTTGATGATGATCACACATGATCTGGCAGTGGTTTCAGACATGGCTGATCGCATCGCAGTCATGAATAACGGAGAGATCGTTGAGCAGGGCCCAACCCGGACGCTCTTTTCCGAAATGCGCCATCCCTATACGCGGGCCCTGTTTGAAGCTTCGACCCACAAGGCTGATTTGGCCGAGGTCGACACCGATGAAACGCTTCTGAGCGTGCATGGGGTCAGCCGCGATTATCCTGTGCGCCGCACGGGCCTGTTTACCCCAAAGCGGATGTTTCGTGCGGTTAAATCCGTTAGTTTTGACATCAACCGCGGCGAGCGGGTTGGTCTGGTCGGAGAAAGCGGTTGCGGCAAGTCAACACTCACACGTGCCATTCTGGGGTTGGAGCCGGTTCAGGAAGGCACGATTACCTTGGACGGTCAGCCCGTTTTCTCGCAGGGACACCCGGATTTGTCCGTGCGGCGCAAAATTCAGGTCGTGTTTCAGGATCCTTACGGCAGCTTTAACCCCAGACACCGGGTTGAGCGGCTGATTACTGAGCCATTCTACCTGCTGGACAGTCCACCAAACGGGGCTGAGCGAGAGCGCGCTGTTGCCGAGGCCCTTGAAGCTGTCGGTTTGAATGCAACAGATGCGGACAAGTACATACACGCGTTTTCCGGCGGTCAGCGTCAACGGATCGCCATTGCGCGCGCTTTGATTATCAAGCCTGAAATCATCGTGTTTGACGAAGCGGTTTCCGCCTTGGATGTGCGTGTCCGTGCTCAGATTCTGGATCTGATGGCACAGTTGAGCCGCGACTATGGGCTGACGTATCTGTTTATCAGCCATGACCTGTCTGTTGTGCGCAGCATCACCGATCGCGTTCTTGTCATGCAGGCCGGAGAAATCGTTGAGCAGGGTGAAACCGAACAGATATTTGAGAATCCGGCCCACCCCTATACACAGAGTTTGATTGCGGCGGCGCCGCAGATGCCGAACTATGATCCCACCTCAAAAGGAGATCGCGATGCTTCCTCAAATCCCAATTGATCCGTCGCAGATATTGATCGCTGGTCAGTGGCGCAAAACGGCGCAAACACTGGCATTGGGGAACCCATCGACCGGTGAAACGCTGTGCGATATCGCGCGGGCCACCGAAGACGATGTGAATGACGCGGTAAATGCAGCGCAGGCCGCCTTGGAAGGTGCTTGGGGCCGTAGCACAGCCTTGGAACGCGGGCGCCTTCTGACCCGGCTGGGCCAGTTGGTGCTGGAAAACGTTGAACTGCTGACCGAACTCGAAGCGTTGGATGTCGGCAAGCCAGTGACCCAAGCCCGTGCAGATGCGGTTGCCTTGGCGCGATACTGTGAGTTCTACGGCGGTGCGGCCGATAAGGTTCATGGCCAGACCATTCCTTATCTTGACGGGTACACGGTTTACACGCTGCGCGAACCGCATGGTGTGACGGGGCATATCGTGCCTTGGAACTATCCCATGCAGATTATCGGCCGCTCTGTCGGCGCGGCGCTTGCGATGGGCAACGCTTGTGTTTTGAAACCAGCCGAAGACGCTTGCCTGACAGCTTTGATGTTTGCCCATCTGGCGCAATTGGCTGGGCTTCCGGATGGTGCGTTGAATGTTGTGCCGGGGCTCGGCGCCGAAGCGGGGGCCGCGCTGGCCCGCCATCCCAAGGTGCAACACCTGAGTTTTACCGGCTCGGTTGCAACCGGTGCTGCGGTGCAGATCGCCGCAGGTGAAAACGTGGTTCCGGTAACGTTGGAGTTGGGCGGCAAAAGCCCGCAAGTCGTATTTGAGGATGCTGATCTTGATGATGCTCTGCATTTTCTGGTCAACGCTGGCCTGCAGAACGCGGGTCAGACTTGCTCTGCGTCTTCGCGTATCCTCGTTCAGCGCGGCGTACTTGATGCCGTCATGTCCCGCATGGCAGAGGCCTACAAAGCCAAACGCATAGGCGCCGCGATGGATGATCCCGACATCGGCCCTTTGATCAATGCGCGGCAAAAGCAGCGGGTGCAGGCCTATCAGGAACGTGCTGCAGACCTGCCTTTGATCGCCGAAGCCAGCATTCGTTCTGATTTGCCCGATGGCCATTTTCTTCCGGCGCAATTGTATGGTCCGGTGGCGCCAGACCACGCACTGGCACAGGAAGAGATTTTTGGCCCAGTGCAGGTCATCATTCCGTTTGATACCGAAGAGGAAGCGGTCCGTATTGCCAATGGAACCGACTATGGTCTGGTGGCCTCAGTCTGGACTCGCGATGGCGGGCGCCAGATGCGCCTTGCCCGTGCGCTGCATTCAGGGCAAGTTTTCATCAACAACTACGGAGCCGGAGGCGGTGTGGAACTGCCTTTCGGCGGGGTCGGGAAATCCGGGCATGGCCGCGAGAAGGGTTTTGAGGCACTCTATGGGTTCTCGACATTGAAAACGGTGGCGTCCCGTCATGGCTAAACCTGTGCAATTCGTGCTTTTGCTGGGCCTTGCGTGCCTTGTGTCAGCTGTGTTTGGCGCGCTGCACAATCAGCTCAGCTATTCGGTTGGCGCTGGTTATTTCTACGAATTCAAGTTTCCGCAGTTCGGGGTTGCGGAAGATCTTCAAAACCGTCTTGGAGCCGCCTTGGTCGGTGTCAGGGCAAGTTGGTGGATGGGCTTGATGCTCGGGGTGCCGGTGTTTGGTCTCGCCTGCGTGCTTTTGCCGTCGTCCCGTGTCATGCCTGTGGGTGTCGCAGCGATTGTCATCGCGATGATTTGCACCCTGATTGGTGCGATGATCGGGTTGGTTCTGGGGCTCTATGCGCCGCAGGTTGCCGATCAGTTGCCTTTGCCTTCAGGGATCAGTGATGAGGGGAGCTTTTTGCGCGCGGCCCTCATGCATGAGGGTGCATATTTCGGCGCGGGCTTTGGCTTGCTGGCCGGGCTTTGGGTTGTGTGGGGTGCACGCAAACCGGCGTCTGCCTGATAATAATCAACAAAACGGGAGGTCAGTGAACATGCGACTGGATGGAAAAACAGCCATTGTGACCGGAGCGGGCTCTGGTTTCGGTGCGGGCATCGCACGACGGTTTGTGTCTGAAGGGGCGCAAGTGATGGTCGCTGACATCAACGCGCAAAATGCGCAGGGTGTAGCCGAAGAATTCGGCGGTATTGCGCATCATGTCGACGTTTCGGATGGCGAGAGTGTTGATGCAATGGTGCAGCGCGCGATAGACGTCATGGGGCATGTCGATATCCTCGTGAACAATGCCGGCGTCACGCATCTTCCTGCCCCGATGGAAACCATCAGCGAAGAAGATTTTGACCGCGTTTTTGCCGTGAATTGCAAATCGGTCTATCTGGCCGCGCGCAGTCTTGTGCCACACATGAAGGAACGCGGAACTGGGGCGATCCTGAATATTGCATCCACGGCTGGCGTTTCCCCGCGCCCGCGGCTCAACTGGTACAACGCATCCAAAGGCTGGATGAACACGGCGACCAAGGCCATGGCGGTGGAACTGGCCCCGGACGGAATTCGGGTGAACGCGGTAAACCCTGTTGCTGGCGAAACGCCACTATTGAAGAGCTTTATGGGTGAGGACACCCCCGAAGTGCGCGCCAAATTTCTTTCGACCATTCCACTGGGCCGGTTCTCGAATCCCGAGGATATGGCCAATGCTGCGCTTTATCTGTGTTCGGATGAAGCTAGCATGGTGACCGGGGTTTGCATGGAAGTTGACGGCGGGCGCTGCATCTAAGCCCGGCTTTACCTGCGTAAATCGTAGGCAGACCGCTCTGTGCCTGCCTGAGTGGTCCTGTCAGCCTGAACGGAACCGAGGAGAAACCAATGCCCATCACGACCTGTGTTTTCGACGCGTACGGCACCCTGTTTGACGTTGCCGCAGCCGCCCGAATTGCTGCTCAGGAACCGGGGCGGGCGGCTTTGGCTGATTGTTGGCCGGTGTTGGCTGAAGATTGGCGTCGCAAACAGCTTGAATACAGTTGGCTCAGGGCTGTGACGGGTGACTATGTCCCGTTTTGGCAGGTGACCAAGGACGGTCTCGACTGGGCGATGGAGCGTGCCGGTCTTGATGATCTGGAACTGCGCGAACGTCTGCTGGCGCTCTATTGGGAATTGGCGCCATACCGCGAGGTGCCGATGATGCTGGCCCAGCTCAAAGCGATGGGAAAAACCTGTGCAATCCTGTCGAATGGGTCCAAGGACATGTTGGATGGCGCGGTTGACAGTGCCGGCATTGGCGAGTTCCTCGATGGGGTGCTTTCAGTCGAAGAGGTGGGGATATTCAAGCCTGCCTCTGCCGTTTACGACATGGTTGGCGATCGCTTTGACTGCGCACCGCAGGATGTGTTGTTCGTGTCTTCAAATGGCTGGGATGCCGCGGGTGCGGCGGCCTATGGTTTCCAAACCGTTTGGGTGAACCGGGCGGGTCAGCCAATGGACAGGCTGATGGCCGAACCTGCACATGTGTTGACAGAATTGACCACGATTCCGGAGTTGGTGTGATGCCCAAGTTCGAAACATCTGACGGATTGTCGTTGCACTACGAAGATCAGGGCGAAGGCATTCCCCTGCTCTGTCTTGCTGGTTTGACCCGTGACACGCATGATTTTGATTATGTCGCGCCGCATCTTGCCGATGTGCGCCTTGTCCGGATGGACTACCGGGGCAGGGGGCAATCGGATTGGGGTCCGCATGAAAGTTATCAAATACCGATCGAAGCCCGGGATGCGATCGAGTTGTTCGATCATCTGGGAATCGACAAAGCCGCGGTCTTGGGAACGTCACGCGGTGGTCTGATCGCCATGGTTTTGGCGGCGACAGCCAAGGACAGGCTGATCGGCGTCGCCTTGAACGACATCGGACCCGAAATAGCGGCGAGCGGTCTGGATGTGATCAAGGGATATTTGGGGCGCAATCCACCGTTCAAGAGTTTCGAGGAGGCCGCCGAGAAACGGGCAGCGGCGATGACCGCGTTCGAAGACGTGCCGGCTGAACGGTGGCTAAACGAAGCCCGCATTCTTTATCGCGAAGGGCAAGACGGGCTGGTTATTCCGTATGATCCAAAATTGCGGGATGCTGTGCTGGGTGGGGGCGCGCAACCTGCCCCGGATCTCTGGCCTTTGTATGACACGCTTTCAGGTTTGCCACTCTGCGCAATCCGGGGCGCAAATTCTGACCTTCTGAGCGAAGACTGTTTTGCCGAAATGCAAAAAAGACGGCCTGACATGGTTGCCGTTGAAGTGCCCGGTCGGGGGCATATCCCGTTTTTGGATGAACCGGAGTCGCTGGATGCTTTGGGCCGTTGGCTGGCGATGTTGCGCTAGACCGTATTGAAAACGCGGCTTGGGTGTAGCTCGCCCGCCTTGAAGACACCGACGGCAACAGCCCGACCATCCAGAGAGGCCCAGGCTTCGTCGCCGTATTCAACATTTGATGCGATGACCATTCCGGGATTGCCATTGCGCAAACGCGTGGCGCCTTCCGGAGTGCACGGCAATTCAGGCAGATCGCACAGACCGGTTTCCAGCGGTTGAATATGGCTATCCAATTCGGGCGCATGGGCCATCGCATCCACGTCTTCGATCGACAATCCGTCTTCGGCGTCAAAGGGGCCGGACCAGATGCGACGCAGCCGCAGCACGTGCCCATGGCAGCCCAATGCTTTGCCGAGATCCCGTGCGATAGACCGCACATAACCGCCTTTGCCGCAGGTCATTTCCAATTCCACGTGATCGGCATCAGGGCGGTCCGTAAGCAACAGTTCCTCAACCCAAAGAGGCCGTGCGGCGATGTCCATTTCTTCGCCATCCCGCGCCCTTTTGTAGGCACGCTCACCGTCAATCTTGACCGCCGAAAACTGCGGAGGCACCTGCTGAATTTCGCCAATGAACTGGCTGAGGGCTTCCTTGATCTCATCATCGCTTGGACGCAGGTCAGATGATGCAATGACTTCGCCCTCTGCGTCGTCTGTGTTTGTCGCTTGGCCCAATTTGACAACGAACCGATAGGCTTTCAGAGCGTCGGTGATGTAGGGCACTGTTTTCGTGGCTTCGCCCAGCGCAACGGCCAGCACACCTGTCGCTTCCGGATCAAGAGTTCCGGCGTGGCCAGCCTTTTTGGCCTGTAAGGCCCAGCGGACCTTGTTGACCACCGCTGTCGACGTCATGCCCGCAGGCTTGTCGATGACAAGCCAGCCAGAAATATCGCGTCCCTTGCGCTTGCGTGCCATGCCGTGTCCTCGCCTGTTCCGCGGCCTTTTTGGGGCCGTGCTAGAAGGCGGCGGGGTAACAAGGCCACCGGGGCCTGTCAATCGGCCCCGGGTCTTCGCATGATCACTCAGGACTTGGCGATGGTATCCATGATTGCATCGATGTCTGCGGCGGAATGGCGTTCTGCCAACGCAGGTTCATCTTCGCTGACCTTGTTCACGATCCGGCCACGTTGCACCGCAGGCCGTTCAAGGATTTCGTCCGCCCAACGAATGACGTTTTTGTAGATGCCCACGTCCAGAAACTCTCCGGCGTTGTAGCTTTGGCCATGAACTGTCCGGCCGTACCAAGGCCAGATCGCCATATCGGCGATCGTGTAGTCATCGCCCGAGATGAAACGCCGATCTGCCAGCGCTCGGTCCAGAACGTCCAACTGACGTTTAACTTCCATGGCAAAACGGTTGATCGGGTACTCCATGGGGTAGGGGGCATAGGCGTAGAAATGTCCAAAGCCGCCGCCCAGATAGGGCGCGCTGCCCATTTGCCACATCAACCAAGACAGCATTTCAGCCCGGTTTTCTGCTTTGCCCTGAAAAGCGTTAAATTTTTCCGCCAAATGCATCAGGATTGCTGCGGACTCAAAGACACGTACGGGCTTGTCGCCCGAGCGGTCCATCAAGGCCGGGATCTTGGAATTGGGGTTTACATCCACGAACCCACTGCCGAATTGATCCCCTTTTCCGATGTTGATCAGCCAGGCGTCGTATTCGGCGTCATGCCCCGCAGCCAGCAGCTCTTCGAACATGATCGTGACCTTCTGACCGTTCGGCGTTGCCAAGGAATAGAGCTGAAACGGATGCTCGCCTACAGGCAGTTCCTTGTCGTGGGTCGCACCTGCAATGGGCCGGTTGATGGAGGCAAATGTACCGCCGCTTTCCTGTTCCCATTTCCAGACTTTGGGAGGGGTGTAGGTTTCGGTCATGGCGGGCTCCTTTACTGTTTGGATGCAACGTAAACGGCGCAGAGCAAATTGCCACTACCTGTCACGCAAATGACGGTTGTGTGAGAAGGCCTGCTCTGGGCTGATCCGGTGGCCGAAGTTCAAAGAACGCCAATTTCAGCCAGCGCGCCGGCCAGTTCCGGGGGCAGGGCTTCTTCGCTTTGCCGACCTTTGGGCAAATCGGGTGGCGCGTCGTTGACCGGCAGGTAGCGCCAACCTTGGAATGGACGTTTCGGTGCTGTGGTGGTTCGGATCAGTCCGGGTTCCAGAACAATGGCGCATCGGTCTTTGCCGTCCGCGCCCGTCACCCGATCCATCCGTGCAATGCGCTGGCGACACTGGATCAACCCTTTGATAACCCAGTAGATTGAACCACCGTTGAGGATCTCGGCTTCTCTGCGCGGCCACATGCGTGTCACGTGCCGGGGCAGACCATCGTCAAAGCGCTGGGCATAGGTGGTCTGCCACGCCGTCAGCGACTCAACGCTTTCGGTGCCGACGCTCAGTTTTACAAGATGAACGCAGTTATCCACAGATTCTTCCCCAGCCAACGCACAATATGGTATAACAACGGCTCTGACCTTCAAGGTCTTGTGGTAAATGGGGCCTGCAAAACTTGTGGCCCATGCCCTATATGGGCTATCTTGCCTCTCTGCCAAATCAAGGGAATCGCCTGACATGACCCGTTTCGCTGCGCCGATCGCCGAACAGATCTGGGATATGAAGTACCGCTTCAAGGATGCTGACGGTGCGCCACTCGACGGGACTGTAGAAGACAGCTGGCGGCGCATTGCGCGTTCATTGGCGTCTGTGGAACAGGACGCCGCCTATTGGGAAGACCAGTTCTACAGCGCGCTGGAGGATTTCAAGTACTTGCCGGCGGGACGCATTACAGCCGGGGCCGGAACGCAGCGCTCGGTTACTTTGTTCAATTGTTTTGTCATGGGCACTGTCCCGGACAGCATGGGCGGTATCTTTGACATGTTGAAAGAAGCAGCCCTGACAATGCAGCAGGGCGGCGGCATTGGCTATGATTTCAGCACGATCCGGCCCAAGGGTGCGCCGGTGTCGGGCGTGGCTGCCGATGCCTCTGGACCGCTTTCATTCATGGATGTGTGGGACTCGATGTGCCGCACGATCATGTCCGCCGGCTCTCGTCGTGGCGCCATGATGGCCACGATGCGCTGCGACCACCCGGACATTGAGGATTTCATCGCGGCCAAGGCAGACAGCGCTCGTTTGCGTATGTTCAATCTGTCGGTGCTGATCACGGATCCTTTCATGGAGGCGGTAAAAGCGGATGGCCCTTGGGAACTGACCTTTGGTGACCGCGTTTACAAAACCGTTCAGGCCCGTGATCTGTGGAACCGGATCATGCGGGCCACCTATGACTACGCGGAACCGGGTGTGATTTTCATTGACCGTATCAATGCGGCCAACAATCTGAGCTATTGCGAGACCATTGCAGCAACCAACCCATGTGGCGAGCAACCACTGCCGCCCTATGGCGCATGTCTGCTTGGGTCAGTGAACTTGGCGCGGTTGGTCTGGCATCCCTTCGAGGATGAAAAGGCGCATGTCTGCAAAACGCAGCTATCCGAACTGGTCCGGACAGCTGTTCGGATGATGGACAACGTTGTCGATGCCTCTCGCTTCCCGCTGGAGGCTCAGGCACAAGAAGCACAGGCAAAACGCCGGATCGGTCTGGGTGTGACCGGGCTGGCGGATGCCTTGTTGATGTGCGGTTTGCGCTATGGATCCGATGAGGCTGCGGCCAAGACGGAAGAATGGCTGCATCTGATCGCGCGTGAGGCCTATCTGGCATCGGTTGAACTGGCCAAGGAAAAGGGCGCATTCCCGCTGTTCGACGCTGACAAGTATCTCGCATCGGGTACCATGCGCGGCATGGATGACGACGTGCGCGAAGCGATCCGTGCCCACGGCATCCGCAACGCCTTGCTGACATCCATTGCGCCGACTGGCACCATTTCGCTTTATGCAGGCAATGTCAGCTCGGGGATCGAGCCGGTGTTTGCCTACAGCTATACCCGCAAAGTTCTGCAAAAAGATGGAACCCGCACCGAAGAAGAAGTCGTGGACTACGCCGTGCAGATGTGGCGCGACAAATTCGGTGACGTCGAATTACCGGACTATTTCGTAAACGCCCAAACGCTTGCGCCGTTGGATCACGTCAAGATGCAGGCAGCGGCGCAAAAGTGGGTCGATTCCTCGATCTCCAAGACGATCAACTGCCCCGAAGACATCAGCTTTGAAGATTTCAAGGACGTCTACATCAAGGCATATGAAGATGGCTGCAAGGGATGCACCACCTATCGCCCGAACGACGTTACCGGCTCGGTTTTGTCGGTCAGCGAGGGAACAGAGAAGACGCCAGCGGAAACGCCGGCCTTGGCGCGCGAAGCGTCGGGGGGCGACGTTATCTACATGTCAGAGCCCTTGGACCGACCGCAGGAATTGGAGGGCGCGACCTACAAGCTGAAGTGGCCAGACAGCGAACACGCCATCTATCTGACCATCAATGATATCGTTGTAGGCGGGCACCGGCGTCCTTTTGAAGTGTTCATAAATTCAAAAAACATGGAGCACTTTGCCTGGACGGTTGCGCTGACACGGATGATCTCGGCGGTATTCAGACGCGGCGGTGATGTGTCTTTCGTGGTCGAGGAGCTGAAGGCCGTGTTCGATCCACGTGGTGGTGCATGGGTGCAGGGTAAATACATTCCGTCCATTTTGGCCGCCATAGGCGGTGTCATCGAAAAGCACATGGTCTCTACCGGGTTCCTTGAAGGCGAAGGCATGGGGCTGAAGTCGGACCCGCAGGCGGCGGTGGTCAACCTTGATCAGCCGCGCGGCAAAGCATGCCCATCCTGTGGCCAGTTCGATATGCGCATGGTTGAGGGCTGCATGACCTGCGGCAGCTGTGGTCACAGCAAGTGCGGATAGGCTGAAATAGTGGAAGACTTGATTTTTTACGCGCGACAAGAATAATTGGCAAAAGATTAACATCCTTGCGCGCAGTCAGTTTGCCGCTGTGAGAGTCGAAATGGACGGTACGAAAATCAAGAATATGGAAGAGTTTGCCGCTTTGAGCGGTATCTCGAGACCGACCATTTCGAAGTATTTCAATGATCCGGACAGTGTGCGGCCCAAGACACGGGAGCGCATCGAAGAGGCGCTCGAACGCTACGACTACCGCCCGAACATCTTTGCGATTAATCAGAATCGCAAGATGACCAAGAACATTGGTATCGTGGTCCCCTACCTTGCAGACCCGTTCTTTGGTGAAATCGCGCGGAACATTGAGCAGCGCTGTATCGATGCAGGATACAGACCGACATTGTTCAGCTCGCATGGTGAGCGAGATCTTGAAATCGACATTCTGGATAGCCTCCGGTCATTGAAGCCTGCCGGTGTTCTTTTGGCCCCCCTTGGACGGGCGTCTGATCGTTCGAAAATCGAAGATTTCTGCAATGAGGTGCCAACTGTCTTGTTTGACAGCAATATCGACGGCGTGGGTGAGGCTTTTGTCGGGTCGGACAATTTTAGCTTTGTATCTCAGAGTGTTGACTATCTGATGGATTCAGGCGAGCCGCCGGTTTTCTTTGAAATGAGGAACCCGGCCAACCCGAACGCAAACAAACGTCGCGCGGCGTATATCCAGAAAATGGAAAGCATGGGGCAGACGCCCCACGTTCTGAAAATCGAAGGCGAAGGCTGGGCGTTCGAGGAAATCGGGCGTCAGGGCGCGTTCGAGGTTCTGGATGGAAAGGCGCTGCCGTCAGATACGATTCTTTGTAGCAACGATCGTCTGGCAATTGGCTTCCTGGCTGCCTGTTATGAACGAGGCATCCGTGTGGGTCGGACCGAAGGATGCGCGATGAGAGTGGCGTCCCACGATGATCATCCCTTTTCGAAGTTCACGTGCCCATCGCTGACCACGGTTGCGCATGACTATGATTCTGTCGCGGGGCATAGCGTGGAGACGTTGTTTTCGTTGATCGAGAGCGGCGGAAAGTTCCGAGCGAGAACCGAGACGCTCTACCCGGCGCGCTTTATTTTACGGGCTTCCGCGTAGAAAGTTAAAAAAAATTTACGCGCGTAAAATTTATATTGACGCTTTGGGTAACGCCCGATAGCTTCCTTGCATCACATCGTCATCCATCTAGGGAGGAATAGGATGAAACTGAGAAACGCACTTCGTGCGGCAACAGCGTTGTCTCTGCTGGCCACTGGCGCATATGCCGACGGTCACGCGAAAGAACTGACAATCGCGATCGTGAACAACGGCCACATGATCAACATGCAGAAGGTTGCAGAAGCCTACACCGAGGAAACTGGTGTCGCTCTGAACTGGGTTTCGCTGGAAGAAGGCGTTCTGCGTGAGCAGGTCACTTCCGACACCGCGACCGGTGGTGGTCAGTATGACATCATCAACATCGGTATGCAGGAAGCGCCTATCTGGGGTGCAGCTGGCTGGATTGAGCCTCTGGAATTCGGCGACGACTACGATGTCGAAGACATTCTGCCCGCCATGCGCGCAGGTCTGAGCCACGACGGTACGCTTTATGCGGCACCGTTCTACGGTGAATCTTCGATGGTGATGTACCGCAAGGATCTGGCTGACGCAGCCGGTGTAACCATCGCGGACAACGACAGCTGGGACAACGTCAAAGCAGCAGCTGCTGCGATGCACGACCCTGACAATGGTGTCTACGGCGCCTGCTTGCGCGGCAAGCCAGGTTGGGGCGACAACGGCGCGTTCATCACAACTGTTGCGAACTCGTTTGGCGCAGCTTGGTTTGACGCCGACATGAAGCCGCAGCTCGACAGCCCAGAGTGGAACGCAGCTGTAAACTTCTACGTTGACCTGCTGAACAGCTACGGCCCTCCGGGATCCGAAGGCAACTCGTTCAACGAAATCCTTGCTCTGTACAACCAGGACAAGTGCGGTCTCTGGATTGACGCGACAATCGCGGCATCCTTCCTGGAGAACCCGAACGTTGCATACGCACAGTCGCCAAACGCTGGTAACCCTGTTGGTGCGAACTGGCTGTGGGCATGGGCCATGGCGGTTCCTGCCGGTACGGCAAATGCAGAAGAAGCCAAAGCATTCATCGAGTGGGCGACTTCCAAAGACTACGTTCAGGCTGTCGGTAACCACCCTGACTTCGGCTGGGGCTCTGTTCCAACCGGTCAGCGTGCCTCGACCTACCAGATCCCTGAATTCCAGGCAGTTGCCAAGTTCGCTGAAGCCGAGCTTGCAGCAATCGACTCCGCGGCTCCTGAAGCAACTGATCTGAAGCCATACGTTGGCGTGCAGTTCGTTGCTATCCCTGAGTTCCCGGAAATCGGTTCGGCCTTTGGTCAGGAAATGGCCGCTGCACTTTCCGGTGCGAAGTCTGTCGAAGATGCACTTGCCGCCGCGCAGGCTGCTGCAGACTCCATCATGAAGGAAGCAGGCTACTACTAAGCCTCGAAACTTCGGAAAGATCCGGACTTATTCCGGGTCTTTCCACCCCAGGGCTTTCGTCGTTCGCCCGGTCTGACGTATCGTAGCGCAGCCTTTTCGGGACGACCGCACAATCTGACATCGCTTCGCGTCGCGCCCTTTCACTTTGCTGAGAGACAATCGTCATGGCCAATCGAACCGTACCACGTCTGCTACAGACACCAGCTGTCCTTCTGCTCTTGTTTTGGATGCTTGTTCCACTGAGCATGACGCTGTTCTTCTCCTTTATTCGTTATGTTCTTAACAACCTGCGCCGCCCCGAATGGACATCCCCGTCGATCGACAACTGGCGTGGTCTGGGCAATTACCAGTACGTCTGGGGCCAGGATTCTTTTTGGCTGGCCATTCAGAACTCGCTGCTCATTGTTTGCAGCATTCTGTTCCTGACAGTCACACTTGGTATTGCCATTGCAATTCTGGTGAACCGCACATTCCCGGGACGGGGTATTGTCAGGGTCCTGCTGATTTCACCCTTCTTTGTGATGCCCGCGGTTAACGCCGTCCTTTGGATCAACATGTTGCTCGATCCGGTTCTTGGCCTGCAGGGAATCGCGGTGAACGGGATCAATGACATGATCGCCGGGATGCGCGAAGCGCCCGTCGTCGGAGGCTTCTTCTCGCTCTGGCCCGAGTTCGAACCAATTTCGTTCCGTGCCACGCAAACCTCGGCCTATGCGGTGATCATGATGGTCACATGGCAATGGACGCCCTTTGCGGTTCTGATTTTCATGACTTCGCTGCAATCCGAAGACCAACAGCAAAAAGAAGCCGCGCTTCTGGATGGTGCTGGTGCGTGGTCGCAGTTTCGATTTCTGACACTGCCGCACCTGGGTCGTCCAATTGCGATCGTGGTGATGATCCAAGCGATTTTCCACCTCTCGCTCTACGCCGAGATTGAGATCGTCAGCCGGGGTAACGGCAACAAAAACCTGCCGTACTACATCGGCGAGCTGGTCAATAACAACATCGGTGCTGCATCTGCCACGGGCATCTTCGCAGTCATTCTCGCCAACATTGTCGCCATCTTCCTGCTTCGGATGATCGGCAAGACATTGATGGAATAAGGGGGCCACCATGGCTATCGTTGCACAACATACGAAGTTCTCGAAAATTGCCTGGCCGGTTCTGGCTTGGGTGGTGGCGCTGATCTTCTTCTTCCCGATCTTCTATATGGTCCTGACCAGCTTCAAGACGGACGCGGATGCGGTGAAGCCTGAATTCTTGTTCTCGTTCACGCCGACGCTCGAGAACTACGCCAACATGACCGAAAACTATGACTACTGGCGGTTTGCCCGGAATTCGGTGATCACGGCTGTATCGGCTACGATCTTCACGTTGGTTGTCGCCGTGCCCTGCGCCTACGCCATGGCCTTTAACCCGACGCGGGCGACAAAGGACATCCTGATGTGGATGCTGTCCACCAAGATGCTTCCTGCGGCAGCGGTTCTGTACCCGATGATTTTCATGACCAAGGCGGCTGGGCTGTATGACACGCATTTCCTGATCATCATGGTGTTGAGCCTGATCAACCTGCCAATCGTGATCTGGATGCTCTTTACCTACTTCAAGGACATCCCCAAGGACATCATCGAGGCTGGCAAGATGGACGGTCTGAACACCTGGGGTGAAGTGCGCGAGATCTTGATCCCGCTGGCTTGGGGCGGCATCGCATCGACCGCTTTGCTCTGCTTCATCTTTTGTTGGAACGAGGCGTACTGGACTGTTCGACTGACGACAACCGACGCCGCGACATTGTCCAAACTCATCGAAGGCAACCGTGCTCCGGAAGGGCTGTTCTTTGGACGCCTCTCTGCGGTGTCTACCGCCGCTGTTGGCCCCATCGTTGTGCTGGGCTGGTTCTGTCAAAAACAATTGGTCCAAGGCCTGACCTTTGGCGCTGTGAAATAAGGAACGATCATGGGACGCATCGTACTAAAAGACGTAAAAAAGAGCTTTGGCGAAACCAACGTCATTCCGCCACTGAACCTTGAGATCGACGATGGTGAGTTCGTGGTTTTTGTGGGCCCATCGGGCTGCGGGAAATCGACTTTGCTCCGGATGATCGCCGGGTTGGAAGATCTGACCGCAGGTGATGTCGAAATCGACGGCAACGTCGTGACCGAGGTGCCGCCTTCGAAACGTGGTCTTGCCATGGTGTTCCAGTCCTATGCGCTTTACCCGCATATGACGGTCCGCAAGAACATCGCATTTCCTATGCGCATGGCTGGCATTGATGAAGAGACCCAGAAAGCCAAGATCGAGGCAGCGGCCACATCGTTGAACCTGACCGACTATCTGGATCGCAAACCGGGCCAGTTGTCAGGTGGTCAGCGCCAGCGTGTTGCAATTGGCCGTGCGATCGTGCGCGAACCTGCTGCGTTCCTTTTTGACGAACCACTGTCGAACCTTGATGCTGCTTTGCGTGTCGGCATGCGTCTTGAGATCATGGAGCTGCATGAAAAACTGAAGACGACCATGATTTATGTGACACACGATCAGGTCGAGGCCATGACAATGGCGGACAAAATCGTTGTCTTGCAGGCCGGTGTAATCGAACAGGTTGGTTCTCCGCTGGATCTCTACCATGCGCCGCGCAACAAGTTTGTGGCTGGTTTCATCGGCTCGCCAAAGATGAACCTGTTCGAAGGCGAAGAAGCGACGAAGCGGAACGCCCACACAATCGGCATCCGGCCCGAGCATATGACCGTTTCCAAGACGGAAGGCCTGTGGGAAGGCACCGTTGGTGTCGCCGAGCATCTGGGCTCAGATACATTCCTTCACATCCATGAAACCGGGTTGATGGACATGATGACGGTTCGGGTGAATGGTGATTTTGCAGCCCGCCATGGCGACAAGATTTTCCTGACACCAGACGAAAACCAGATCCACCGCTTCGATGCAGAAGGAATGCGGATCGAATGAAGAGACTGGACGGCAAAATTGCGTTGATAACCGGTGCCGCGCGCGGCATCGGTCTGGCATTCGCCAAGGCTTATGTGTCCGAAGGTGCGCGTGTCGCGATTGCGGATATCGACATTGCACGCGCCAAGACTGCTGCGGCAGAGCTTGGTGAAAACGCAATTGCCGTCGAATTGGATGTCACGGATCAGTCCAGCATCGATGGCGCCGTGGCTGCGACGATCGCGCAATTTGGCCAGATCGACGTTCTGATCAACAATGCGGCGATCTTCACTGCAGCCCCGATCGCAGAGATTAGCCGCGACGACTACGCGCGCGTGTTCGATATCAATGTGTCGGGAACTCTGTTCATGATGCAGGCTGTCGCCAAACACATGATCGAACGTGGTGGCGGTGGAAAGATCATCAATATGGCGTCGCAGGCAGGCCGCCGAGGTGAGCCTTTGGTCGCTGTCTACTGCGCCACCAAAGCCGCTGTGATCAGCCTCACGCAATCGGCAGGTCTGAATCTGATTCAGCATCGGATCAACGTAAATGCGATTTCGCCAGGCGTTGTTGATGGCGAACACTGGGATGGCGTCGACGCTTTCTTTGCGAAGCACGAAGGAAAAGCACCGGGTCAGAAAAAGTCGGAGGTCGCGGCGGGCGTGCCTTTCGGGCGCATGGGAGTGGCCGAAGATCTGACTGGCATGGCCGTGTTTCTGGCAAGCGATGATGCGGAATATGTGGTCGCCCAGACGTACAACGTCGATGGCGGACAATGGATGAGCTGATGGACGACTTTTCCCAAGGACTTATGCCCATGAAACTGAGTGACTCTGCCCTGAGCCGGTTGCCGGATGCTATCGAGTGTCCGCGCTATGATCGCTCTCGTTTGCGTCCTGGGATTGTGCACATCGGATTGGGCAATTTTCACCGGGCCCACCAAGCCTGGTATCTGCATCGTTTGATGCAAAAGGGGCAGGCGTTGGATTGGGCTATCATTGGCGCCGGCGTCCGGCCTTATGATGCCAAGATGCGCGACAAGCTTCTGGAGCAGGATTGCCTGACGACGCTGATCGAACTCGATCCCAAGGGAACCCGTGCCGAAGTGATTGGCTCCATGATTGACTATCTTCCGATTGAAGAGGGCAACGGTCCTTTGATCGCTCAAATGGCGGATGCGTCTATTCGGATCGTTGCTCTTACCGTGACCGAAGGCGGTTATTTCCTCGATGCAGCCACGGGCGATTTTGACGCTGATCACGAAGACATTCGCCATGACGCCCAAAACCCCGAGCAGCCCAGAACCGTCTTTGGTGCAATCGTCGCGGCCCTTCGGTTGCGCCGAGCCAACGGCCTTCCGCCGTTTACAGCGCTGAGCTGTGACAACCTGCAGGGCAATGGCGAAATTTTGCGATCCTGCGTGGTTGGTCTGGCTTCGATGACAGATCCGGAACTGGCCGAATGGATTGACAGCACCGGCGCTTTCCCCAATTCCATGGTGGATTGCATCGTCCCGGCCACCAGTGATGAATTGATCGAACTGGCGCAGGACATGGGGATTGAAGATGCCGCGCCAGTTAGCCACGAGAGCTTTCGTCAGTGGGTTCTGGAGGACGTGTTTTGCAACGGACGCCCAGCATGGGAAGCTGTGGGTGCGACGATAACCGGTGACGTTCATAGCTATGAGACCATGAAAATCCGGGTTCTCAATGGTGGGCATCAGGTCCTTGCGAATGCCGGAGAGATCCTTTCGCTGGACACGATCGCGGACTGCATGCAGGACGAACAACTGCCCGCGTTTTTCCGCAAGATTCAGCAAGACGGAATTCTACCTTACGTGAGTGCGGTGCCTGAAATGGATCCGTCTGACTATTTGACGCTGATCGAAGAGCGTTTTGCCAATCCGCGCATTCACGATTCCGTCCGGCGCGTGGCCTTTGACGGATCTTCACGCCACACCGGTTTCATTCTTCCGGTGCTGCGTGACGCAATCGCATCTGGTTCATCGGTTCAGGCGCTTGCACTGGTCGAAGCACTGTGGGCCCGCATGTGCACTGGCCTGCGCGAAGATGGCAGCGAGATCGAACCAAATGATCCCAACTGGGATGCACTGCAAGCGGCAGCACTCAAGGCCAAGACCAATCCAGTTGTCTGGCTGGAGCAATCCGAGATTTATGGCGCGCTGGTTCAGGAAGAAGCCTTTGTTGCAGCCTTTGGCGGTTGGTTGACCAAGCTTCACGACCAAGGATGCCGGGCGACGCTGAGCGAATACCTAAGCTGACGCAGCCGCAGTGAAAGCAAAGAAAAAAGCTTGCACTGGTGCAAGCCTTTTGCCGTTTATTCTGGTGTGTCCAAGGTCGCCCAGGTTTTGTCTTTTGCAGGCGGGGGCGGTGTTTCGCAGGTTTTGTGATGTATCGAAACCTTGGCGATAAAGTTGGCGGAAATGGGTGCTGTGACAAACAGGAACACAACGATCAGCAACTGATGCATTGACCCGTCGCCATAGACCCAAGCGTGCAAAACTGCGGCCAGCAACAAGGATCCGACGCCCAGCGTGCCAACCTTGGTTGGGGCGTGCAGCCGTGTCATGGGGTTGTCGAATTTGACCAGCCCGATTGCACCGACAACGGAAAACAGCGCTCCGAAAAGGAGGCAGGCGATGATGGCAAACTCTCCGATTGATGTCGCGGTCATTCGATGATGTCCCCCCTCAAAACAAACCGGGCGTAGGCCACGGTCGAAACAAAGCCGAGCATCGCGATGATCATGCTCGCTTCGAAATAGATCGACGTGCCTTGTGCGATGCCCAGCAATACGATCAATCCAATGGCGTTCACGGTCAGTGTATCCAAAGCGAGAATGCGGTCCGATGTCGTCGGGCCGATAATCAGCCGGACCAGCGACAGAATTTTAGCAACGGCCACTGCGCCAAAGGCAAAACGGATAGTCCAATCAACAAGCGTGGGATCAGGGGTCATGCAAAGATCTCCTTCAAACGGCGCTCATAGCGGTCTTTGATCTGATCGCGCACTTCATCGGGGCTTTCGGCATCCAGGGCATGCACCAACAGGCTATGGCCTTCGCTGGACAGATCTGCAGTCACCGTTCCGGGGGTCAGGGTGATTGTCCCGGCCAAAATCGCGATTGCTTCTGGTGTCCGCAGTTCGAGAGGAACAACAACCCAACAAGGGCGCAGCTTGGAATTGGGCCGGGTCAGTACGATCCATGCGACCTGAACGTTGGCAACGATGATGTCCCAGACGACCAGAAAGAAATACAGCATGAATTTACCCAGCTTGATGCCGCGGGGCCGATCGGGCCACCACGCCGCTGTAACTGCGGGGATGATGATCCCGAGGATCAGCCCGAAAACGGCCATTCCTGCGGAGAAGTCGTTCTGCAGCAATATCCAGACCACGGTCAGAAAAAGGGTCAGGATTGGGTGCGGCAGGATGCGTCCTGCAAGCGTACTCATGTCAGTGATCCTCCTTGCTGCTGTCTTTTGGTTTGCTCAGCTTGCCCGGGGTGTCGAGAACCTTTTCCATATAGGCATCCGGCGCAAACAATTGTGCTGATGTGGCCTGCATGTAGCGTGTCATTGGGCCAGCCAGAACCGTGTGAAGCGCGATCAGAGCCAGTAGCCCCATCACTGCGCCATAGGCCAATGCGCTTGGTGCCTGCTGGTCATCCTCGGATACTTCTTGGCTGTCGTCGTCGTCTTCATCCACCTCGGGGCGCAGGCTTTCGGATTTCCAAAACACAACACTGCCTGCGCGGGCAAATCCAACAACCGAGATCAAACTTGAACCAAGAATGATGGCCCAGATCCACGGCATTGCCCCTTCGCTGAAACCGGCGTTCAGGATGAGCAACTTGCCGACGAAGCCTGACAATGGCGGCAAACCGGCCATGGCAATCGCCGCGGCAAAGAACAACCCAGCCGTTAAGGGCGCGCCTGCGATAGGGGGCTGTGTGGTCAGCTGCAGATCGTCGCGGCTTTGCTCGACCAGATCGACAATCAGGAAAAGAGCGGCGGCGGCGAATGTCGAATGCACGATGTAGTAGAGCGCAGCCGAGATGCCGGCCTCAGAGAACATCGAAATGGCAACCATGACCATGCCCATGGACCCGACGACCGAAAAGGCGACCAGCCTGTCCAGTTTCTTTGCCGCCAGTAGGCCGATCATACCCAACGCCAGCGAAAGCAGCGCAAAGGGCATGAGCCAAGTGTGGTGCAATCCGGCCGTGGCCTCGAGGCTTTCGGGAAAGATCATTGTGTAGACACGAATGATCGCATAGGCGCCGACTTTGGTCATGATCGCAAAGAGCGCGGCAACAACTGGGGGCGCTTCGGCATAGCTGGAGGGCAGCCACACATGAAGCGGGACCAACGCGGCCTTGATTGCGAATACCAACAACAGCAACACAGCAGCCACACGGATGCCGACAGTTTGCTCCGCGCCGACCATTTGCGCCCTCGCCGCCAGATCCGCCATGTTCAGAGTGCCGGTTTCCGCATAGATCGAACCCAGAGCGAACAGGAACAGTGTTGATCCGATCAGGTTGAAAGACACGTATTGCACGCCAGCCTTGAGCCGGACATTGCCACCACTGTGAATCATCAGACCGTAGGACGCGATCAGCAGGATTTCGAAGAAAACAAACAGGTTGAAAAGGTCGCCGGTCAGAAAGGCGCCCATGATCCCCATGATCTGGAACTGGAACAGGGCATGAAAATGCCGTCCGCGTTCATCCCATTTCGATCCGATTCCATACAAGAGCACCATGAGTGCCAGAATGGAGGTCAGCAGAACCATCATGGTCGACAGTCGGTCCGCAACCAGTACGATCCCGAAAGGGGCTGCCCAGTCGCTGAGCTGATACAGGGTGACTGTCCCGTCAGACGCCTGCCAGACAAGACCTGCCGCGATTGCGATCAGTGCCAAGACACCAGCGACAGAGAACACGCGCTGAATGCCCATATGGTAACGCGCTGCAAGGACGATGAACGGTGCCAGAAAAGCAGGCAGAACGACGGGCGCAATAATCCAGTGGGTCATACCGCATCCTCCGTCTCGGTGGCTTGCTCATCCGGACCATCATCCACGGCATCATCATCGGCGCCCAGGAAGGCACCCAGCGCAATCATCACCACGACCGCTGTCATCCCAAAGGAAATCACAATCGCGGTCAGAACCAGAGCCTGAGGCAATGGGTCGGTGTACCGTGTCACGTCATCCATCAACACCGGCGGCGCGCCGATAGTCAGACGGCCTGAGGCGAACAGGAATACGTTCACTGCATATGTGATCAGCGAAAGCCCGAGGATCACGGGGAATGTCCGCAAGCGCAGGATCAGATAGATCCCTGCTGCGGTTAGAAGGCCAATGGCCGAAGCGACAAGCAGTTCCATATCAGCCTCCTGCCTTCATGATGTTTTCCGGATCGTCGCGTGACGGGTCGATGTCAATCGGATGTTCCGTGTCCGGACGTTCAGACCGGCGCGCCAGTCTCGAATAGCTTTCCAGCGACAGCATGACCGCGCCGACCACAGCCAGAAAAACGCCGAGGTCGAACAACGCAGCGGTTGCCAGCTCGAACTTCTCGAACGGGGGTATGCGCACATATGTGAAATCCGAAGTCAGGAAGGGCTTGCCCACGAACCAAGACCCGATACCGGTTAGCCCAGCGATCAGGACACCCGCCCCGATAATGCCGTGATAAGGATACCGCAAACGGGCGGCGGCCCAGTTAAAGCCGCTGGCCATGTACTGCATCACCACGGCAATGGACACGATCAGTCCGGCGATGAACCCGCCACCGGGTTCGTTGTGGCCGCGCAGGAAGACATAGAAACCAACCATGAGCACAACAGGCATCATCACCCGCGTCAGCACGACCATCATGCCGGGGTGTGCGTCACCCGCTTGTGGCATGTCCGGTTCACGGTTCAGCAAGCGTGCACGAACTGGCCCACCCAAAAGCGCTTCGGTCAGCGCAAAGATCAGCAGGGCGGCAATGCCCAGAACGATGATTTCGCCGTAGGTGTCGAATCCACGGAAATCCACAAGGATCACGTTAACGACGTTGGTCCCGCCGCCACCTTTGTAGGAATTGGCCAGATGGAAGGCAGAAATACTCTGATCGACGGCGTCGCGCATGAGGAAGTGATAGGTCAAACCCATGGCTGCCAGACCACCGGCCACAGCGACGACCGTGTCCCGTGACCGGCGCAAGGCCGAGCTTTCGATTGGCGACGATTTTGGAAGGAAGTTCAACGCCAGCAACAACAGAACGATCGTGACCACTTCGACTGTGATTTGGGTCATCGCCAGATCAGGCGCGCTGAGGAAAATGAAACCGACCGAAACCATCAGACCGATCACCCCCATGAACACCAGCGCCAGCAGGCGGTTGCGGTGCAGGAAGACCAGACCGATGGTGGCGGCTACCAATGTCGCCCAACCCGCAACAGCGATTGCTGTAACCGGCTGCAGGGTGCGGGTCGCGTCGCCAACTGTTCCCGTCGTCCAGGCGTAGTATCCGGCAAGGATGATGAACGACATGGCCAGAGCTGCGTAACGTGAAAACGCGCCGTTGTGGCTGCGCAGGATCAGGCCTTGGGCCAGCTTCACGACGTTTTCGATCAAGGCTTCGAAAATCACCTTGGCCTCGGGGCGCGGCGCGGCGTCCCACAGTCGCAGGGCAGGGCGGTAGACAGCCAACAGGATCAATCCGCCGACAACCGCTGCAATCGACATATAAAGCGCGGGGACAAGCCCATGCCAAATCTTGAAGTATGCCTTGGGCACTTCTGCGGCCTCACCCAAAAGCGATGCCGTCACCATTTTTACGAATGGTTCGGCCAAAAACGGCGCCACACCGATTGCGACGACCAGTACGACAAGGATCACAGGCGGCAACCAAAGGCCGGGACCCGGGTCATGAGGCGTGGTTGGATAGTCATCACGCTTGGGCCCGAGAAAGACATGGCCAACATAGCGGAAGGAATATGCTGCCGAGAAAAGCGATCCAAAGACCGCCAGCGCTGGCACCAGCCAAGGAGAGCCGAACAGGACGGTGTGGTTGGCCTCTTCCAGCATCATTTCCTTGGACAGGAACCCGTTCAGGAACGGAATCCCGGCCATGGAAAGGGCTGCCAATGTTGCAAAGATGAAGGTGATGGGCATCAGGTGGCGCAATCCGCCCAGACGTCGAATGTCGCGTGTGTGCGCCTCGTGGTCGATGATGCCGGCGGACATGAATAGCGCGGCCTTGAAAGTCGCGTGGTTGAGAATGTGAAACACCGCTGCCATGGCACCAAACGCAGTGCCGGTGCCCAGCAGCATGGTGATCAGCCCAAGATGCGAAACAGTCGAGAAGGCCAGCAGCGCTTTGAGGTCGTGCTTGAACAGGGCGATCACCGCGCCCAGAACCATTGTGATCAGTCCGGCTGTTGTGACGATCGCGAACCATTCGGGTGTCCCTGACAGCACCGGCCAAAGACGGGCCATCAGGAAGATGCCAGCCTTAACCATAGTGGCAGAGTGCAGATAGGCAGACACCGGAGTGGGTGCGGCCATGGCGTGCGGGAGCCAGAAGTGGAACGGGAACTGCGCAGACTTGGTAAAACACCCCAGCAGGATCAGCAGCAGCGCAGGCAGGTAGAGCGGGCTGGCCTGAATGGCCTCGCGGCTTTGAAGAATGTCCGAAAGATTGTAGCTGCCAGCGATTTCACCGAGGATCAGCATGCCGCCGATCATGGCTAGTCCGCCCATGCCCGTCACGGTCAAAGCCATCCGCGCACCCTGACGGCCTTCGGGCAGGTGTTTCCAAAATCCGATCAGCAGGAACGAAGACAGTGATGTCAGCTCCCAGAACACAAGCAAAAGCAATATGTTATCGCTCATGACGATGCCGACCATGGCTCCTTGGAACAACAGAAGGTACGTGAAAAACGCACCCATGTTGTCATTGCGCGAAAGGTAGTGCCGCGCGTAGGCGATGATCAGCAGGCCAATGCCAAGGATCAAAAAGGCAAAGAAAAACCCAAGCCCGTCCAGCATGAGCGAGAAATTCAAACCGAGCAGGGGAATCCAATCAATGCTGGCTTTGATGGTTTCACCGGCCAGAACGGCAGGCAGGTTGGTCAATAGTCCGATGAACGCGGCCAGCGAGACCACGAAGGTGATCCCGGCGCAGGCCGCGCGTCCAGCTTGGT
This sequence comes from Paracoccaceae bacterium, assembly GCA_020630695.1. Lineage (GTDB taxonomy): Bacteria > Pseudomonadota > Alphaproteobacteria > Rhodobacterales > Rhodobacteraceae > Thalassococcus_A > Thalassococcus_A lentus. Next base: position 87,988 of record JAHDIS010000002.1, on the reverse strand, counting down.
TCATCAGTCCGGGCAGCAACGCTCCGAGAAATGGCAGGGCGACGACGAGAAAAAGAGACACGGCAGCTCCGCAATTTGTTCACAGTGTTCGCCCGATAGAAAAATGGGCGTTCGGATCAGATCGGCCCGTTTGCAAGCAAAGCAGCTCTGCCGGGGGTGCACGCTGTGCGTCATCCCGATTGTGTCATGGACAAATAGGCCCACGTTGCTGCGATCCCAGAAAAAGACCGGCTTCGGAACGTGGTAAGCCAAGCGGCGTCCGGCAGCAAGCCAAGCGCATGTGGTTTTGTCGTGTGAGTTATCCCCGCCCCGGTTTTGCATCTGCGCTTTGTCATGCGTTTTTCAAGAGCAAAACGGATATCCGGGATACCGATTTTATGGGAATGCCGCGAAAAGCGTCGTTGAACGCGGCCACGCCGTGAATAGGCGCGCATTTCGGCAGAGATTTCGTGATGTGCTGCCGCGAGGATCGGAGCGCCCGTGGGCGCCCCGATATTATTTTGGTCAGGCTGCTTTGGCCTGCGGGCCGAAACGGCCGTAGAAATTTTGGTTCTTGGCGGCCATGTCCCGCAGCAAATCCGGGCATGCAAACCGGTCGCCATGAGCGGCTTGCAACGCGTCGCAGCGTTCGGATGCATAGGGTGCACCCAGCATATCGAGCCAAGAGAGCGGACCACCGGACCAAGGCGCAAAGCCCCAACCCAGGATCGCGCCAACGTCGCCTTCGCGGATATCCATCAGAACGCCTTCTTCCAGCGCGCGGACTGCCTCTAGCGATTGCACAAAGAGCAAACGATGCTGAACTTCGGTCAGATCCGGTTGTTCGTCGGCCTGTGGATACTGCGCCGCAACAGCTGCGGAAAGACCGGTGCGCTTTCCCTTTTCGTCGTAGTCGTAGAACCCGGATGCCGATTTGCGGCCAAGACGCCCCTGTTCTTCCATCCAAAAGATCACTTCGTCGACTTCGCCATCCGGATAGGCGTCGCCCATCGCGGCACGGGTCGCGCGGGCGATCTTGGCACCCAGATCGATCGAGGTTTCATCCACGAGCTGCAGCGGTCCCAAAGGCATACCCACCATCTTTGCAGCATTTTCGATCAATGCTGGGGCAACCCCTTCTTTGACCATGCGGATGCCTTCGTTGATGTAGGGAATAATGCAGCGGTTCGCGTAGAAGAAGCGCGCATCGTTGACCACAATTGGCGTTTTCCGGATTTGACGCACATAGTCCAACGCTTTGGCAACGGCGCGATCACCGGTGCCGCGGCCCTTGATGATCTCGACCAGCATCATCTTTTCAACAGGGCTGAAGAAGTGGATGCCGATGAAGTTCTCGGCATTTTTGGATGCCTTGGACAATTCGGTGATCGGAAGCGTCGATGTGTTGGTTGCAAAGATGCAATCCGCGTCTGTGACTGCATCGACTTGCGCGGTCACTTCGGCCTTGATCTTGGGGTCTTCGAAGACAGCTTCGATGATCAGATCACATCCCTTGAGTGCAGCGTAATCTGTGGTTGCCGTGATCCGGCCAGCCATGGTTGCGGCCATCTCTTCGCTGATTTTCTTGCGTTGTACACCTTTGGCAAAATGCGCTTCGGCATAGCCTTTGCCTTTGTCTGCCGCGGCTTGATCGCGATCGAGCAGCACGACTTCGATGCCGGCCTGCGCCGACACGAGCGCGATACCTGCACCCATCATGCCCGCACCAAGAACGCCAACTTTGCTGACGCGCTGATCCGCAACATCAGCAGGACGCACGGCGCCTTTTTCCAGGGCTTCTTTGTTTATGAACAGTGACCGGATCATATTGGCCGAGCTGGGGTTCATCAGCACGTTGGTAAACCAGCGCGCTTCGATTTTGAGGGCGGTGTCGAATGGAACCAGCGCACCTTCATACACCGCGCTGAGCAAGGCCTTTGCGGCAGGATAAACGCCCATGGTTTTGCCGTTGACCATAGCGGAGGCACCAACAAACGTCATGAAACCTGCTGGATGATAGGGCGCGCCGCCGGGCATCTTGTAGCCTTTGGCGTCCCATGGCTTCACGATGTCGGCGTCTTTCGCGCTCAGAACCCATTCACAGGCCGCGGCCACCGGATCAGCGGCGATTTCGTCGACGATTCCAGCCTTCTGCGCAGCAACCGGATCCATCAGTTTGCCTTCCAACAGATAGGGGCTGGCGGCCATGGCACCCATCTTGCGAACCAGTCGCGTGGTTCCGCCGGCCCCCGGGAAGATGCCAACCATGATTTCCGGCAGACCAATCTTGGCCTTGGGGTTTGGCGCTGCGAAAATGCGGTGTGTCGAAAGCGGAATTTCCAGACCAATGCCAAGCGCGGTGCCGGGCAGCGCCGTTGCGATTGGCTTGCCGCCTTTGTTGGTCTTGGCATCCATGCCAGCCCGTTCGATTTTGCGCATGATACGATGGGCATTCATGATGCCATCAAACAAACCGCGCGCAGGATCGTCGCCAGCCATTTCTTTCATTTTGGCGATGACATTCAGGTCCATGCCGCCTGCAAAACTGTCCTTGCCAGATGTGATGACCACGCCCTTGACGGCATCATCTGCCAAAGCCTGATCCACAAGCCCATCCAGAACGTCCCATGCCTCGAGGGTCATGACATTCATGGATTTTTCTTTGACGTCCCATGTGATGATCGCGACGCCGTCGTCGCGTGTCTGCATGCTAAAATCGGCCATGTCTCTTGGTCCTTTCCAGGTACTGGCTGTGCGCATTCAGCGCTTTTTATGTGATGTTTGCGGGGGCACAGTGGATTCAGTTTGCGCTGAACAAGGCTGTGCCGGTGTTATTGCAGGCTGGCTCGCGTTCATCGTGCCGCATCCCCTGAATTCAGATCGGCCTGCAAATCAGAACCGAGTGGATGCAATGACAGCACTTCGTTTGGCACGGATGAGCGGATGCCATTGGCTTTCCAAGTGCCATCCTCAAGCGTCAAAGCCATTGTGTTTTCATAAGGTGGTACAACGTAACCGCCGCCATTTAGGGCATAGGTTTTATGCACACCTGTGATCGAATGCCGGGCGTGCTTGTCGAACTCGGCACGCAGGCAAATGCGATGGAACTCGGTTGCTCCGTTGCGCTGCAGACTTTCGTGTTGTGTCCTAAACGTCTCGATCAGTTCTGACTGGGTGCTGACATGGTACGTGCCATTGGGAGAATGGATATCGCCCGGCAAGACAATCAGACCCGCAAGGTCATCCCACTGCTTGGACCAGAACAGGCGTGTCGCAACGTCCAGATATTGTTGGTAAATCGTATCGGCTGTTGTTTGGGTCATGACAGATCGCTGTGTACCATTTTGTCGAGTGTCATGTGCTCGATCGGATGCATCACCGATGTTATCCGCCAAACCGCGTCCTCGCCCTGTTCCAGAGTCATGGCGCTGTCATAACCTTCAGAAAGCAGAGTTTTCCCACTCAGAAGGTACGTTCGATAGGTTCCCTGCATTCTCTTGGAGCCGATCATATGAACACTTCGGATGGTCCGGATCATGTTCGTGATGCCCTTGATCTTGAACTCTCGCTGGTACTGCTCGAAATCAATCTGCAATCGATGTGCGTCCGGAAATATTTCGGTGCCATGCGCTTTTTGCACCAAGACCGGAAATGAGGTCAGTTCTTCAAACGTGGCGAAGTCTTTTTCCAGATAACTTTTTGTTATCCGGTCCAACAGGTTCTGAAAAACGGCATAGCCCGGCGATTCCAGCCCGCCGGGTATGGATCGTTCATGTTGAGCACCCAAGAGCGCTTCTTCGTGATCCGTTTCGTCGCGCAGTGCGTATTGGGTGTCCGCGATCTTCCATGTGCCATCAAGGTGAATCATTCGGCACAAGCAGGGAAAGGGCGGTTGCACAAGCGATCCAGCGGCATCGAGCATGCGGGTCAAATAGGAATACCGAATGGCCTCCGGGCCGTCGAAGATCAATCGATCAACGCGGCGGTCCAGCTTGGTTATGCCCAAGTCTTTGATCCGCTTGCACACACGGTCAAATACCTTCCGGATGTCATCGGTGCTTTCGAGCCAAACAATTCCATCCATCGTCGAAAGTGACTGAGGCAGATGGAAAAGCTCCTCGAAAACCGAATGGTTCCCGGTCAACAACGCATCCTCGGTCCTGTCCAAGGCTTCCTGGGCTATCTCGTAAGCGCGTTGTTGATCGATGATGCTGTACATGTGCCGGCCTTACTGTTCAGACCCGCTCGATGATCGTGGCAGCGCCCATACCCGATGCAATGCAAAGAGTGGCGAGGCCGGTGCCTTTTCCGGTGCGCTCCAGCTCATCAAGCAAAGTGCCGATGATGATTGCACCAGTAGCCCCAAGCGGATGTCCCATTGCTATGGAACCACCGTTCACATTGACGCGGTCGGCGTCAACGTCAAAGGCCTGCATAAAACGCAAAACCACAGATGCAAAAGCTTCATTCACCTCAAACAGATCGATATCCGAGATGGACATGCCGTTGTCGGCCAGGATCTTTTCGGTTACCGGGACCGGACCGGTCAGCATAATTGTCGGATCGGTGCCGATCTTTGCAGTCGCCTTGATGCGCGCGCGGGCTTTCAGTCCGTGCTTTTCGCCAAAGGCCTTGTTTCCGATGAGGACCGCAGCCGAGCCATCCACGATTCCCGAACTGTTGCCCGCGTGGTGGATGTGGTTGATGCGCTCGAGATGGGGGTACTTCATAAGTGCGATCTTGTCGAAACCGGGCATGACTTCGCCCATGTCCTTGAAGGAGGGTTTCAGGCTGCCAAGGCTTTGCATGTCGGTGCCGGGGCGCATGTATTCGTCACGATCCAGAATTGGCAGGCCATTCTGATCCCGCACGGTGATGACTGACTTGTCAAAGCGACCGTCCTCCCATGCCGCGGCAGCGCGCCGCTGGGATTCAACAGCCAGACCATCGGCGTCATCGCGGCTGAAACCGTACTCGGTTGCAATGATGTCTGCGCTGATGCCCTGCGGTACAAAGTAGCTGTCCATGGCAAGGCTGGGGTCGACGGCGATTGCAGCGCCATCGCTGCCCATGGCAACGCGGCCCATCATCTCGACGCCGCCCGCGATATAGGCATCACCCGCACCACCGCGAACCTGATTTGCAGCAAGATTGACCGCTTCCATGCCCGACGCACAGAACCGATTGATCGCCAGACCGGGGATAGATTCATCCAGATCCGATGCGAGTACTGCTGAACGCGCAAGGCAGCCGCCCTGTTCTCCGACCTGGGTCACGTTCCCCCAGATGACATCCTCAACGGCATGTCCTTCGAGGTTGTTGCGTTCCTTGACGGCATTCATCGTCAGTGCGGACAAGCGCAGGCTGGTCAGCTCGTGCAAGCTGCCATCCTTGCGACCCTTGCCGCGGGGTGTTCGAACGGCGTCATAGATATAGGCTTCGGTCATCGTCGGGTCCTTTGTCGGAACATGTCTTTGATAAAGAGGTGGGGCATCACACCCCACTCGCGCAAGGGTGACGTTGGGGCGTCATACGTAAACTTCGTAACGTCACATCCCCGCATGGCTGTGCTAACCCCGATCAGCCGGACTGCCAGGCATCAGATCGTAGGGGTGTTTCCAGCCATCCAAGTGTTCGATATTGCCAAGCCAACGGTCGATGTTGGCCCATTCCTTGCGCTCGAACCCAAAGGGTTCAGGGTAGAAAAGATAGCCGCAGCAAGAAAAGTCAGCGTTGGTGGGGCCCGAGCCGACAATCCATTCCCGGCCGTCCAAATGGGCATCAAGAACCTGATAGGCCGCCTTCAAGCGTCCTTGCATAAAACCGATGACGTCAGCAGGGCGTTTGTCTTCTGGCAGAAAGTTCATCAGAAAACGGGTCATGCCAGCTTGTGAGCTTAGCTTGTGATTGTCCCAGAACATCCACCGCATCACTTCTCGGGCGTCCTCGGGAGTCTGTCCGCCGAATTTCCCGGACTTTTCGGCGATATACATCTGAATGACACCAGACTGGCTGATTTTGGTATCGCCATCCAGCAGGACCGGCGCCTCTCCCATGGAATTGACCGTGTCACGATACTCAGCCGTTCGGGTCTCGCCTGCGAAGAAATCGACTTTGACGGCCTCCCACTCGAGCCCGGACAGAGACAAAGGCAGAGCGGCCTTGTAGGCGTTGCCCGATTCACCAAAGCAATAGAGTTTCATGGTCATGTGTTTGCCCCTCCCAAGGCGCGTGTGATCCGGTGAGCCGTGGGGGCCAGCCCCCACACCCCCGGAGGTATTTGCACAGAGAAGAAACAGCAAATCGGCTTCTCTGGTAACCGGGCATTAAGGTTAATGCCGCCATTGTGACAACGCGGTACAGGCTGGAGAGCCGATGACCGCCAGAGGAGAAGACCCGATCTCACCAAAGGTCCGGGCAAGACAGGGGGATGCGACGCAGTCCTGAGGTTGGACCCGAGGCGCATCGCCCCTGTTTCTTCTCTGCTGAAATACTCAATTCCAAAGCCTGCGGAATAGCGCCCGTTCACAAGCTGCGCGCAATCAGCTCCTTCATGATTTCATTTGTTCCGCCATAGATGCGCTGCACGCGGGCATCGGTCCACATCTCACCGATGGCATATTCCTGCATGAAGCCATAACCGCCGTGCAACTGAAGGCATTCGTCCAGCACTTCGCCTTGCGTGTCGCTTAGCCAGTATTTTGCCATGGCCGCCTTTTCCACGGTCAATTTTCCCTGCAAATGCTCTGCCATGCAATCGTCCAGAAATGCGCGGGCGACCTTTGCCTTGGTCTGGCATTCCGCAAGTTTGAAGCGGGTGTTCTGGAATTGTGTAAGCGGGCCGCCAAAGGCTTCGCGTTCCTTGCAATAGGCTATGGTCCGTTCAACCGCGCCTTCGATTGCGCCAACCGCGCCGCAGGCAATGATCAGGCGCTCCTGCGGCAGTTGCTGCATCATCTGGTAGAACCCCTGGCCTTCTTGCTGTCCCAGAATGTTCTCAGGCGGAACTTCGACATTATCAAAGAACAACTCGGATGTATCCGCAGCATGGCAGCCGATTTTTTCCAGGTTGCGCCCGCGTTGGAAGCCTTCGGCGCCATCAGTTTCCACAACAACCAGCGACACACCTTTTGCACCTTCGGATGGGTCGGTCTTGGCGGCGACCACAATCAGGTTTGCATGCTGGCCGTTTGTGATGAAGGTCTTCTGGCCGGACAGCCGGTAGGCGTTGCCCTCGCGCAGGGCGCGGGTCTTGATGGCCTGCACATCTGAGCCGGTCGAGGGCTCGGTCATGGCCAAAGCGCCCACCATTTCGCCTGAAATCATCTTGGGCAGCCAGCGTTTTTTCTGGTCTTCGGTTCCATAGGCCAGAATGTAGTGCGCGACGATCCCGGAGTGGATGCCGTGCCCCCAACTGGCGAGATTGGCGCGTGAGGCTTCGATCAGGATCGTGGCTTCATGTCCAAAGTCACCCCCGAGGCCGCCGTATTCTTCTGGAACAGAGGGGCACAAGAGGCCCAGTTCGGCGGCCTGTCCCCAGGTGTCGCGGTCCATCTGCCCCTGTTTGCGCCAGCGTTCAAAATGCGGTTGCCACTGCTCTTCAATGAACTTGGCGGTCATTTCGCCCAGCATGGCGTGTTCTTCGGTCATCCACGTCATTGGATGGGTCTCTCCTTCAGCGCTTGCGCGCTTCCAAATCGGAATTGAACTGCCGCAGTTTGACTGCGAGCACTTCGTCGTCCGTTACACTTTCAAAATTCTCAAAGAGAAAAGACAAAGCCTCTCCCTCATCCAGCCCCGCCTCCGTGGCGAAACGCTTGAGGCCACGATACCCATCTTCGGTCATGGCAACAGGAAAACGCCGCGTCAGACGAAAACGTTTGGGCATAGTGAAACTCCGGGCAGATGGAAAAAGGGCGGGGCATCGGCCCCGCCCAGCAGCTTAGAAGTTTGCCGCTTCCAGCGCCATCACCGGTTCTGCACCCGATTGGATGCGCGACAAGTGTGTCGCAGTCATGGGCAACTGGCGGGCCATGTAATAGCGGCCGGTCGCAATCTTGGTCTGGTAGAAGTCGTCATCGCCACCGCCAGCCTCGAGACGTGCCTTGGCAGCCAGAGCCATCTTGGACCACATCAAGCCAAGGCAAACGTGCCCGAACAGGTGCATGAAGTCGTACGAGCCGGACAAGGCGTTGTTCGGGTTCTTCATGCCGTTCTGCATGAAATACATGCCTGCCGCCTGAAGATCTTTGGACGCATTCTTGAGCGGTTCAATGAACTGGGCGTCAAAATCGGTGTCCTGTCCCTTGTTCTCGGCAATGAAGGTTTTGACCATTTCGAAAAACGCCATCACATGCTTGCCACCATCCTGGCCGAGCTTTCGCCCGACAAGATCAAGCGCCTGCACGCCGTTGGCGCCTTCGTAGATCATCGCGATGCGTGCATCGCGTGCGAACTGCGACATGCCCCATTCTTCGATGTATCCGTGACCACCGTAGACCTGCTGGGCATTGGTCGCCATCTCAAAGCCTTTGTCGGTCAGGAAACCCTTGATGACCGGGGTCATCAACGAAATCAGCCCGTCCGCTGCATCGTCTTCCAGCTTATGTGCCCGATCAATCAGCGATGCGCCCCAAAAGGCGAAGGCGCGGGCGCCTTCTACAAAGCTTTTCTGGTCCATCAGGTTGCGACGAATATCAGGATGCACGATCAGCGGATCGGCAGGTCCCTCCGGGTTTTTGACGCCGGTGACATCGCGGCCCTGCAAACGGTCCTTGGCGTATTCCAGCGCGTTCTGGAACGCCACGTCCGCTTGGGCATAGCCCTGCAGGCCAACGCCGATGCGGGCTTCGTTCATCATCGTGAACATCGCGCGCATGCCCTTGTGTTCCTGACCCAGCAGGTAGCCTGTGGCTTCGTCGTAGTTCATCACGCAGGTCGAATTGCCGTGGATGCCCATTTTCTCTTCGATCTTGCCGACAGAAACAGCGTTGCGCTCTCCGACCGAGCCGTCGTCGTTCACGATGAACTTGGGCACGATGAACAGAGAAACGCCTTTGATGCCGTCGGGGCCACCGGGGATTTTGGCAAGGACGAGGTGAATGACGTTGTCCGACATGTCGTGATCGCCGGCAGAGATAAAGATCTTCTGGCCGGTCACTTTGTAGCTGCCATCATCCTGTGGGACGGCCTTGGTGCGCATCAGGCCCAGATCGGTGCCGCAATGCGGTTCGGTCAGGTTCATGGTGCCGGTCCACTCACAGGTCACCATCTTGGGCAGATAGGTTTCCTTCTGGGCGTCCGAGCCGTGCGTATGGATTGCCGAATACGCGCCATGGGTCAGGCCGGGGTACATGTTGAAGGCCATGTTCGCCGCAGAGAACTGTTCGCCCACGGCTGTTGCCAGCACGTAAGGCAGGCCCTGACCGCCGTATTCCGGATCACAATCAAGGGCAGTCCAGCCGCCTTCGCGCATCTGGTCAAATGCCGCCTTGAAGCCAGTTGGCGTGCGCACGACGCCGTTTTCAAGCACGCAGCCTTCGGTGTCACCAATAGAGTTCAGCGGAGCCAGAACATCCTGCGCAACCTTGGCAGCTTCGTCCAGAATGGCCTCGGTTGTCTCGCGGTCCAGTTCGTCATAACCGGGAACATCCTGCTCTGCGATCTTCAGCACATCGTGCAAAACAAACATTTGGTCAGTGACCGGGGCCTTGTAACTGGGCATCGAGTAACTCCGTCGGTTCTTTGGCGCGACCTATTCCGCCGCGCGCTTTTGGTTGTTCATCGAGGCGAGCATTTTTTCGCCCCACTTCATTTGTTCACGCAGCTCTTCGATGGCGACGTTCAGCTCATCGCGCTGGCGCAACATGTCGTTCAGCCGCTCCTGAGCAATCGCATAGGTCTGGGCGAGCTGTGTTTGCTGCTGGTCGCCTACATAGTAGAGGTCGAGCAGCTGCCGGATTTCTTCGAGGCTGAAACCAAAGCGTTTGCCACGCAAAATCAGTTTCAACCGTGCTCTGTCTTTCCGTGTGAACAGGCGTTTCTGGCCTTCACGGATCGGGAACAAAAGCTCCTTTTGTTCATAGAAACGCAGTGTGCGCGGCGTCACGTCAAAGGCGTCGCACATTTCACGGATCGTCATTACTCTGTCTTCACTCATCATCTCAGTCCTCACAGATCACGCTCTCATAAAGAGTGAAGTGCGGATTTGAGGCTCATCATACAATGGGAAATTTTGTTGACGTAACTCATACGCCACGTCACTTTCAGGGTGACGTAAGATCAATTTGCGTAAACAGCTGAATTTGGAATTTTCTGTCGCACCGGCTTGGAGCATGGCACGCGGACTCAGATCCCGACTGACTTTCCGGGGCGTCTGATTCTCGGTTTAGCCTGCAAAAACAGCGTTTATCTGGATTCCAGATCCTTGGCGGTTTCGTTGCGCAAGTCGCTCAGCTCTTCGATTGCTTGGTCGATCTGACTGCGTTGTTCAGCCAATTCACCCAACTGCCGATCCGCGAGGTCGATCCAAGCACGCATTTGCGCCTCCGACCCTTCTTTTTCGTAGATCAAAAGCCATTGGCGTATGTCTTCGAGAGGAAAGCCCCATTTGCGGCCGCGAAGAATCAGCGTCATCCGTGCCACTTCGCGCGGGCCATAGAACCTTGACCGGCCTTCTCGGTCCGGGCTCAGCAACTCGATATACTCATAGTAGCGTAACGTGCGCGGCGTTACGTCGAATTTCGCGCACATTTCTTTAAAGCTAAGACGCTGATCCGTCATGCCATCCCCTCCGATGATTGAACTTTAGGCGCTCGGTAAGCCGCTGACAACCACGGCTTGCGCCCTGCTTGGCCGCGCAGCATAAAGCAGGGCAAGGAGTCCAAAAATGACAGCCGACACGACCGAAACGAAAGCCCGCATCGCCCGACAATTCATTCAGACGATTCCACATGCGGAAGCGCTGGGCATGGAAATCACTCAGATTGGTGACGGGCTTGCGGTCATTACAATGCCCTATGACGAACGCCTGATTGGTGATCCTGAAACCGGCGTTGTGCACGGTGGTGCGGTTTCTGCTCTTATGGACACATGCGGCGGCGCCGCCGTCATGTCCCATCCGAAGTCTCCGGCTGGAACTGCAACGATCAATCTGAGGATTGATTACATGCGCGGGGCAACGCCGGGACAGAGCATTACGGCAAAAGCAGAGTGTTATCATGTCACCCGTTCGGTCGCCTTTGTGCGCGCAACGGCCTATGACGAAGACGAAAGCCGACCTGTCGCAACGGCCACCGGTGCCTTCACCGTGGAAGGAGGCTGATCCATGCCGCGCAAAAAGCCCGAACCGATTCAGGTTATCAAGCAACGCCGCGATGCTGCGCTTCATGCGCTGGCCGGCGGGGTGCCATACATCCAGTATCTGGGAATCCAGTTTGATCGCCGCGGCGACGAGCTGACCGCAGTTTTGCCTTTTGCAGATCAGTTGATCGGCAATCCCATGCTGCCAGCGATCCACGGAGGCGTCACCGCCGCATTTCTAGAGGTGACGGCGCTTATTTCGCTCAGCTGGTCCTATCTTTGGGACGACATCGAAACCGGTGTTCTGGAAGTCGAAACGCTCGAAGAAGGGCGTTTGCCGCGTCTTCCAAAGACAATTGATTTCACCGTGGATTACCTGCGATCAGGCCTGCCACGTGATGCATATGCACGCGCGCGCATCACCCGGTCAGGCAGACGTTATGCGTCGGTTCAGGCTGAGGCGTGGCAAGACAACCGGGATCGGCCCATGGCGCAGGCGACAGCGCATTTTCTGATGCCGCGCCCCAAAAGCTGATTGCGCCAAAGTCCGGGTTGCATGACCCATGAGGCAAGGCTGGGCAATTAACCGGCTTATTTGAAAGACGCCATTTGGCATGACCGAAACTGAAACGATCACCCATCGACGCGTGCTTCGCATTGCGATTCCGATTTTGCTGGCCAATGTCACGGTTCCGATCCTTGGCGCTGTTGATACGGCTGTGGTCGGTCAGATACCGCGGCCCGAACCGATTGCCGCGGTTGGCGTCGGTGCGGTCGTAATCTCGGCGGTCTATTGGATTTTCGGGTTTCTGCGGATGGGGACGGTCGGCCTGACTGCACAGGCCGCTGGCGAGGGCAAGAGTGGAGAGGTTGCCGCGCTGCTGACCCGCGCGCTGATGATTGGATTGGCCGGTGGTGTCGGGCTGATCCTTTTGCAGGGCTGGGTTTTCGCCGGGGCCTTTGCCATCAGCCCCGCCAGCGCAGAGGTCGAAACGCTTGCGCGTGCCTATATGCAGATCAGGATTTGGTCCGCGCCGGCCGCGATTGCAATCTATGGCGTGACGGGCTGGCTAATTGCCCAGGAGCGCACCCGCGATGTTTTTGTCCTTCAGCTATGGATGAATGGCGTCAATGTCGCTCTGGATCTTTTGTTTGTATTGCAGCTGGGCTGGGGCGTCGACGGCGTGGCCTTTGCGACGTTTATTGCGGAATGGTCCGGTCTGGTGCTGGGGCTTTGGCTGTGCCGGTCCGCGTTCTCGGTTCCCGCTTGGCGGGATTGGCCACGGGTTTTTGACCGCGAAAAGCTTCGCCGCATGGCGGTGGTCAACGCCGACATCCTCATTCGATCGCTCTTGTTGCAGGTGATTTTCGTGTCGTTCCTGTTGCTCGGCGGGCGGTTCGGAGACGTGACACTGGCTGCCAACCAGGTGCTGCTGCAGTTTTTGCATATCGTCGGCTATGCGCTGGATGGATTTGCCTTTGCTGCCGAGGCATTGGTCGGCAAAGCGTTCGGGGCCCGCGCGGTGGCGCGCATCCGGCGCGCGTCTTTGCTATGCAGTCTGTGGTCGTTGGTTTTCGCCGTTGTCATGGCCTTGGCATTTGCGGTGCTCGGGCCATGGTTGATCACGGTCATGGCAAAAGACCCCGCTGTACAGCAGGCCGCACTTGTCTACCTGCCCTGGATGATCGCAGCACCTGTTATGCTAGTCGCTTTGGTGATGTTTGATGGCATCTTTATCGGGGCAACCCGTTCGGCTGACATGCGCAACATGATGGCGCTTTCTGCGCTTGTCTATCTGATGGCGGTCTGGCTGCTGATGGAGCCCTTGGGGAACCATGGTTTGTGGTTGGCGCTGCACATTTCATTCGTTGCGCGCGGGCTCACACTTGCGCTGCGGTATCCAGCGCTGGAACGCGCCGCGCGTCGGGCTTAATGACGCTATTGTTCTGTCTGGCATTAATTGCCTGTCCGACCCCTTGCCCCAGCGCCAGCATCCCGCTACCTGTGTCCCGCTCAGGATGAAAGGCGCAGCCATGGCAAATGATCTGTTCAATTCCTTCATGAAAGGCCCCGACGAAAAGGGCCGTTTTGGTATCTTTGGCGGGCGCTTTGTGTCCGAAACACTGATGCCATTGATCCTGTCGTTGGAAGAAGAATACGAGAAGGCCAAAACCGACCAGAGTTTCTGGGACGAGATGGATTATCTGTGGAAGCATTATGTGGGCCGTCCGAGCCCGCTCTACTATGCTGAACGCATGACCGAACGCCTTGGCGGCGCGAAGATCTACCTCAAGCGGGACGAGCTGAACCACACAGGCGCGCACAAGATCAACAACGTGCTTGGCCAGATCATTCTGGCGCGCCGCATGGGCAAGACACGCATCATCGCTGAAACCGGTGCTGGTCAACATGGCGTCGCAACCGCGACTGTCTGCGCCAAGTTTGGTTTGAAATGCGTGGTTTACATGGGCGCGCATGATGTTGAACGTCAGGCCCCCAACGTTTTCCGCATGCGTCTTCTGGGCGCCGAGGTTGTCCCTGTGACATCCGGGCGCGGAACGCTGAAGGACGCAATGAACGATGCGCTGCGCGATTGGGTGACCAATGTGCGCGACACCTTCTACTGCATCGGCACGGTCGCCGGACCGCACCCTTACCCGGCCATGGTTCGTGACTTCCAGTCGATCATCGGCAAGGAAGCCAAAGAGCAGATGATGGAAGCCGAGGGCCGCAACCCCGACACCATCATCGCCGCCATCGGTGGCGGCTCGAATGCCATGGGCCTGTTTTACCCGTTCCTTGACGACAAAGACGTGAACATCATCGGTGTCGAAGCCGGTGGCAAGGGCGTCAATGAAAAGATGGAACACTGTGCATCGCTGACTGGTGGCCGCCCGGGCGTTCTGCATGGCAACCGCACCTATCTTCTTCAGGACGACGATGGCCAGATTCTCGAAGGTTTCTCAATCTCGGCCGGTCTCGATTATCCCGGTATCGGGCCGGAGCACAGCTGGCTGCACGAAGTCGGCCGTGCCGAGTATGTTGCGATCACGGACAAGGAAGCACTGGAAGCGTTCCAGCTGTGCTGCGAGACCGAGGGTATCATCCCCGCGCTCGAGCCATCACATGCCTTGGCACATGTCATGAAAATCGCGCCGAAGCTGCCCAAGGATCACATCATCTGCATGAATATGTGTGGCCGTGGCGACAAGGACATCTTCACCGTCGCCAAGCATCTGGGCTTTGACATGTCCGACACCGAAGGACGAACCGCAGACTAGGTTCTCAGACCAGACCTTTTCGTCAGTTGTTGCGCCCGGGTTGCAAACGTTGCTTGGGCGCGGATTTCAAAATGCCGCGTGGTCGTGTCATGACTTGTGGTATTGGCGCGCCTTGTGTGCGGACGGGGCGATATTTAACGGTGCCGCCGTTCAGAGGCTGCTGATATATCCATTTGTAAAGCACGTAGACATAGTAGAGGTCCGGCGGGTTCATGCCGCCAATGACCACGGATCCGGATGTTTGAGTGCTGGTTGTCTGTGTTGTGCTGGTGCCCCAGAGGCATTCGGCCGTCACATTTGCGCTATTCGTTCTTGATGCACAGACCAGCACATGAGCCTGTGCTCCCGTTTCCCGTTCAGGACAACTGGATACGTCAAAGCTGACCGGAACCGACTTGCTCGTTTGGGTTATGGCCGGTTGACCGATGGACCAAGTGCAGTTGGCCATGGCCGCACCCGAAAACAGAACTGAAAAAGTGATCGCCGCAACGGGCGTTGGAAGCGTGGAAATCATGTGGCACCAAAAATAAATTTCAATGCCACCACGATGCATGACAGTGACGGTCAATTCAAGATTGGGGTCGCCTGCCTAGTCCGCGTATTCTTCGAGAACAGACAACGGAACAATGTCCAGGGCTCGCTTGTGCGTCGCGGCCAGCGCCACCTTCGGCGCGCAGCCTTCCTCGTGCGCTTGCAGGAAACGCGCAGCGCACAGGCACCAACGATCACCGGGCTTCAGGCCAGCAAACCGAAATTCCGGTCGCGGTGTCGAAAGGTCGTTTCCGACGTATTTCGAGAATGCCAAAAACTCGGCTGTCATGACGGCGCATACCGTGTGGCTGCCGCTGTCGGCCTCGCAGGTGTTGCAATGACCATCGCGGAAAAAGCCGGTTACCGGCTCGTTGGAACAGCTTTCCAGGACGCCACCCAGAACGTTGATCGAGGGGTCCTTTACAGTCATCGTTCCTCACTTTTGCGCGGCTATCCGTCGAAACATCTGCAGAGCGTCATCATTGGCGCCGTCTTCGCGGAATTGCCTATCTGCGGCGTTTACAGCGATTACCGTGCCGGTTGCCCGATTGATGTAGATATACTGACCATAGACACCACGGGCAATGATTTCACCTTCGGGTGCATCCTGAGCCATCCACCATTGGTATCCGTATTTCCATTTGCCCGGCTCGGTCTTGGCCGATGGAGTTGTGCTTTCGATGGCCCAGTCCTCCGGCACGATCTGTTTGCCTTGGAATTGGCCATTAAGGCGGAACAGTTCACCCATTCTGGCATAGTCACGCGTGGTCAGGTTCAATCCACCCAGAACGAATGCAACCCCGTATCCATCTGTGACGTAGTGCGGGCTACCATGCGCGCCGAGGGGATCCAGAAGATGCTCTCCCAGAAGTTCGGAAACGCTGCGACCGGTTGCGCCCCGCAAAACCATTCCAAGAACATGCGTGTCAATCGATACATAGCGCCATGCATCGCCGGCAGGCTGGTCAGTTTCCGTCAGTCCGGCGGCAAACCCATCCATTGATCCACCCAGCGCGAGGATGCGACCCATCTTGTTGATGTCACTCCAGAAATCCAGATAATCTTCGTCAAAGACCACACCAGTGGACATCTGCAGCACATTGCGAATTGATGCGCCATCGTATGCGCTGTCTTTGAGAGAGGGGGCGTATTTGGTGACAGGATCGTCCAGGCTGTCGATCTCGCCCTGCGCTTTTAGAATGCCGAACAGCGCTGACAGGTATGACTTGGCCATGGACCATGAAATGCGCTGATCGTCGGCTTTGGTACCGAGGTGATAGGCCTCGTGAACGACTGCGCCGTCCTGTACCACAACGACCGCTGTCACCGCACGCCTTTGCAACCATTCCTGCCAGTCCACAGGCAAAGCCATTTCAGAACCCGAGGGGAGGGGGGCGGGGGCTCCTTTGACTGGGATTTGAGCGGTTTGAAATGCGCCGCGCATGTTGCTGAAGTTGCTCACGATCTTTTCTTCGGAAAAGAGAGTGTTGACCGCATGCAGACGCAGCAGCTGTTCTTTCTTCCAGATCGCCAGCCCTCCGATCACAAGAGCCAAAGCAATGACGATCCTAAAGAACCAGCGCATCTTGGTTAATCCTTTCCTAGGCGCTCCAACGCGCCTGTCCATTCGACCCATCGGCCATGAAAATCAGCGCGACCCAAATCCAGTCGGGTGTTTCCGGGCCACAGTCGCAGTGTAAGCGCCGCGCCGCGTGTCCCGCCGTCGTTTTCCATTCCAAACCACGCCACAGGCGCGTCGTCTGAGGCTTTGTCACCTGCAGCTTCAATCAAAGCAACGCCGCGGGCCTGTGACGTTGCGGAAAAATACTGCCACGCGACGGTGCTGTAGATCAGGTGCAAATGACCGGCTTTGGGACCCAATCGCTCCGCGAGCCAGTCAATCGCATCGCCCTGATCAACAACGTCTTGTTTTTCCGAAATCGCAGCTTTTGTCAGTTCGATCCGGTGGGGTTGATCGGGCCAAAGGTAAGCCAACAGCCGCAAGCGATCCTCGGGATCAGAGGGATCAAGCGGCCCAATGTCAACGCCACGTCTTTGTGCGAGTTGCGGGGCCCCTTCCGGGGGCAGGGCGCCGCTCCAATCCGGGCGCAGCGTCAGGGCCGCATTCTCGGGCCCGTAGGTCTTGGTTTCGATGGCCAGCGCATACCGGTCCCAGCGCAGATTGAGCCCGCCACTGGCGCCCAGTTCAGACGTCACAATCGGCAATCCAAACCGTGCATGCAGCGATTGCCCCAGTGCGATCAAAACGGAGGAACGGCGCACTTCGTTTGTTTGTGGCGCGTTGTTCAGCCAGTCATCGAGAAAAACCGCCTCGCGATGCATCGCGTTCTCAATGGCGCTCCAAAGCGCGTTGTCGCTCGTTTCATGCGGGGGATAGACATCCGCCAATCCGGCACGGTCCAAAAGACGCAACGCGTGAAACCCTCCGCATAGGCGTAGCGGCACGCTTTGGCCTTTGGGTCCGATGTCACCTGTCCAGTCGAACAACCGATCTGTGAGTGGGGTTCCGGGGCGTAGCCTGCGGGCCAGCAAAAGGCACAAGCGTTCCATGAATGGGCTGCCAAGTGCGGCGCAATGGCCAGCCTGTTCTGTCAGTGCTTGGGCCAGTGCGCTCATTTGAATTTATCGACCAGCTTTTGCAAAGGACTGCGTGTGTCTGATTGTTCAGGCTGCGCTGTCTTGACGGGTTCAGGGGCTGATTTTGCGGGTTTTGTGGGCTGCTTTTGGGCCTTTGGCTCTCTGGGTTTGTTGGTGCCCCCTGACGACCGTGGCGGGTTGACCCGCAAGGCAACAGCGTTCTGGAACTTGCCGGGATCGCCAGCTGCCAGCGCTGCGGCACCGTCGGAAATCCCGCGCAGCAGGTCGTCGAGCCAATCCTGATCAGCCTTGTGGAAATCATGCAGCACATAGGCTGCCACCAGTTCTTTGCGCCCCGGATGCCCAACACCCAATCGGACCCGTTGGTAATCGGGTCCGATGTGCTGATGGATAGAGCGCAGACCGTTGTGCCCCGCATGGCCGCCACCCATTTTTACGCGGCATTTGGAGGGCGCGAGGTCCAGCTCATCATGGAAAACAGTCACGTCTTCGGAGGTTAGCTTGAAAAACCGCATGGCTTCGCCAACGGCCTGACCGGACAGGTTCATAAAGGTTTCAGGTTTGAGCAGCATGACCTTTTCGCTGCCAAGCCGTCCTTCGCACAGCTGTGCCTGAAACTTCGACTTCCACGGTGAAAACCCGTGATCATCTGCGATGCGGTCCAGTGCCATGAACCCGATGTTATGACGATTTGCGGCATACTTACCGCCGGGGTTGCCGAGGCCAACAAATAGCTGCAAGGGTGCTCTCCATGGATTGGCATTGCGCCTTACTTAGGCTGTATCAGGCGCAATTCACAAGGGAGTGGCACCGCGTTGTATCTGACAATGAACCGTTTCAAAGTCACCAAATCCGAAGCCGATGCCTTTGAGGCGCTTTGGAAGAACCGTGACAGCCATCTCAAATCTGTCGAGGGCTTTCGAAGTTTTGCTTTGCTCAAGGGCCCTGAGGCGGAAGATCATATTGTGTACGCGTCGCACACCGTCTGGGCGGACGAAGCGAGTTTTCTGAACTGGACGAAATCCGAAGCGTTCCGCGCGGCGCATGGTGGCGCAAAGTCCTCTGGGCATATGTACCTCGGCCCGCCGGAACTGGAACTGTTCGAAGCTGTACAAGTTCTGGAGTGAACCCAGAGCAAATACTCAGAAAACAAAAAAGCCGGGCAAAAGCCCGGCTTTTTCGACTGAAACCTTCTATCAGGCTTTGCTGTCTTCTTCTTCATCGTCGTCGTCGCTGCCGCCTTCAGGCAGGTTGAAGAAACTGTCCGCGTCAGCAAAGTCGCTGTCTGTCCGGGTGTCTTCTTCTTCATCGTCACCACGGGGATCGGACAGGCTGAAGTTTTCAAGGCCTTCGATGGAGGTCGGCATGCGCGGTTCCGCATCCATGCCAAGGCTCTGCTCGGTCGAAACAAGCTTGCGACGTTCATCATCAGACATGACCGCGTCCACCTTTTTGGCGGCTTTGGCCACGGCAGCGTCCAGTTCGGATTGCTTGCACAGGCCCAAGGCAACCGGGTCAATCGGCTGCATGTTGTTGATGTTCCAATGTTCGCGGTTGCGGATCGACTGGATCGTCGGCTTGGTTGTGCCAACCAGCTTGGAAATCTGACCGTCTGTCAATTCGGGGTGGAACTTGACCAGCCACAGGATCGCGTTGGGGCGGTCCTGACGCTTTGACAATGGTGTGTAGCGCGGGCCACGGCGCACGTCTTCGTCGCGGGCCGCCGCGTTAAACTTGAGCTTCATCTTGTAGAGCGGATCTTTCTCCGCCTTGTCGATCTCAGCCTGTTCCAACTGGTTGTTGGCGATGGGGTCAAACCCTTTGACACCTGTGGCGACGTCACCGTCGGCGATGCCCTGAATCTCGAGTTCGTGGAAACCGGTAAAGTCGGCGACCTGCTTAAAAGTCAGTGTGGTGTTATCCACCAGCCAGACGGCAGTTGCCTTTGGGTGCAGCAGCTTGGCCATTGGGTCGTCTCCTATGCATATCTTCTTCGCTTGCCCGGGCCTTTGGGGGCCTGAGCCGCTCTGGCGGGGCAGAGCAAGTTGCCGTTGTCGGGAAACCTTGCGCGTATATAGTCACCGCGAAGCAAAGAGGAAAGAGAAAATGCGCGTGCTTTTTAGCCTGCTTTTTATCCTGATCCTGAGCCCACACGTGGCGCAGGCAGAAGGTGAGCGGCCCGGTGATTTTGATTATTATGTACTCGCGCTCAGCTGGTCGCCAACGTGGTGTGCGCTCGAAGGGGATGATCGTGAGTCGCCCCAATGCGATGCCAGTGCGGATTTCGGATGGGTGATGCATGGCCTTTGGCCACAGTTCCATCAAGGTTGGCCGTCGTTCTGCCAAAGCGCCGAGCGGCCACCGTCACGGTCGATGACGGCTGGAATGGCGGACATCATGGGGACGTCGGGATTGGCTTGGTACCAATGGCGCAAGCATGGCAGTTGTTCCGGTCTTTCGCCGCGTGACTACTATGCTCTGGCGCGTCGTGCCTATGAAGGCATCAATCGTCCTGCGGTTTTCCGCAAATTGGACAAGGCAGTGAAACTGCCGGCCAGTTTGGTCGAAGAAGCGTTTCTGAAGGACAATCCGCAGCTTGAGCCAGACATGTTGACCATCACGTGCAAGGCCGGGCGCATTCAAGAAGCCCGGGTTTGTCTGTCCAAAGATCTTGAGCCGGTTCCATGCGGACGAGACGTGGTGCGGGATTGTTCAATGAAAGACGCGCTCTTCGATCCAATCCGGTAAAGCGGCGACACCGTGGCCACTGCTCCGTGTCGCTTGTTTCGCAAATCTGTGTCCGTTGGCAGCCAGATTGCCGGATGCATGCCCGCGTGGTACGGTTAGACAATAAAGAGGCAGAGCAGCCCCATGATTGCAGCGCATGACCGCACTTAAAGAATTTGACCGACTTGAAAGCACCGGGCTCTGGCGCGCCAAGCCCGAGGATCAACGTCGTGAAGTGATCGTGTCACTGGGTGAGGCGACACTGACCTTGTCGGATACAACGGGCCTGCCTTTGGCCCACTGGTCGCTGGGGGCCGTCGTCCGGGCCAACGGCACCAAGATGCCCGCAATTTTTCATCCCGACGGTGATCCTGGTGAGACACTGGAACTGGGCGAAGACAGCGTAGAGATGGCGCAGGGCATCGACAAATTGCTGCGAGCGATCGAAAAACGCCGCCCCCGGCCCGGGTATTTGCGGCTTGTTCTGGGGCTCGGGTTTGTTCTGGCGATTGCCGCAATCGGTATATTCTGGTTGCCGGGCGCGCTGGAGCGCTACACGGTTAACGTCGTCCCGCCAGTCAAACGGGCCGAAATTGGACATGCATTGCTGGATCGCCTGACCCGTGTCAGCGGTCAGCCCTGTTCCCAGCCAGACGCCCAACGATCTCTTGCGCGACTGTCACAGCGGATCTTGGGGCCGACACGCGCGGACTCCGTGGTTGTTTTGCCCGGAGGGGTCAGCGAAAGCGCGCATTTGCCGGGCAACTTGATCCTGCTGGCCCGCAGCGTTGTGGAAGATCACGAAGATCCGGACGTGGCAGCCGGATATGTGCTGGCCGAGCATGTGCGCGCATCCGAGCACGACCCGTTGACCGATTTGTTGGACCACGCGGGTCTTTTGGCCAGCCTTCGTCTGTTGACGACAGGCATATTGCCGCCCGAAGCTCTGGATGCCTACGCCGAACATATGTTGTTGCGACCCACGGCCGAGCCAGAGATCGACACGCTGCTGGTTGCCTTTGAAACGGCCGAATTGCGCAGCACGCCCTATGCCTTTGCCCGTGACATCACAGGCGAAAGCACATTGGCGTTGATCGAGGCCGACCCTTTGGCCGGGCGGGCCAGCCGAGAGGTGCTGAGCGATGGCGATTGGGTCAGGTTGCAGGGTATTTGCGGCAACTGACACAAGGTCAACTGGTCAAGGGATGCGCTTGTCCAGCTTGGTAAGGGGTCGCTGTTCCGGGCAACGTCCGTTCGAGAAAGATATCTTCGTTTCGCAACTGCCGCCAAAGGACGGGCAGGACTTCCTTGTAGGCATCAATCATTGACGGGTTTGGCGCAGGCAAATCGTGCGCGATTTCTGCGTGCAGCGCGGGCAGTTTGTGAAAGGGCACCATTGGAAACATGTGATGTTCGATGTGGTAGTTCATGTTCCAATAGATGAAGCGGCTAATCGGATTTATATAGACCGTCCGGGTGTTCATGCGATGGTCCAGAACATTGTCGGCTAAAGCGGCGTGCTGAAGAACGCCGGTCAGCATGTGATGCCATGCGCCGTAGAGCCGGGGCAGGCCGATCACCATGAGTGGCAGGATTGAGCCGATCATCAGTGCCAGAAGAAGTGTGGCCGTGTAGATCGCGGTCCAGATGCGTGCGACGCGGATCACTTCGGCGTGTCGGTGTGGCGGAATGTATGTGGCCTCTTCCGGATCCAGTCGCCCCGATGCATTCAAGAGCATTCTTTGCCAGCCATTGAGGGCATCAAGGATACCCAGAAAATTGAGCCCTATCCTCAGCAGATCAGGCGGTCGCATGGCTTGTATTTCAGGATCGCGCCCGACGATGATGGTGTCGCTGTGATGGCGTGAGTGGCTATAGCGCCATGTGACCGGGTTCCGAACCATGCAAAAGCTGGCGACCTGATAGACGGCGTTGTTCATCCAGCTGGTCTTGAAGGCAGTGCCGTGCCCACATTCATGCCAGCGACTGTCCATGGCCGATCCATACAGCACACCATAGGCCAGCCAGAAAGGAGCGGACCAAAGGCTGGGCCACAGGCTTACGCCAATCAGTGCGAACGCGAACATGGCTGAAAACAGGATCACGGTATCTCGAATAGCAGGCTGATCACTGCGCCGCATGAGTGCCTGCATCTTGTCGCGTGGAATTGGGGTTCGGTACCACGACTGGCCAGCCAGAGCCGAGTCCTTGGGTTTTTGTCCATCGGGCCCACACAGGGAATAGTCGCGACTGGCCATGGCAGATCCTCCTGTCGCTATTGCTAGCAAGGGATCTGTGCCTACGCCTAGAGCTAACCGAAATTTCAGCTCTTGATGTATCATGAATGAGATGCATGATTGATACCTTTGTATCAGGAGCGTGTCATGGCCCGTCGACCAACTTTACGTGATGTCGCCCGAGAGGCGGGCGTCAGTATTGCGACCGTTAACCGGGTTGTCGGCGGTGGTTCGGTGGTGCGCGAAGAAACCGTAAAACGCGTGACCGAAGCGGCGGCGCGAGTGGGCTACCATGGTCGTCGCCTGCTGGTTCGCGAGACGCGGGACGATCGCCCCAAAGTGCGGCTTGGGTTTGTTTTGCACAAACAGAAGCAAGCCTTTTATCAGAATGTGGTTCGGGCGATCGAACATGCCGCCCAAGCGCACCAGACGGCGAACGTCGAAGCCGAGATTGTCTTTTCGCCATCGCAGGCGCCATCGGATGTCGCGGCGCATCTTGCGGAACTGGGCCAGCGGGTAGATTGCATCGCCGCTACCGCAGTCAACCATCATGTTGTAACGGACCAAGTGAAAGCACTGGCTGAAAATGGCGTTGAGTGCATTTCGCTATTTTCTGATTTCGCCCAGGGTTTAAGGCGTTGTTATTTGGGTATGAATAATCTCAAGATCGGGCGCGGAGCGGCGCAGATGTTGATGACTTCGATCAAACAACCGGGCAAGATCGCCTTGTTTGTTGGCGGCCATCGGTGGCATGGGCACGAGTTGCGGGAAACTGGGTTTCGCACTCAGTTTCGTGAAACCGACACGCGGTTTGAGCTGCTGGACACATTGGTCAATCTTGAAACACGCCAATTGACTTACGAAGCGACGCTGGAGCTTTTGGATCGGCAACCCGACTTGCGCGGCATCTATCTCGCCGGTGGCGGAATGGAAGGCGCGATCGCCGCACTCAGGGAAGAGCGGCCTCCCGGAAAGATCAACATGGTGGTTAATGAGCTCACGCCGGAATCGCGTGCAGCGCTGGAAGACGGGTATGTGTCTTTGGTTATCGGAACCCCACTCGATACGATCTGTCGCCGTATGGTCGCCATTATGGCGCAGGTCTCTGCGGACCCTGACAGTGGCCCGCGCGGGCAGTTGTTTCTGGATCCGCGACTGCATTTGCCGGAATTCCTTTGATACAAAAGTATCAGTTCTGACCGGCGGAATCTTTCGGGCGTGACGTAAAAATCTCAGCCTTGATTGACCAGAATCGCCAGCCAACCCCAACTGAACGGCAGTGACGCGCTTTAGACGCCGCAAAGGTGCCGCGCCAAATGGGGGGACGAAAAGGCATGGTGCCTTTCGCAATCAATCATATGTCGGTGCCTTCCCTGCGTTGGCAGGACGTGCTCGATCTTGCCAAGTCGCTTGGCTGCGCGGGCGTCGAGTTCCGCAATGATCTTGGGCGCCCTTTGTTTGATGGCTCTTCCTTTCGTGATGTCGCAACGCGTGCCGAGGAAATGGGACTGCGCGTCTTGGGGCTGAGCCAGATTTACCCTTTTAACGTTTGGTCCGATGCAATGGCCGCTGAAGTGCGCGCATTGATCAAGATCGCCAAGGCAATCGGCGCCGAAACAATCAGCCTGATCCCTCGCAATGACGGATCGGGTCAGGGCAACGGCGAACGGCAGGCCAATCTTCGTATCGCGCTCAGAGAAATTCGTCCGTTGCTTGAGGAAGCAGAGATGACGGCGTTGGTCGAACCTTTGGGGTTCCCACGTTCGTCGCTGCGGTTCAAAACCGAAGCGGTGGATGCAATCGAAGCTGTTGGCGGCACGGACCACTTTGGAATTGTGCACGACACTTTCCACCACTTTCTGGCCGAAGAGGACCAGTTTTTTCCGCAGCATACGAAGCTGGTTCATATCTCGGGTGTGACAGATCACGTGGTGCCGGCAGACCTGCTGGAAGACGAAAATCGCGTTTTGGTGGATGCCAAGGACCGGCTCGGCAATATCCAGCAAATCACGGCTCTGATTGACGGCGGCTATACCGGACCAATCTCGGTCGAGGCGTTTGCACCCAGCATTCATACCCTGAGCGATCCAGAAAAATCACTGGCCGCTTCATTCGATTTCATCCGCAACTCTCTGAAGGTCAATGCTTTCTGAGAGGGGCTTTCAACCCGCCCCTGTGGGGGCATCCGGCATGTGTACAAGGGTGAGCCGGCACCCGATTGGGAGGACTACCATGAAGAAAATTCTTGTCGCTGCAGGCCTGAGCGCCTTGATGGGCACAACTGCAATGGCGGAAACCATTGGGGTTTCGATTGCGCGTTTTGACGACAACTTTCTGACCGTCATGCGCAACGGCATGACAGATCACGCCGCGTCCCTCGATGGTGTTGATCTGCAGGTCGAAGATGCCCAGGACGACGTTGCCAAGCAGCTGGACCAGATCAACAACTTCGTTGCATCCGGTGTGGACGCGATCATCGTCAACGCTGTTGATACATCGGCCACGCAGGCGATGACCGCCGCAGCAGAAGCAGCCGGTGTTCCGCTGGTTTACGTCAACCGTGAGCCAATCAACGTTAACGAACTGCCAGACAATCAGGCTTTCGTTGCATCCAACGAAATCGAATCCGGCACACTGGAAAGCTTCCAGATCTGCCGCAATCTGCGTGCCGCAGGCAAAGCGGGCGGCGCCAAGGGCTACATCCTGATGGGCCAGCTTTCCAACCAGGCCGCAGTCCAGCGTACCAAGGACATCGACGACGTGATCGGCATGGACATGTGTAACTTCATGACCATCATCGACCGTCAGACTGCCGAATGGTCCCGCGACAAGGCGCAGGATTTGATGACCAACTGGCTGTCGTCCGGCGAAGACTTTGATTTCGTCATCGCCAACAACGACGAAATGGCGATTGGTGCAATTCAGGCGATGAAGGCTTCGGGCATCGATATGGCTGATGTCGAGGTCGGCGGTGTTGACGCAACGCAGGACGCGCTGGTTGCGATGCAGGCGGGTGATCTGGACGTGACCGTGTTCCAGGACGCATTCGGTCAGGGTTCCGGCTCTGTTGATGCGGCGCTGGCGCTGTCGCGCGGCGAAGAGCTGGACCAGAAAGTCTACATTCCGTTCAAGCTGGTAACACCTGGCAACGTTGCGGATTTCCTCAACAAGAACTGAGCTGAGTTCTGAAAAATCGGGCGGAGCGGTTTCGACCGCTCTGCCTTTTTGATCAACGCGGACATGCCCTGACGCAAGGAGTGCAAATATGTCCAATCATTCCGACGGCATCGGTGGATTGAAATATGACAAATCCAAAAAAGCCTGGCCAAACGAACTAAACATCTTCTTTGCGCTGATCATCATCGTGTTGGTCTTCGAAGCGCTCGGACAGCTTTTGCCCTACATGAAGGGCCAGTCGATGCTGTTCGATTTCAACACAAAGCGGGATGGTACAATCCTGAACATTGCGCGCATCAAGATCATTATCTTGCAGGTCTCAATCATCGGGATCATCGCGCTGGGCGTAACGCAGGTCATCATTTCGGGCGGGATCGATCTGTCTTCCGGGCCTTTGGTTGGCGCCGCGGCGATGATCGTTATGTCGTTTGCCCAAACGGAATTGGTGAACGGAAACCCGAATCCAAAAGCGGTGTTCGGGGCCTGGGCCTTCGATCTGCCTGTTCTGGTTCCCATATTAGTCGGGCTTTTATTCGGGGCCTTTATCGGGCTCATAAACGGCTCGCTCATCGCATTCACCGGGATTCCACCGTTCATTGCGACGCTGGGCATGTTCCTGATTTGCCGCGGTATCGCGCAGTGGTGGACACGTGGCCAGCCTGTTTCATTTCCGACCGATCAGTTTGCCTGGCTCGGATCTGGTATGATGCCGGTCTTCTGGTTCCTGCTGTTGGCGCTGCTGTTCCACGTTGTTCTGAAATATACGGTTTATGGTAAACACACCTATGCCATCGGTTCCAACGAGGCTGCAGCGCGTATGTCGGGGATCAACGTCAAACGCCACAAGGTCATGGTCTACATGATCGCGTCCATGCTGGCGGCCTTTGCGGCGATCATCCTGAGTTCGAAGAACCTGACGGCACAGACAGGCATGGGACAGTTCTATGAATTGTTCGCCATTGCCATGGCCGTCATTGGCGGCGTGAGCCTGACCGGCGGCCGTGGGTCGATCATCGGTACGGTGCTGGGGGCGATGGTCTTTGGCGTGATCCAGTCCGGTTTTACCTATATCAAGCTCGATGCTTTCTATCAGCTTATGGCCATGGGTGGGATCATCATCGGCGCGGTTGTACTTGACCAATGGCGTCAGCGTAGCGCTTCGGCGCGATCATAGAGGGGCAACAGATCATGAGTGACGATATCATTCTCGAAACCCGTGGGCTGACCAAGCACTACGGCGGCGTGCATGCCTTGGAAGATGCCAACTTTGTCCTGCGCAAGGGCGAGCATGTGGCGATCATGGGGGACAATGGCGCAGGTAAATCCACCTTTGTCCGCCAGATCACAGGCGTGGAACAACGCACACGCGGTGAGGTCATTTTTGATGGCCAGCCCGTCAACTTTGCCGGACCGCTTGATGCACGCGAAGCAGGCATCGAGGCAGTGTTCCAGACGCTTGCCTTGGCAGACCATCTGGATGTTCCCGACAACCTGTTTCTTGGCCGTGAGAAAACAAAATGGAACTGGTTGGGGCCGTTTCGCTTTCTCGACTACAAGGCGATGCGGCAGGACACGCTGGATGCGTTGCAAAAGACAGGGGTAAAGATCCCCAACATCCGCAACACGATCCAATATATGTCAGGTGGGCAACGGCAGTGTGTGGCCATTGCGCGTACGGCGTCCTTCCACTCAAAGCTGACGATCATGGATGAGCCGACAGCAGCGTTGGGTGTGCAGGAAACTGCGCAGGTGGAAAACATCGTTCGCCAGCTCAAGGCGGACGGAGAGCCGCTGATCCTGATCAGCCACAACATGCGTCAGGTTTTTGACTTGGTGGATCGGGTTGTCGTGTTCCGCCGTGGCCGCATTTGCGCCAATCTTGATATCAAGAACGAAGATGTCACGGGCGAAGACGTGGTGGCCTATATCACGGGTGCTAAGACACAAGAAGGCTACGAAGACGCGGCCTGAGCAAGAACAGCACCAAGTTTAGCAAAGCCGGGCGCTGCAAGGTGTCCGGCTTTTTTCATGCGCTTCTGATCAGGACGAAACGCAGCCCTTTACGATCAGGGTCTTTTCTATTTGGTGATCCGCCAGCCGTCCGAGAATCCGAATTTTTGGGCCGCCATATCCGCGAGTTCTGGTTTGGCACGCACGAGTTTTGCAGCCTCACGGGCGATGTATCGTCTGAGCGCGGCAGGCGCTGTTTTGTACTGGATGGCCAAAGCTTCGAGCAGTTTTGCCTGAACCTGACTAGGCAAAGCGTCGTTTTGAAGGTGGCGGGCGATGATGTCGTTCACCGCGGATTTGCCTTCAAGCTCGATCAAGGCGGTTGCGTAAGCGCCGAGATAGGCCTTGTCCTTTGCAATAGCCTTGTCCAACCCATCCAACAGCAAGGGCGTGAAACTGCGATCGCCTGATAGACCTGCAAGCAAAATGCGAATGGGCCTCAGGTCTGCGTTGCCGGTTTGCAGATCTTGGCGCAGTGTTTTGATTTTTGGGACACGCACCTGATCGAGCGATCCATAGGGTGCACGGTCAAGTTCCCGCAATGCGAGGCGGCGTATTCCGGGGCTGGGATCGTTGACACGCTTGGCAAAGGTCGCGAGGCGGGCTTTTTCGTCGCCATAAAGCCATGCTGATTGCCTTTGCATGATCAATTCGATCAAGGCGCGATAGCGGTCGTCCAGAACGGCAACTTCCAGCCATGGGCCGTAGGCGCCGTCGCGTGCCAACAACACACTGGCGTCCGGGCGACCGACCACCTGCAGCAAAAATCCTTGGCTGGGCGGGATCGGAAGCTCGGATACACTGGGTCCGGACAGTGTTGTTACAGGTCTGTAGACATTGGGATTGGCGGCATCCGGAACAGCAATCACAGCCTGTTCGGTTGCCAACAGGATATCAACCAACGTCGGATTTGGGGTATAGCCATGGAACGCGCAGGCCTCGGCACTCGGGGGCGAGACCCAGATCAGGGCGCCTGCCACAATCAAGCCAAGACAATGAGATTTGCTGCGCATCCTGCCACTTCGCTGAGTTACAGCGTCGACTATAGCGACCACCAGCGTACAGCGTAAGGCGGATTCCATTGAGGGGGAGGTCAGGGCTCAGGCAGATTTTTGCCGGGATAGAACCGGCACCAAAACAAGCGGGATTATCAGTACGAGCGCGCCAACGGCTGCAAAGGACATATGCAGGCCAAAGGCTTCGGACAGGCCGCCCATCATGGGCGGGCCAACGAAGAACCCGGCATATCCCAGAACCGCGATCCGGCTGATTGCGAGCGCCTTGCGGTCTTCTGGCACCAGACGACCGACCCATGAAAAAGCCATCGGCGCGACCACGGAAACGCCCAAGCCCAGCATGGCAAAACCGAGGTATGCCACTAGCAAACCGCTAGCAAACGCCGCGATGAAGGCACCGGCGGCACATAGTGCAGAAGCAAGACCAATCACAATTGCTTCGGAAACGCGGTGCGCAACGACGTGGCCGGAAAGCCGGCCAATCGCCATCGTGATACCCAGAATAGCCGGTCCTAACGCACCTTGTGCCGCGCCTGCACCCAAGCCGCGTTCGAGATGCAGGGCGGACCAGCCTTCCGTGCCCTGTTCGGCCAGAAACGCGATCAGGATGATCAGCCCTCCCGGGATCAACAACAGCGGGGATAGCCGCGCCGGGGGCGGGGCGTCGCTGTCCGCCCGGGCATCTTGCACGGGCGCGGCGACCATCTGGATCATCAGGGCAAGGGTCGCAAGGCCAAGCGTGGCAAAGACTGCGAAGGGCGTCCAGCCGGCTTCTCTGGCCAATCCGGTGGTAAGGGCCGAGCAGGCATAGGCGACGGAAAAGACGCCATGGTTCAGGTTCATCAATGATACGCCCAGCCGCCCTTCGAGGATAGACAGGCGCGCATTCATGGAAACATCCAACGTGCCAGATGCCATGGCCGCAAGCGTCATCGCGATGGCAAAGGTAACGCCGTTCCAACTCAGACCGGGTGTCAGAAAGGCAAGCAGCATGGCGAAGGCCAGCACCGGCAAAACTCTGATCCCAAGCGCGCGTTCAACTCGGGGCGCCAGCCACATGGCCAACAGAGCGCCGAAGGTGGACACCAACATGGCCAGCCCGAAAGCGCCATCGCTCAGCCCGACCTGCGGCTTGAGATCCGGGACCAGCGCGCCGAACGCACCCCAGTATAGCCCAACCGAAGCAAAGGCCGCCGCAGGCCCGCGGCTTGTGTAAAGATCACGCAGCATCGTCATGGGTGCCGAGTGCCACGCATTGGGGTTCCGGTCCAGCCAAATTGCGCGAATCTGCTTGCCATCTGGGCCAATCCGGTCTACGCGCACGGCTTCACGCGGGGTGACAGCCTTGGAGGCACCCCGACAGACAAATTGGAGATATATCATGGCTGGTGAGATTCCTGATCTCGAAGCTACGGAACGGACGGGGACAGGCAAGGGCGCCGCTCGTCAAGCACGCCGCGACGGCATGGTTCCTGGCATTGTATTTGGTGGCGACGCAGACCCGCTTCCCATCAACATCCCGTTCAACACGCTGTTCAAGCGCCTGAAGGCCGGACGGTTCAAGTCGACGCTTTTCAATCTCAAGATTGAAGGCCACGACGATGTGCGCGTGATCTGCCGCGATGTTCAGCGTGACGTCGTAAAAGACCTGCCAACGCACCTGGACCTGATGCGCCTGCGCCGCACCTCAAAGGTGAACCTCTTCATTCCGGTTGAATTCCTGAACGAAGAAGCCGCGCCCGGCATCAAGAAAGGTGGCGTTCTGACCATCGTTCGTCCAGAAGTCGAACTGCGCGTTACAGCCGGTGACATCCCTGAAAAGATCGAGGTCGATCTGACCGGTCTGGAAGTCGGCGACACCGTGACGATTTCCTCGGTTGATTTGCCGAGCGGCGCCAAGCCGACCATTGATCGGGATTTCGTGATCGCGAACATTTCGGCTCCGTCCGGTCTGCGTTCTGCAGAGAACGAAGAAGACGATGAGGCAGAGGCCGAAGAGGCAGCACCCGCAGCCGAAGAATAATCAGTTCGCCAATCGGCAACCTGATGGAAACCCCTGCCAGCCGGCAGGGGTTTTTCTTTGTCTTCTCGATTGAGTGGTGTGGATCTGTGGCCAAAGCCTTAGCAGGTGCAGTGCCGCACAGTTAGTTTACGCCGTATCAGACAAATCGTTCTGTGTGGCCGTCCACGGCCATGGCCTGACCGGTGATGGATGATGCGCCGGGAGAAGCGAGAAAGAGCGCCATGGCCGCGACGTCTTCGGCGGTTACAAAGCGCCGCAGGGCTGCACCTTCGGAAAAGCCGCGGCGCACGTCGTCTCGATCAACGCCCCGTGCCTGTGCTTCCATTTCGATGACGCGATCCATGCGCGGGCCTTCGACAGCGCCGGGGCAAATCGCGTTCACGCGCACGCCGGCAGGACCCAATTCAGATGCCAGCGCCTTGGTCATCCCCACGATCCCCCATTTGGCAGCGACATAGGGTGAGCGTTGCGGAAACCCGAAAAGGCCGGATGTCGAACTGGTCAGAAGCAACAATCCGTGTCCTTGGGCGCGCATCACCCGCGCGGCCCAGCGGCAAGTCAGAAAAGCCCCATCGAGATTGACTGAAACGCAGCGGCGCCAATCTTCAAAGTCCAGATCCTCGATATGCCCTGCGGGCCCGCCAATTCCGGCGTTCGAGCAAACAACATCTGCTCCGCCCCAGTCGTCTTCGATCCCGGCAAAGAACGCGTCCATCGCGGTTTTGTCCGTAACATCCGCGACCACTGCCCGAATTTCGGGGATGTCTTGGGCTATTGCTGTTACCGCATCGGGGTCGGCGTCGCAAACTGCGACTTTGTCCCCGGCGCGCAGAAAGGCTTCGGCCATGGCTCTGCCCAGTCCAGAGGCTCCGGCGGTTATAACGACGCGTCTGTTTTCTGTAATACCGATGTCAAAAGGCCTTTCGCGCGTTCAAAGCCGCCGTGATGGTTCCGTCGTCCAGATAGTCCAACTCGCCACCAATCGGCACCCCCTGCGCGAGGGACGTCACCGAAACAGCGCTGCCCAGTTCGTCAGCGATATAGTGGGCGGTTGTCTGGCCATCGATTGTCGCGTTCAGGGCGAGGATCACCTCTGTTATCCCCTCGCTGGCCAAGCGGGATTTGAGTTGCGGGATGCGCAGGTCGTCTGGTCCGACACCATCCAGGGCAGACAAGGTTCCTCCCAAAACATGATAGCGCCCTCGAAAGACACCGGACCGTTCCATGGCCCAAAGGTCTGCAACGTCCTCGACGACGCACAAAAGGCCGGTTGCCCGAGCCTCGCTCTCGCAAATCTCGCAGATGTCAGAAGTGCCCACGTTGCCGCAATTCAAACATTCGCGGGCAGACCGTGCGACTGCCTGCATGGCATCGGCCAGGGGTTGCAGCAATGCGCCGCGTTTTCGAATGAGATGCAGAACAACCCGCCGCGCGGATCGTGGACCCAATCCGGGAAGTCGAGCCATCAGATCAATCAGGGCTGCGATGGGGTCGTTTCTGCTCATGGCTCACCGCTCTTTGGGGCTGTGCTGGCCGCGCCGTTCAAAGGCCTTGTGACAGTATGTAGTCAATAAAGGCAGGCAGCAATGCCAAGATCACAACGCCAGCGGCTGTCGTGAAAGAGTATTCGCCATTTGGCGGAAAGGTCGACATGTTTCGAACAGTTTCGCGGTAGGCCAGCAGACCATCGACCCGGGATTGTACCTGATCGCCTTTGCCTTGCAGATCGTCCGCGTGTTGGGCCTGAAAACAATGCGCCAGTTCTTCTTCGATCTCACCCAGAAGGTCATGTTTGGAAAGGTGCAACCGCGTCGACAGGCTGAACAGAGGGACGACATAGGTTGCGCCGACCAACATCAGCGAGACCACTGAAAAGACGATAATAGCCAGATCGGGTTGCAAGACAGAAACGCGCAGGCCCAGAAAGGTGGAGCAGGCGATCACCGCGGCGGTCACGGTGGTTGTCGTGTTGATCATGGTGTAGCGGACGAGCTTTTTGCGCGGCAAAGGGAAGATCCGCAGATCTTCGCCGGTCCACGCGCGATAGGCTTCCCACCAATAGTGAACGAGCGCCCCGACAGCGAGCCCGATCGGAACGTTCACAAGCAAGAGCAGGATAACCAGTGGGCCGTTCAATCCCGGCTTGGCGTAGGCTTCGGCCGACCATGGCGCGATGGACCAGACTGATCCGGCGATCAGCAAGGTCAGGATTGCCGCGATCACGAGGTTTCCGCGCTGATTGAAAATGCGGTCCAGTACCGGCCCGCCGCTGCCGGGCGACATCATTTCGAAAAAGCCGCCAACCTGTCGCCCCAAAGCGCCAGCCAAAAACAGGGCCGCAGCGGAATTGGCGATCAACGTGCCGACAAAGAAGGCTTCTTGTGTTGATCGCTCAGGCGCAATGTTTCCGACCCGGACCAGGTAGAAAACCGCTGCGACCAAGGCCAGCAACAGCGCAATGGGCCCAACACGGAAAAAGCCCTTGGATCCGGGAAGAAACATCATGATCGAATTAGAATGGCAGCTTCATGTCCGGCGGCAGACCCATTGAATCTGTCAGTTTTCGCATCTCTTCCTGACTGCGATCCTGGGCCTTGGTCTGCGCGTCCTTGATGGCAGCAAGGATGAGGTCTTCCACGACTTCCTTGTCGTCACCGTTGAAAATGGAAGGATCAATATCGAGGCCCTTCAATTCACCCTTGGCTGTTGCAGTTGCCTTGACGAGGCCCGCTCCGGATTCACCGACGACCATCATTTCGGCGAGGTCTTCCTGCAGTTGCATCATCTTGCCCTGCATTTCCTGTGCCGATTTCATCATCTTGGCCATGTCGCCAAGATTTCCCAGACCTTTCAGCATCGTCTACTCCTGTTTGTATCAAAGCCGCTTTTCGCGGCGGAATGTGTAAGTCACGGCTGCAAGACATATTGCAGTCGAAGCCGCGATGAACAAGGTCGGAGGCGCAACGCATCCTTCGTTCACGGCTGCCGCGCGGATGGGATCATCAAGCCCCATGACCAAAGCGGTGATAAAGAACGACCAGAGCAGCGCTACGATTGCGGTTCCCATGGCGTGCCGGAAGACCAGTGCCATTGCCATGGCGGCGCACAAGAACAGCCCTGCCGGAGACAGGAACAGGCCAATGGCTTCGGAGATCATGCTTTGCGGGGTTCCGTCCCAGTCCGGGCGTGTCTTGTCGCAAACCTCTGCAGCCGCCGCCCCGGGAAGCAGGATCAAGCCAGCCGCAAGGGATGCTGCGCGCCGCTCGGCTGCGCCGTCGCCCCGCCCACCATCCCGCTGGCAAATCAAACCCATCATTCCTCGAATGGATCCCATTCGTCCTCCACCTCGGGCAGAGCTTCGGCCTCGGCTTCGTTGGCAAGGTCCTGTGCGGTCCTGATTTCCTTGATCTGCGCCTTGGGGAACGCCTGCATCGCAGCCTTTACCATTGGATGTTCTGCGGCCTCGGCATGCAGTGCGTTTTTTTCGGCATCGCGCACTTCGGCGATCGTCGGGGCATTGCAATCGCCCACAACTGAAATACCCCAGCGATTGCCGGTCCACCTTTGCAGAGCAGAGCCGAGGCGCTGAGCGAGATCGGCGGCTGCATTTTCGGTAGGCGTGAATTCGATGCGCCCGGGTTGATAGGCCGCAAGCCTCAGTCCGGTTTCCACCTCGACCAGCAACTTGACGTCCCGGCCAGCCCGGATCAGGTCGATCACGTGCTCGAAGGTCGGGTAACGGGCGAGGGCCTGATCCGTGGCAATGGCGGTCGCGGCTTGTGCTCCGGTGACGGCTGTGGGGCCGGAGGGAACCGTATGTGTCGGAGCGGGCAGGGTGCTGCTGGTCGCCTGTACGCCGGAGTGACCGCCCTGTGAAAGGCCGCCACCAGATGGGCCGGGACCGGCGGGCGGCTGGCTGTCCTTGAGTTTGCGCACCAATTCCTCGGGTGAGGGTAGTTCGGCCACATGGGTCAAGCGGATGACAGCCATTTCCGCGGCCATCATCGCGCTGGGCGCTGCGCTGACTTCTTCGATGGCCTTGAGCAGCATTTGCCACATGCGGCTGAGGGGCCTCATACCAAGGCCGCTTGCGAAGGCCAGACCGCGGTCGCGTTCTTCGGGGCCGATCGTCGGGTCTTCGGCGGCGTCAGGCGTGATTTTGACCACCGAAATCCAATGTGTCAGTTCGGCAAGATCGCGCAGGACGGCGAGAGGATCTGCACCATCGGCGTATTGCGACGAAAGCTCGCTCAGCGCGGTGGCGGCATCGCCGCGCATGATATGCTCGAACAGGTCCATGACCCGCCCCCGGTCGGCAAGGCCTAACATGGCACGGATCTGGTCTGCCCCGGTTTCTCCGGCGCCATGGCTGATCGCCTGATCCAGCAGTGAGGTCGCATCGCGAGCGGACCCTTCGGCGGCGCGGGTAATCAACGCCAATGCCTCGTCCGAAATTTCAGCGCCTTCGGCCGTTGCGATGCGGCGCAACATGGCGATTTGGTCTTCGGGCTCGATACGGCGCAAATCAAAACGCTGGCATCGCGACAGGACGGTGACCGGCACTTTGCGAATTTCGGTCGTGGCAAAGATGAACTTGACGTGCGCGGGGGGTTCTTCGAGCGTTTTGAGCAATGCGTTGAACGCGCTGGTCGAAAGCATATGCACTTCGTCGATGATGTAAATCTTGTACCGTGCTGAGGCCGCCCTGTAGTGCACGCTGTCGATAATTTCGCGGATGTCATTCACGCCGGTTCGGGACGCGGCATCCATTTCCATCACGTCGACATGTCGGCCTTCCATGATGGCGACGCAATGTTCGCATTGACCGCAGGGATCCGTTGTCGGCCCGCCGGTACCATCTGCGCCGATGCAGTTCATGCCCTTGGCAATGATCCGCGCTGTTGTCGTTTTACCGGTGCCCCGGATGCCTGTCATCACAAAGGCCTGCGCAATGCGGTCAGCCTTGAAGGCGTTGCGCAGGGTGCGCACCATTGCTTCTTGTCCGACCAGATCGGCAAAGGTTTCCGGGCGATATTTGCGCGCGAGAACCTGATATTGAGGACTGTCGGTCATGCGATGCCTTTGCGAGTCAGAACCCACATAGCCTACGCCGGGGGGCAAGACGCGTCCACCGCCCAAAGCGATCACCAAGTCGGGTTGCGGCCCTTTTTTGCGAAGAAGATCGCCTGTACGGACGCTTGTTCCGCAGGCCAGCCTTTGCTACGCTGGCCTAGCCCAATGCAGGGGGCTGCCTGGTCCGTGGAAAGCGTGGATACGCACCTGCCTGAAGTCCGAACGATTATCATATTCGGCTTTCCTGCCTGGTTTAACGGACCATCGGGCTTGCGAGGAGAGACCCGAATGACCCAATCCCAATCAACAGAACAATTGCGCCGTGATGCCAAGCGTTTGAAAAAGGCGTTTGATACCGGTGAGGCCGCCGCCCGACACCGAGTGGAAAGCCATCTCGGAGCGAGGGCAGAGATCAAGCTGGCAGATGCGTTGCATGTTGTAGCCCGTGAAACGCTTTTCGAAAGCTGGCCTGCCTTGGTAAAGGCCTCAGAGACACTTGGGCTGGATCGCGCCGCTGCGCAACAACGGCTGAAGTTTGCGCTATACCACGGTCAGAACGAAAAGGTTTCGGCGCTGCTGGATCAGTATCCAGATCTGAACAAGGGGGCCTTTGGCCTGTCGTGCGCCTTGTACGATCAGAGCGAAGTGGCGCGGATGCTAGCGGATGATCCGGGTTACGCGACGCGGCAGATCGGACCAAGGCGGCCAATTTTGCATCTGGCTTTCTCGCGGTGGCACAAGGCGCGGCCAGATCTGCAGGAAAACATGGTTTCGGTGGCCAATATGCTTTTGGCAAATGGCGCGGACGTCAACGACGGATATCCGTTCCAACAAGGCGATGATCATCTGCTGTCAGCGCTCTACGGTGCCATCGGGCACGCGGACAATATGGTTTTGGGACGTTGGTTGCTGGACAACGGTGCGGACCCAAATGATGGGGAATCCCTGTATCATGCTACGGAGCTTGGGCATCATGATGGTTTGCGCATGCTTCTTGAGGCGGGGGCAAACCCGCATGGAACCAACGCGCTTTTGCGGGCGATGGATTTCCACGATCACACCGCGGTTGAGATGCTGATCGCGCATGGTGCCCAAGCGGATGATTTCAACGATGCCGAAATCGGCGGTGAGCAACCATGGGTATGCCCTGCGCTGCATCAGGCCGCTCGGCGGTCATCCGATGCTCGGATGACTGACCTGTTATTACAGGCGGGGGCGGATCCAAACCGCGTCT
The DNA here is from genome assembly GCA_020630695.1 of Paracoccaceae bacterium. GTDB lineage: Bacteria > Pseudomonadota > Alphaproteobacteria > Rhodobacterales > Rhodobacteraceae > Thalassococcus_A > Thalassococcus_A lentus. The sequence continues at coordinate 50,779 of JAHDIS010000002.1, read as the reverse complement.
ATCGCGGCGCCAACGCCTATGGTTTCGCGCGGGTTCATGGCAATCGCGCAGTTTCCCGAGCGATCGAGGCGATGGGTGCTACAGCCGAACTGACGCCGGAAGAGGTATTGCTTGCCCGGGCTGCGGATGGCCTTGAAAGTCCGGGTCAGTTTATCGATCCAGCCAAGCTGCCAGAGGCATACCAGCATCTGATCCGGGAAATTCTGCATCTGCCCGGGCGTCTGGGCCATGTCAAAAGGCTGGTGGCGCTGGGTTTGCCATTTGATGCTCCTGATTCCGAAGGGCTGACGCCTTTGCATGTCGCAGGCTGGGAAGGTTTGCCCGAGGTCATGCAATACTTCATCAATCTGCAGGCTGATCTGTCCCATGTGAACGGTTATGGCGGCACGTTGCTTTCGACGATCATTCATGGCTCGGAAAACAATCCCAGCAGGCAGGGCCGCGACTATCTGGAATGTCTGCGTCTGGCTCTGACGGCGGGCGTGGCCTTGCCCCGGCGAACGGCTCAGAACGCCGGTCGGGCCGATATTTCAGAGTTTCTGCGCGACTGGGCCATGAAATATCCGGGGCAGGTTGTCTGAACCAAGCAATCGGTGAAAGTGGCGAATCGTTGGCCTTTGCGCCGTGATGTGTATCCTTTCCTCCGGACCATCTGGGAGGGACCAATGAAACTGCGTGGTTTGCGCGGTAGCCGTAATATTGAGGACCGCCGCCGTTCGAATGGCGGAGGCGGTGCCAAAATCGGTGGGGTGGGTTTGTTGCTCGTTCTGGCTGTCGGTTATTTTGCCGGCATTGATGTTACGCCACTGCTTCAACAGGGTTTGCCACAAGACCAGACGTCTGCGGGGCCTTTGACCGCGGAAGAAGAGCGCGCTGCGGAATTCACGTCACGGGTTTTGGGCACGACCGAACAGGTATGGGGACAGGTTTTTCCGGATCAACTCGGTCGTCCTTATGAGCCACCAGTGCTGGTTCTGTTTTCTGGTCAGACCTCTTCGCCATGTGGGGGTGCATCCGGGGCCACCGGTCCGTTTTACTGCCCGGCCGATGAGAAAGCTTATCTCGACACAGAGTTTTTCGCGACGTTGTCGCAAAACCTTGGCGCACGCGGCGACTTTGCGGCGGCTTACGTGATTGCGCATGAGGTGGCCCACCATGTGCAGAACGAAGTCGGTATTCTGGGTGAGGTAAACCGCATGCGCCAGCAGGTTTCCAAGGTGGAGGCCAATGCGTTGACGGTCCGCCTGGAATTGCAGGCGGATTGTTTGTCCGGGGTTTGGGCCCGGAACGTGAGCGGCCTGCTGGAGCCGGGCGATCTGGAGGAAGCGCTGAACGCGGCCCGCAAGATTGGAGACGACCATTTGCAGCGGCGCGCCGGGCGCTTCCCGCAGCCGCATACATTTACGCATGGCACATCTGAGCAACGGTCCAGATGGTTCGCCAGAGGCTATGAATTGGGGGATATGAATGCTTGTGACACATTCCGAGCCCGTCAGCTCTAGTCTGTCCGGCGATGCCACAACGATTGTAATTCATGCGCTGCCGGTGGGCGGTGGCATTCTGGCGCTTTCACCTTTGCCCGGCTGTGGCGGTGATTTTTCCGGGGATCTGGAGCATATTTCCAGCTGGACACCGGCTTGTGTCATTTCGCTTGTGACACAGGTCGAACTGGTCGCTGTCGGCGCGCAGGATTTGGGTCAGCATATTCAGGACAAGGGCACGCGCTGGGCGCATCTGCCGATTGAGGATTACGGCGTGCCGGGGCCGGAGTTCGAAGAACAATGGCCCGAGATCAGTGATCGGGCGCGGCGTGCCATGCTGGGCGGTGGACGTGTTCTGGTGCATTGCCGGGGCGGGTGTGGTCGGTCGGGAATGGTTGCCCTGCGCCTGATGATCGAAGCCGGTGAGGCACCTGATGAGGCGCTGGACCGTCTTCGCAGTGTTCGGCCCTGCGCTATTGAAACCGACGCACAGATGGAATGGGCACTCAAGGCCGAACGGCAGCCAGCGGTGTTTGTGCGACACAATGAGATCTCTACGTAGCGGTTGAATGACCCCTGGCAAAAGCTGAGATCCCAAGACTGAAGTTCTAGAAACCTCACTTGAAATACAAACAAGTCGGCTCGAGCCGGGCAAGTCGTCTTTTGCGATAGGTTGATCTTTACAATGAACGAACGATCGTTCATTTTTCTTGTGATTTGTTTTGTCGGAGATTCGAGATGCTTGTGAAACGCAGAACCGTGATTGGTGGCGCCGCCAGCTCAGCGTTTGCTGGATTTTCAGCCTGGCCTGCGTTGTCACAAAGTCAAAATTATCCACAGCCCGTCGGCTATCTGAGAACGAACTGGAGCCGCGACCCCTATTCATTTGGATCGTATTCTCATTTAGCGCGCGGGGCCTGGAGTAAACACCATAGGCACTTGGGCACGCCAGTATCCGACAGAGTATTTTTTGCAGGCGAAGCGGTGAACCCAGATCGCAACAGTTCAGTGCATGCGGCGCTTGAATCGGGTCGTCAGGTTGCGGCCAAGTTGCTGGATCACACCCACAGGAAGATTGGCATCATTGGTGCCGGTATTGCAGGGCTTGTAGCCGCTCAGCTTCTGAGCGAGGCAGGGCGCGACGTTGAGGTTCTTGAGGCCCGAAACAGGATTGGGGGTCGAATTCATACCGACCGTAAACTAGGATTTTCTGCCGATCTTGGCGCAAGTTGGTTGCATGGCTCCGATGGCAATCCGCTTGTGCCCGAGATTGAACGTGCCGGCATGCACCGCGCGATATCGCTAGAAGACTCTTTGGCTATACGGCGCGATGGGGCGCTCCTGAACGCCGATGAGTTGCCAGACTGGTTCGAGGAGATCGCTCTTTTCAACAATCATGCGGGAACCGGAGCGGGGTCGTTAAACACTTGGGGTTATTTGCTCAGATCAGACTATTCGGGTGACGAATATCTGTTCCCTGATGGGTACGATCAAGTCCTGCAAAATTATGAAGGTGACTACGTTACTTCGCTAAAGGAAGTGGTTACGAACATCGACTACAGCGGTACTGAAGTGCGGGTCGCCTCGACACGAGGCAATTCGGCCTTCGATGCGGTGGTTGTCACCGTACCGCTTGGTGTTCTGAAGTCCGATCACATTCAATTCACGCCTGCTCTGCCAACACGTCACCAAACAGCGATTTCAAAACTTGGATTTGGTACGCTGGATAAGATCTATCTTCAGTTCGAAGACGATTTTTGGGATCGTGACGCTCATTTTCTCGTCACGCCATTTAACGACTTGCCACCGGGGTATTTCAATACGTGGGTGAATCTGTATCCGATCGCGAAAATTCCGGTTTTGGTTGCGTTTAACGGCGGACCGGTCGCGCTCGAACTGTCGTCGGAAACGGATGAGGCTGTTGTTGAGAAGGCGCTCCATACACTCTTGAAAGCATATGGTATTGCCGGATAACCAAGAAGAATGGATAGCCCTCTGAACAATCGCGAAATCGCATCTCGAAAGCGCCGCGAGCAGGTCTTGGATGCGGCTGCAGCCTGCTTTGTTGAAAGAGGCTTTCATCAGACGGGCATGCGAGAGATTGCCAAACGCGCAAGCGTCAGTTTGGGAAATCTCTACAATCACTTTCCTAGCAAACATGACATGTTGATTGGTCTGGCCGAGTTGGAACTGTCATCTGTTGACCCGTTTGTCGAAATGCTGATGCGAAATGTGCGGCCTTCAGTTTGTCTGCGGGAATTCACCCGGGCATATTTTCAACACTGTTCGGATCATGACGCGGCAATTTTGTACCTAGATATCGCGGCAGAAGCGATGCGAGAGCCCGATATCGCAGAGCGTTTTCTACAGGCGCGCTCTACACTTGCCGAGGCGCTGACATCCTTGCTCTTCAAGGGCGTCGAGAGCAAGGATTTTGGACCTTCCATTGTCGATACGAGCACCGCCGACCTCATTCTTGACTTGATAGAAGGCGCTGCTGCAAGAGGGTCGATCGACGCCAGCAAGCCGGACATGCTGATGGCAAGCATTGAGGCAATGGTATTTGCCGCCCTGAGGCATTGATCTGGAAAGTGCTCAGCCCAATCGCACAAAATGTCTACACGGGCTGTTTCTCTTGTTTCGCTACTCCCGCACTCCGGCAAAGCGCTCTTGCCACTCTGCGCGTTCGTCATCGGTGATCTTTCTGAAAGTCACCTCGGGCACGGCAAAGGCATGGCCAGCGGGCAAAGCAGCCAGTGCGCTCGGAACGTCATCGGGCCAGTTGCGGTCATCAGTTTGCATGGCGTCCAGCAATTGCTTGGACGCATCGGGGATGAAGGGCGCAGAAACCACAGCGTAGAGGCGGATCAGGTTAAGGGCGAGGCGGATTTGCGCTGCGGCCTTGTCCGGATCTGTCTTGAAGGTGGTCCACGGAGCGACTTCCTGCAGGTATTCGTTTCCAAGCACCCAAGCCGCGCGCAACGCGGCGGCGGCTTTACGAACCTCGATAGTTTCCATGTGCTGTTCGTATTCGCGCAGCTTGTCCGTAAGGGCGGCGATCAGCCGATCTTCGTCGGGACCATAAGTGCCAGCCTCTGGCACGGCTTCTGAAAATTTGGAGCGGCAGAACTTGGTCACACGGCTGGCGAAATTGCCCAGCACGTCGGCAAGATCCTTGTTCACGGAGATTTGGAAATTCTCCCAAGTGAATTCACTGTCCGAGCTTTCCGGCGCATGGCTGAGTAGCCACCAACGCCAGTAATCGGCAGGCAGAATTTCAAGCGCCTGATCCATAAAGACGCCCCGTCCGCGCGAGGTGCTGAACTGGCCGCCGTCATAGTTCAGGTAGTTGAACGATTTGATGTAATCGACCAGCTTCCACGGCTCGCCCGAGCCAAGAATGGTCACCGGGAAGCTGAGCGTGTGAAACGGCACGTTGTCCTTGCCCATGAACTGAGTATACCGCACGTCGTCTGCGCCCTTGTCGGTACGCCACCAACGAGCCCAGTCGTCGCCCTTGCCCGCTTCGACCCATTCCTGTGAACAGGCGATGTATTCGATGGGCGCATCGAACCAGACATAGAAAACCTTGCCCTCCATGCCGGGCCAAGGTTCGTCGCCTCGCTGTACCGGAACACCCCAATCAAGGTCGCGCGTGATGCCACGGTCTTGAAGCCCGTCGCCATCGTTCAGCCATTTCTTGGCAATCGAGGTCGTCAGAACCGGCCAGCCTTCGCGGGTGTCGATCCATTCCTCGAGTTGGTCTTTCATTTCGGACTGTCGCAGATAGAGATGCTTTGTCTCGCGCATTTCCAGATCGGTGCTGCCGGAAATGGTCGAATGCGGGTTGATGAGATCAACCGGGTCCAACTGCTTGGTGCAGTTGTCACACTGATCGCCGCGGGCACTGTCAAAGCCACAGTTCGGGCAGGTGCCTTCAATGTAACGGTCGGGCAGATAACGACCGTCGGCTTTGGAATACATCTGCGTTTCCGAAACTTCGCGGATCAGTCCCTGATCGGCCAGGACACCTGCGAAATGCTGGGTCAGCTTGTGGTTTTGCGTGCTCGATGATCGCCCAAAGTGATCAAAGGACAGGCGAAAGCCATCTGCAAGCTTGGCTTGTACTTCCCACATCTCGGCGCAGTATTCCGCAACAGGCTTGCCGGCCTTTGCGGCCGCCAGTTCTGCGGGCGTGCCGTGTTCGTCGGTTGCGCAAAGGAACAGAACCTCGTGACCGCGGGCGCGCAAGTAGCGGGCATACAGGTCGGCGGGCAACTGGCTGCCGACGAGGTTTCCGAGGTGTTTGATCCCGTTGATGTAAGGGATTGCCGAAGTAATTAGATGCCGTGCCATTTGCGTCGCCTTGAAGGGTCGTCTTTTCAGGTTTGATCACCCGATTACCGGAAGGGACGGGCGAGGGGAACCTTGGATTTTGCATGATGGGCCAGTTGCCTGGTTTCAAAGGGCGCCAACGGCCTTTCGAACCATGTCGCAATAGGTTGCGCTGACCTCGTCTGCCGACAATCGGCCGCCATCCCTGTACCACGTGGTAATCCCGGTCAGCATTGCGATGATTGCCATCGTGGTCAGCTTTGTGTCGTGAACCGAAAACACACCAGCAGCGACCCCATCGCGAAGGATTGTCTCAAGCCGGTTTTCATAAGCGCGGCGCAGGGACTCGATCACTTCGAAATTCTGGGCCGTCAAGTTGCGCAGTTCCATGTAGGAGATGAAAACAGCCTCATGCCTCTGCAGGTGAAACTCGATGTGAAACTTCACAAATGTCTCTAGCCGGTCCTGCGGAGAAGCGGTGGTTTGATCCGGAGCGGCGGAAAGCAGCTCATCCATATGGCCCTTGAGAAGCGAAAAAAGCAGGGCCTGTTTGTCCGGCGTGTAATTATACAAAGCACCGGCCTGAACGCCGACCTTTGCCGCGATCTGGCGCATGGAAACCGCGGCAAACCCATGTTCCGCAAACAGATGAAGTGCCGCCTCGCGAATGCGCGGGCCGGTGATCTGAGCGTGACTGCCTTGTGTTCTTGCCATGAGCGGATCGTAACTGAACATGCGTTCAGATCAAGCGCAATGCTTGCCCCCGCGCGACGCTTGCGGCACAAGACCATCATGTTGTGTGTCCGCCGTCCGCATTGGGTTCCGATTGCCGCCTTGGTCTTGGCCAGCGCGTTTTCGGGATGCACCCAGTTTCCAGAATTGGATGCCGTTCAGACCCCGGGTCTGGAGGATGCGCCTTATCCCAAGCTGTTGCCGATGGATGAGCTGCTGAAGGGACCGGAGCCGCGGGCGACCATCGAACAAATTGGACAGGTCACCGGGCGTGTGGCCGGCTTGCGCGCACGCGCTGCACGGCTTCAGGCACAGAGTGTCGGGCCAGTGGGCATTGATCAAAGAATAAAGCGCCTGCGCCAAAAGGCGGCTGCCCTGCGCGAACAATAATTCGGCAAACAGTTCCAACAGCGACACCGCAGCACGGCAAAGTGCGCAGCGCGCGCGCCTTGGCGTTGCACGGCAGCCGCATTCCCGATAACGGATGCACGATCAGAATTTGCGCCAAAGGAGCCGCGCCATGTCCAACCAGAACCCCAGCCCCCTGCGCCTCGGAATTGCCGGTCTGGGTACAGTGGGCGCCGGAGTGGTCAAAATCGTCCGTCAAAAGGCTGCTTTGCTGACCGAGCGGACGGGGCGATCCATCGAAATTTCCGCCGTATCGGCACGGAGCCGCGACAAGGATCGCGGTGTCAATCTTGATGCCTATGCTTGGGAAGACGATCCTGTCGCACTGGCCAAGCGCGACGACGTGGACATCTTTGTGGAATTGATGGGCGGCAGTGATGGCCCTGCCAAAGCGGCGACCGAAGCTGCACTGCGCGCGGGCAAGGATGTGGTAACCGCAAACAAGGCCCTGCTGGCACATCATGGGCAAGTTCTGGCGGAGCTGGCCGAGGCAAATGGCGCTGTTCTGCGCTTTGAAGCGGCCGTCGCGGGTGGGATCCCTGTAATCAAGGCGTTGACCGAAGGTCTGGCAGGGAATGAAATCGATCGCGTCATGGGCGTGATGAACGGGACATGCAATTACATCCTGACCCGCATGGAAGACGCAGGCCTGAGCTATGATGAAGCTTTCGCCGAAGCGGATGGCCTTGGATATCTGGAAGCTGATCCAAACCTCGATGTGGGCGGCATTGATGCTGGGCACAAACTGTCTTTGCTGGCTTCGATTGCCTACGGAACGCAGGTGAACTTCGACGCGGTAGAACTGGAAGGCATTGGCCGCGTCAGCATCGAGGATATTCGTCAGGCGGCGGATATGGGTTTCCGGATCAAACTGCTTGGCGTGTCGCGTCTGACGGGCCGAGGGCTCGAACAAAGTATGGCACCCTGTCTTGTTCCGGCGACCTCGCCTTTGGGGCAGTTGGTCGGCGGAACCAATATGGTTGTCATCGAAGGCGATCAGGTTGGGCAAATCGTATTGCGTGGCGCTGGTGCTGGTGAAGGGCCGACAGCCAGTGCTGTTTTGGGCGACATCCTCGACATCGCGCGCGGCACGCGCCTGACCACGTTCGGACAGCCGGCAGGCACTTTGAAATCCGTTCCGGCAGCCAAGGCAACCACGCCTGCCCCCTATTATCTGCGGCTTGCCCTGTTCGACAAACCCGGTGCACTGGCCAAGGTCGCAAGCGTCCTGGGTGAAGCAGGCGTTTCGATCAACCGTATGCGCCAGTATGATCATAGCGACGATACCGCTCCGGTCTTGATCGTGACGCACAAAACGACACGTGCCGCGCTGGAGCAGGCACTTGTCGGAATGACACAGACCGGAGTTGTTGACGGCGACCCTGTGGCGCTTCGGATCGAGCAAGTGTGAAATCCGCCATTTGCCTGGGCGCACAACGAAACATGCCGTTTGGCCATAATCCCTGATCGTTTGTCTGCGTGCCCTTGCCGTGATGGCTAGGGTCACGTTAAACCGCAGCCAAGCTTATTTACCTCGCAAGGACCCCTGACATGACCTCGCCAATCGATTTCAACGACCGTATGCTTTCTCTTGGTCTCGCCCGGGTTGCCGAGCAGGCCGCCATCGCAAGCGCAGACTGGGTTGGACGCGGGAATGAGAAAGCCGCCGACCAGGCCGCCGTGAACGCGATGCGCGAAGAGCTGAACAAGCTCGACATTTCCGGCGTGGTTGTCATCGGTGAAGGAGAACGCGACGAAGCACCGATGCTCTATATCGGTGAAGAGGTCGGCAACGGCACAGGTCCGGGCGTGGATATCGCGCTTGATCCGCTGGAAGGCACAACGCTGACCGCCAAGGACATGCCGAACGCGTTGACCGTGATTGCCATGGGGCCGCGCGGCACAATGCTTCACGCGCCTGATGTTTACATGGACAAACTTGCCATTGGACCTGGGTATGACGCCGGTGTTGTTTCGTTGGACATGACGCCGACCGAACGGGTCGAGGCGCTGGCCAAGGCCAAGGGCTGCACGCCGCGTGACATCACTGTCTGCATTCTGGAACGCCCTCGCCACGAAGACATGATTGCCGAAGTACGCGCAACAGGTGCCGGCATTCGCCTGATCACGGATGGTGATGTGGCCGGTGTCATGCACTGCGCTGAACCGGACGTGACCGGAATCGATATGTACATGGGGCAGGGCGGCGCGCCGGAAGGTGTCCTTGCTGCTGCGGCACTCAAATGTATGGGCGGCCAGATCTTCGGCCGGTTGCTTTTCCGAAATGACGATGAACGCGGCCGCGCTGCCAAGGCGGGTATCACAGATCTGAACAAAATCTACGCCCGCGACGAAATGGTTACAGACAACGTCATCTTTGCGGCCTCGGGCGTGACCAGCGGATCGCTCCTGCCGGGCATCAAGCGCGAAGTGGGCTGGCTGACAGTCGAAACTCTGTTGATGCGGTCCAAAACCGGTTCGTTGCGCCGGATGGTCTATCGCAACCCCACCGCGTGATCGCGCAGGGCGCATTGGCCTATCTGGGTGTCGAAACAAGTTTGACGGGGCGGCGCTGGGTCGGCCCTTCTACTGAAATTGAGCGGCAAGCCGAGGCCATGGCGCAGCGCAGCGGGTTGCCGCGTGCGCTCTGTGCGGTTCTGGCCCGGTTGGGTGTGCCAGCCGAAGAGGCGCAGACTTATCTTGAGCCCAAGCTGAGGGACCTTCTGCCTGATCCCCGGGTTCTGCGGGATATGGAAACCGCGGCTGGCCGATTTGTAGCCGCTGTGACGTCTGGCCAGAAAATTGCGATTTTTGCCGACTATGACGTGGATGGTGGAACTTCGGCGGCGTTGCTTATTGATTGGCTTCGCCAGATGGGCTTGCCCGCGACACTGTATGTGCCGGACCGGATTGATGAGGGTTATGGGCCCAATCCAACAGCGATGCGCGAACTGGCCGCAAACCACGATCTGATCGTTTGCGTCGATTGTGGAACCCTTTCCCATGACGCCATCGCGGCGGCCAAAGAGGCCGATGTCGTGATCCTTGATCACCATCTTGGCGGCGAAACTCTGCCAGATGCCTTGGCGGTCGTGAACCCCAACCGACAGGATGAAGACGGCAGTCTAGCCCATCTTTGCGCGGCGGCCGTGGTGTTCCTGATGCTGGTCGAGGCAGGCCGGCAGATGCGTGAGGCCGGTCAAAAAGGCCCGGACCTGATGCAGATGCTGGATCTGGTTGCGCTGGCAACTGTGGCCGATGTGGCGCCGCTGCGCGGTGTCAATCGCGCCTTGGTTCAGCAGGGACTGCGCATAATGGCAGGCCGTCAGCGGCCGGGTCTTGTGGCGCTTTCTGACGTGGCGCGTCTGGAAACCGCACCGTCATCCTATCATCTGGGGTTTGTTCTGGGCCCGCGCGTGAACGCGGGTGGCCGCATTGGTCAGGCGGATTTGGGCGCGCGCCTGTTGGCAAGCGACAACCCCCACGAAGCGCGTGCCATGGCTGAACGGCTGGATGCCTTGAACACTGAGCGCCGCGAAATCGAGGCATCGGTGCGCGCTGCTGCACTGGCCCAAGCTGAAGAGCGTGGTTTGGACGCACCATTGGTTTGGGCGGCCGGAGCCGGATGGCATCCGGGCGTGGTTGGGATTGTGGCTTCGCGGCTCAAGGAACTAACCGGGCGCCCCGCAGTCGTAATCGGATTGGACGGGGACGAAGGGAAGGGATCGGGTCGTTCTGTTGGCGGTGTCGATCTGGGCGCATCTGTGCAACGTCTTGCGGCCGAAGGTTTGCTGATCAAGGGCGGTGGTCACAGAATGGCGGCGGGTCTGACGGTCGCCGCTGATCAGCTTGAACCTGCGATGGAGCGGCTTTCGGAGTTACTGGCCAAGCAAGGGGCCGGGCAGGGTGGTGCAGCTGATCTCAAGCTGGACGGCATGTTGATGCCTGGCGCGGCGACGGTTGATCTGCTTGAGCAGTTGGAGCGGGCGGGTCCGTTCGGTCAGGGCGCACCGGGTCCACGCTTTGCGATTGCTGACGCGCGGATCTCGTTTGCCAAGCAGGTGGGAACCGGTCATTTGAAGCTTCGCTGTGACGATGGGATGGGCGCAGGATTGGATGGGATCGCCTTTGGCGCATTCGACGGACCGCTTGGTTCAGCCCTCGTGAATCACGGCGGCAGCCGGTTTCACTTGGCCGGGCGGTTGGAAATCAACGAATGGGGTGGCCGCCGTCAGGTACAATTACGACTGGAAGACGCTGCCAAAACCTCTGATTGATCTGCTAAGGTTCTGAGAAACATTGGGAATGCAGCCTGTATTCCCGTTGTGAAAAACATCGCGAAAACCGTGCGAAAATCGTAACTTTGCACTTGCAAGCAGCCCCGGCATTTCATAGAACGCGGCTCACGCCAAGGATGGCCCGTTCGTCTATCGGTTAGGACGCCAGGTTTTCAACCTGGAAAGAGGGGTTCGATTCCCCTACGGGCTGCCACCTTGGTTTTTTCCCAGACACGACCGAGCTTTTTCGCGCTGAATCACTTGTGCCTTGTGTTCTGCTTTGGCTGAGCCTTGCAACGGCACGCCTGCTGGGCGAAAGTTGTGATCGGTAACATCAACGAGGCCTGCGTGTCCCATACGGATAAACCATCGAGATCTGTGACCATGCGGGATGTTGCCCGTGCTGCCGGTGTGTCCCGGATGACGGTTTCGCGTGCGCTTAAAAAAGACAGTCCTGTTTCCAAGGAAACACGCGACCGTATTTTGCAGGTCGTGCGTGATATGAATTACGTGCCGGATCAGGTGGCTGGCAGCCTCACGACGCGCAAGACTGGTTTCGTTGCCGTGCTGGTTCCGTCTTTGAACAACCTTCACTTTGCCGAAACGGTCCAATCGCTGACCGAAGAGCTTGAGACTCTGGGTCTGCAAATCCTGCTCGGACACACGGACTATTCAGCCGATCGAGAAGAAGATCTGGTGCAAGTCATGTTGCGCAGGCGACCCGAAGCCATCGTGCTGTCCTACGACGGCCATTCGGAGCGAACCCGGAGCCTTCTGAGCGACGCTGGTATTCCGGTTGTCGAGCTTTGGGAACGTCCCGACGAGCCAATTGGCCATACCATCGGGTTTTCGAATTTTCAGGCGGCGGGCGACATGACGCGGGCCCTGATCGATCTTGGCTATCAGAACATCGCGTTTCTGGGCGAAGCGGCTGATGATTGGACGCGCGGATCGGAACGGCGCGCCGGTTTTCTTGCGGCGATGGACAGTGCCGGGTTGAAAAGCCATCGGATTGTTCAGGCAGGTAAGCCACCCATGTCTATCGAAGACGGTGCCGGGGCCGTGCAGGAGCTGCTGGACCGGTTTCCGGATACGGACTGTATTTTCTGCGTCTCGGATGCGCCTGCCTTTGGTGTGCTGTCGGCATTGAAGGCCAAAGGGATCAGCGTGCCGGACGAGATCGGGGTGGCCGGTTTTGGTAACTTTGAAGTGTCTCGGTTTTCTGAACCGACAATTTCCACAGTGATCGTTGATCCGAAACGAATCGGCACAGAAGCAGGCCGCTTGATTGGGGCATTACTGGCCTCCCCAGAGGCGATCGGGACCAAGAAAAGAATTGATATTCCCGTCGTCCCAGAGCTGCGCAAAAGCACCAAGCAACTGAAATAATACTGAAATTGAGTGTCGTCCCTGCAGTTCTAGGGGCAGCGAATTTTTCTTGTGTTACCGGTCACAATATAGCAATGTGACCGGTAACAAAGCTGCTTTGCCGGCATATTCGTGCCGGAATAGGGAGGAAGCATGCCAGAAATACGTCTGGATAAACTGGTCAAACGTTATGGCGAAGTCGAAGTTCTGCACGGCGTGGAGCTTGAGATGGCAGACAATGAATTTACCGTTCTTGTCGGGCCATCTGGTTGCGGGAAATCGACCACGCTGAGAATGATCGCCGGGCTCGAAGATGTTTCGGACGGCGAGATTTTTGTCGACGGCAAGCCGGTCAGCCATCTCGAGCCAAAGGATCGCGACCTCGCGATGGTGTTTCAGGACTACGCGCTCTACCCGCATATGAATGTCGCGCAGAACATTTCGTTCGCGCTGCGTCTGGCCCGCCGGCCCAAGGCCGAAATCAATGCCAAGGTGCGTGAAGTGGCGGAGATGGTCGGCCTGACTGATTTCCTGCACCGCAAACCGGGTGCCCTGTCCGGCGGGCAGCGCCAGAGGGTTGCCATGGCGCGGGCGCTTGCGAAAGACAGCAGCATTTTTCTGTTCGATGAACCGCTGTCCAACCTCGATGCCAAGCTGCGGGGGCAAATGCGGGCAGAATTGGCCCTCATGTCGGCCCGCGTTGAGAAAAACATGATCTACGTCACGCATGACCAGATCGAGGCCATGACGCTGGCTGATCGGATTGTCGTTATGCATGGCGGATACATCCAGCAACAGGGCACACCGGAAGAGTTGTTCAAACGTCCGGTAAACAAGTTTGTAGCCGGATTCCTTGGCATGCCGCCGATGAACTTTCTCAACGGGGAACTGTCCGAGCGTGACGGTGCGGTTTTTGTGCAGGGAGCGGGTTTCGATCTGCGATTGTCTGACGCCAAAGCCGCTGTCGCCCGCGCCCATTCTTCGCGCAACGTGGTCCTTGGGGTGCGGCCGTCGGACCTGACTTTCGACAGTGCCGCGCCATCGGATCAGGCGCTGCAACTGGGGGTCGAAGTGTCCGAATACGTCGGCGCCCAATCCGTCTTGCTCTGCAAGGCCGGGCCGGGCCGGGTGACCGTCGAGGTGAACTCAGAAACGCCCATGGCCATTGGCGAAACGCTGACATTCGCAGTGAACCCTGAGCGGGTTCATCTGTTCGATCAACAATCCGAAATCGCAATCTAAAGCATGAAATGGGAGGATAGAATGCTCAAGACAATCAAGGCCAGTGTCGTGGCGACACTCATGGCAGGGACGGCTTTTGCCAATCCATATGCCGACTACGAGGGAACGACGCTTATCGTGAATTTCCCGGCGCATCCGCACTATGACGCGGTGATGAAAATCCTGCCGGAATTCACCAAGGAAACCGGCATCGAAGTCGAAGTTGACCAGTTGCCTTATCTCAAGATGCGCGAACGCCAGACGCTTGAGTTGGGTCAGGAAGAGGGTGAATACGACCTCATCGCCTATGTGGTGTTTTCCAAGGCTGACTATGTCTATGCAGATCAGCTTGAAAACCTTGCTAAATACGTGATGAATCCCAAGCTCAGCGATCCAAATTATGATGCTGACGATCTGATCGATGGCTACGTGTACAACATCGGTTTTGCCGGTGGGAACAAAGGCTACCTTGAGGGTAAAACCGGGTCTCTTTTCGGCATTCCGTACGGTTCGGAAACCTCCGTTTTGGGGTACCGCAAGGATATCTTTGACAAGCACGGTCTCGACGTTCCGCAGACCTACGACGAAATGCTCGACATCGCCTGCAAAATTCCTGAGCTCGAGCCGGGAATGGGCGGATTGTCGTCACGGGCTGCATCGGGCCATCACGCGTCGCATGCATTCTTGCTACACCTTGCGCCTTTGGGTGGACGCGTGTTTGACGATAGCTGGAACCCGATCGTGAACAATGCGGCCGGTGTGAAAGCGGCGGAAGCGCTCAAGACTATTGTGGATTGTGGCCCTGAAGGCGCGACAAACTTTGGTTTTGGTGAGGCGCTGGGTGCCTTCCTGAATGGGGACACTGCGATGTTCCTCGACACCACGGTTGTTGCCGGCCAGATCGACAATCCGGACAAGTCCAAAGTTGTGGGCAAAGTCGGTTGGGCGCTGCATCCAGAGGGTGTTCGCCGCGGCAGCCAGACAGGTGGTTTCGGGATTGGTATTCCGGCCAACGCGGAAAACAAGGAAGCTGCCTTTCTGCTGATGCAGTGGCTGACATCCAAGAAGGGCGACAAGCTTGTTGCGCTAGCAGGCGGAAACCCATCGCGGTTCTCGACCCATGCGGACGCGGACGTAAATGCCAAGTTCCCGCATATGGCCACTTTCGGCGAGGCGCTCAAGCATGCCGATCCTGACTGGCGTCCGATCATCCCTGTATGGGGCAAGATCAATGCGGATCTGGGCACAACCCTGTCCAAGGTTTTGACCGAAGATCTGGACATTCAGGACGCTCTGGATGGCGTGGCAGAACGCACCAAAGCCGTGATGGAAGAGGCCGGTTACTACACCTGGCAGTAAGTTCCTCCTTGCCGGGGCGGTGTATGATCGCCCCGGTTTTTTGACCCGACACACAGGTCGGGCCGAGACAGCATTCTACCCACCACCGGAGCCTTACCCATGTCTCTTGCTAGGGCCAATCGCCTGACACCGTGGATGTTCCTCGCCCCAGCGGCGGTCATCATGGCAATCGCCTTGATATACCCCTTGGGTTACATGATCTGGGGTAGCTTCCGGGCCTGGGATCCAAGCCAGACCATCGGCGAAGCCGAATTCGTCGGTCTCAAAAACTATGTCACGCTTTGGAACGACCCGAACTTCCGCGAAAGTCTGGGTGTCACGTTGAGATTTGCCTTTGTTGTCGTGGTTGTCGAAATGGTGATTGGCGTCGGTCTGGCGCTGCTGCTGGATCGCGACATACGGGGCATGTCACTGCTGCGGACCATGTTCATTTTGCCGATGATGATCGCGCCGGTCGTTGTTGGTCTGATGTGGCGGTACATGTACCACCCCACGGTTGGCACGTTTAACCGAACGCTTGAAAGCATTGGGCTGCCGACCGTTGACTGGTTGGGCCAACACGCATTGCTCAGTGTTATCATTGCGGACATTTGGCAATGGACGCCCTTTATCTTCATTCTGTCATTGGCGGCGCTGCAATCATTGCCGCGATCCGCGCTGGAGGCCGCACGCATCGATGGGGCGACGGCGTGGCAGCAGATTTGGCACATCAAGTTGCCTCTGATGATGCCAGTTCTGATCGTGACAGGGCTGCTGCGGCTTATCGATGCCTTCAAGGTACTTGAAGTGATCCTTGTCCTGACCGAGGGCGGTCCGGGGCTGTCCACAGAAATTCTGGCTCTGCGCATCAGTCGTACCGCCACCGAGTTCCGCGAGTTGGGCGTTGCCGCCGCCATGTCGAATTACCTGCTGATCCTGCTGCTTCTTCTGACCATGGCGATGTTTGCCTTTACCCGCTGGCAAGAAGCACGCGCCGCCCGGATCCGGGCTGCTTCGGAGGATGACCAATGAGTCAGTCATACGAAAAACAAAACCCGGCATTCTATGCGGTCATTGCCTTGCTGGTCTTCATGTCCGTTGGCCCGGTGCTGCTGATGTTCATCAACAGCTTTAAGCTGGACGTTGACATTATTTCTGGCACATCTGGCCTACTGTTCCTGCCGACCATCCAGAACTATGAAACCGCATTGTGCGATGTGCTTTGGTACGAACCGGAACACCTTGATTTCTGCTCTCTGAAGTTCGGCGGGGCCTTTATCAACTCTCTGATTATCGCGCTGGTTTCGACCATGCTGACACTGGTGATCGGCTGTATGGCCGCCTACGCGCTCGTTCGCTTCCGCTTTATGGGACGCGATACCGTCAGCCTGACGACGCTCATGGTGCGCATGGTGCCGCCCGCGGTTTTGCTGGTTCCGGTATTTGGGCTTTGGAACAATGAATTCTGTCTCGACAAAGACGGCTTGATCGGCGGCGCAATCCGCGATGCTTTCGGCGGACGGGGTGATGTATGCCTCGCTGGGACGCATTCCGGCATCATCCTGATCTATGTTGCCATGAACCTGCCTTTCGTCATCTGGATTTTGCAGAGCTTCATCGTGCAGGTGCCCAAATCACTCGAAGAGGCCGCGCGCGTGGATGGGGCGGGCCCGTTTCAGGTGTTTTTCAAAGTGGTCCTGCCCCTGATCAAACCCGGTCTTGCGGCTGCAGCAATCTTTACGTTTCGCATCGCGTGGAACGAATACCTGTTGGCCTCGGCATTGTCGGACAGAAACACAAAAACGGTGCCCATTCTGATCGTGAACAACATGTCGGAATTCAACGTGGAGTGGGGTGTCATCATGGCGACGGGTATGTTGCTGGCGATCCCGCCCATCATCTTCACGCTCTTGGCCAGCCGCCAGATCATCACCGGTATGACGGCAGGGGCGGTCAAAGGCTGATGGATTGGCTGCTTGCCCCCTTTGACCCGGCGCGCGCGCATGAGGTCGGGTTTGCCATCAGTTGGCACGCACGGGTCATGACTTTGGCCTGGGGAGTGCTGGCGCCACTGGCCGTGATTGCTGCACGGTTTTTCAAAGTGCTTCCGGGGCAAGACTGGCCAAAGGAGTTGGACAACCAAGTCTGGTGGCGAAGCCACTGGATGGGTCAGGTCGGTGTCGTGCTGTTGTCTGTTCTAGGACTTGCGCTGGTTCTTGGCTCTGCAACGGGCGATGGAATGCACGGGCGCGTCGGGTATGCCGTGCTTGGTCTGTTGGTTATTCAGGTGGTTTTGGGTGTTTTCCGTGGCACCAAGGGCGGGCCTACAGCGCCCGCAGAGGATGGCAGCCTGCGCGGGGATCACTATGACATGACACCGTGGCGGATCATGTTCGAATGGAGCCACAAGATACTGGGATACGCAGCAGTTTTGCTGGGAATGACAGCCATCGTGCTGGGGCTTTGGCAGGCAAATGCGCCAAACTGGATGTGGTTGACGATCGCCGCGTGGTGGCTGGCGTTGTTCGTCAGCTTTGTTATCCTGCAAAGGCGGGGACGCGCAGTCGATACTTATCAGGCAATCTGGGGGCCGGATCCTTCGCATCCGGGCAACAGGCGTGTTCCCATTGGATGGGGCATTCGGCGAATGAGGCAAGGGGGCAAACATGTACGGGGTGATTGAAGGAACCGGCTTTGAAGTGATCGAGCCAGATTTCGAAGCCTGCGTGATTGGGCATGCCCGTGTTGAACGTTTGTGGACCGGGGCGCGTTGGTCCGAGGGCCCGGTCTGGTTTGCCGCCGGTCGGTATCTGCTGTGGTCAGATATCCCGAACAACCGCATTTTGCGCTGGGATGAAACAGATGGATCGGTTTCCACGTTCCGCGCGCCGTCCAACAATTCGAATGGCCATACCGTTGATCGGCAGGGGCGGCTGGTGTCCTGCGAGCATTTGGCGCGCCGGGTGACCCGAACGGAGCACGACGGCTCTGTCACTGTTCTTGCGGATCAGTATCAGGGCAAGCGGCTTAATTCCCCCAATGATGTTGTGGTGAAATCGGACGGGTCGGTTTGGTTTACCGATCCCAGCTATGGCATTCTCATGGACTATGAAGGTGATCGTGCCGAAAGCGAGATCGGCGCGTGCCATGTCTACAGGATTGCTCCGGACGGAACCCTGTCAATCGTGGCCGATGACTATCTCAAGCCAAACGGCCTGGCATTTTCGCCGGATGAAAGCCTGCTTTATATCGCCGACACCGGCGCGACCCACCACGAAAATGGCCCGAAACATATCCGCCGTCACGCTGTGCATCCGGATGGGACGTTGTCGGGCGGTGAGATTTTTGCGGAATGTACCAATGGTTTGTTTGACGGTTTTCGTCTGGACCGAGATGGGCGCATCTGGAGTTCCGCTGCCGATGGTGTGCACTGTTACGCGCCGGATGGTCGTTTGATCGGTAAGGTCCTGATCCCGGAATTGGTGGCCAATGTCTGTTTCGGCGGGCCCAAGCTGAACCGGTTGTTCATTTGTGGCACCACCTCGCTCTATTCGGTCTATCTCAGCGTGAACGGTGTCTCTCCGCTATGAATTTCGTCGTGGAAACCCGGTCTTTGACCCATACCGGCGTGTTGGCGATGTTGCAGGCTGCCGTGGCCAAGGCAGAAGACATTGGTCAACCGCAATGTATCGTCATCGTGGACGCCAGTGGTGAGCCACTGGGCGAAATCCGCATGTGCCGGTCCAAGTTTTTGTCGCGTCGCAGCGCGTTGTCCAAGGCGCGGACAGCGGCGTCTATCGGGGCGCCGTCCGATGCAATCCCAGAGCATGTGCGTGATCAGATTGCAGCCGCAACACAGGGCCAGGTCACCGGGCTCGGGGGGGGACTGCCAATCATTGTCGAAGGTGTGCTGGTTGGTGGAATCGGCGTTGGATCAGGCTCGCCAGAGCAGGACATCGCGGTTGCGCGTGCTGCTCTGGCTGTCGTCGGGGCAAACGGTC
Organism: Paracoccaceae bacterium; assembly: GCA_020630695.1. Lineage (GTDB taxonomy): Bacteria > Pseudomonadota > Alphaproteobacteria > Rhodobacterales > Rhodobacteraceae > Thalassococcus_A > Thalassococcus_A lentus. The sequence continues at coordinate 31,618 of JAHDIS010000002.1, read as the reverse complement.
ACGAGAACTGAATCTGCACCTTGATTGCTTGCGACCGATCGGATGCCAGATCGAAGGCTTCCACGGCATTTTCAAGACCAAGTGCGTGGGTGACCAGCGGCTTAACGTTCAACCGTCCGGCCTGCATCATTTCAACCGCTTCAAAAAACTCGGCATGAAATCGGAAAGACCCCCGCAGTTCGATCTCCTTGGCTGTCATGGCCTGAACGGGTAGCGTCATGTCGCCGCCCAGCCCAAGCTGCATGATAACCGCGCCGGGCCGTAAGGCAGGGATCGTTGCGGCAAGGGCAGCAGCCACTCCAGAGCATTCAAACAAGACGTCAAAGTTGCCTTTGTTGGGTGCATATTGGTCGAGGGCGCCCGGATCTTCGGCAACGTTGTGAACGGAATCTGCTCCGATCTTTTGAGCCATTTCCAGCGTGAAGGGGGCCACATCAGTTGCAACGATTTCGACGGCGCCACAGGCGCGCGCCACCAGAACAGCCAACTGTCCAATTGGGCCACAGCCTGTCACCAATACGCGTTTCCCCATCAGATCGCCCGCGCGTTTGCTCGCGTGCAAGACAACCGAAAGAGGCTCCGCCATCGCGGCCTCTGCCGCGCTGAGACCGGCGGCCGGGGCGCATTGTCGTGCATCCGCTACCATGTATTCGCGAAAGGCGCCCTGAATATGCGGAAACGGCATCGCCGAGCCATAAAAGCGCATGTCCATGCAGTGGTTCTGCATGCCCTTCTGGCAATAGGCGCAGGTGTAGCAGGGCCGCGAGGGCGATACGGCCACCAGATCGCCAATCTGGACGGTTTCAACACCAGCCCCCAACGCCTCAATGGTTCCGGACACCTCATGGCCGAGGATCATCGGTTCTTTCAAACGGACCGTGCCGAACCCACCATCATTGTAGTAGTGCAGGTCCGAGCCGCATATCCCGCCGCGCTCCATCCGGATCAGAACTTCGCCAGGCCCCGGGCTTGGCATTTCCTGATCTTCCAGCCTGAGATCTTTGGCGGCGTGTGCAACGATTGCTTTCATGGCGGTTCTCACAGAACTGGGGTTGGCAGCGGGTGGCCTTGGAAATGTGCGGTCAGGTTATCCCGCAATAGCTGACCCATGGCGCGCCGTGTTTCGACGGTGCCACTTGCATGGTGCGGCTGCAAGAGAACATTTGGCAGCTCAAGAAACCGAGGGTCGAGCGCGGGCTCGCCTTCAAAGACATCCAGAGCGGCAGAGCCCAGCGATTTGTTGGACAAGGCCGCAATCAATGCGTCTTCGTCGATGTTGGATGCGCGCGAGATGTTGATGATCATACCATCTGGTCCGACGGCTTCGATCACTTCTTTGCCGACGATGTGCCTTGTTTCGGCAGACGCTGCCAGTGTCACAAAAAGAAAATCGCTGGTCTGGGCGAGTGCTACCGGATCCGGTTCAAAGGTCCAGTCCGGGGCGTAAGCTTTGGCGGAAATGTCTGAGTAAGAGATTTGCATGTCAAAGCCGACCAGACGTTTGCCGACTTCAAAGCCGATGCGGCCAAGCCCAAGGATACCTGCACGGCGACCACAAACCCGGCGCTGCAATGGGTATAGGCCTTGATCGGCCCACGATCCGTCGCGGACCCATTTTTCTGCGCCAACCATTCCGCGAGACTGACAGAGCATCATCGCAATACCCAAGTCGGCAACATCGTTTGTGAGCACATCTGGCGTGTTGGTCACGCGAATACCGCGTTTCCTGCAGGCTTCCAGATCAACCGCGTCATAGCCGACCCCGTAGACACTGATCAGTTCCAGAGTAGGGCAGGCATTGATCATGTCTGAGTCGGCGCCCAATTCACCCCGAGTGGCAATTGCGCGAATGCTTGGCCCGTGTTCTTTTAAGTAGGATTGGTAATCCTCTGCTTCGAACAGGCGTTTGGATTCAAAGGCAAAATCGATCGGTTCCTGATCCCATTCGGGATAAGGGCCCACCTGCAAGATCACCGGTTTAGACATATCTGCGAATCCTTGTTGACAATTTATGTGACCGGTAACATGGTATCGGTAACATTTACAAGCGCAAGGGGTGATCCGCTTGCGCTGAAGCATGGGGAGGCTGCCAATGAGCGATCTATCGTTGTTTTCACTCAAGGACCGCAGAGCGCTGATTACGGGGTCATCACAGGGTATTGGATTTGCGCTTGCACAGGGAATGGCCAATGCCGGTGCAAAGATCGTTTTGAACGGCCGGGATGCAGCGAAACTGCAAGCTGCGTCCGGGCTGATCCCGGGTTCAGAAACCCTTGCTTTTGATGTCACGGACCATGACGCAGTTCGAAACGCCGTTGACCGGTTCGAAAAGGAAAGCGGCCCGATCGATATCCTGATCAATAACGCCGGCATGCAACATCGCACAGCGCTTGAGGATTTCCCCGCCGATGCCTTCGAACGCCTGCTGCAAACAAACATCGCCAGCGTCTTTCATGTGGGCCAAGCGGTTGCGCGGCACATGATCGAGCGCGGGTGCGGCAAGATCATCAACATTGCATCGGTTCAGACGGCTTTGGCCCGCCCCGGAATCGCACCGTATACCGCGACCAAGGGCGCGGTCGCCAATCTGACCAAAGGAATGGCGACGGATTGGGCTAGGCTGGGTTTGCAATGCAATGCAATCGCGCCGGGCTATTTCGACACTCCACTGAACGCGGCTTTGGTTGCTGATCCGGAATTCAGCGCATGGCTGGAACAGCGCACGCCAGCCGGACGGTGGGGCAATGTCGAAGAACTGGTCGGCGCAGCCGTATTTCTGTCCTCGGACGCCTCCAGTTTCGTGAACGGACACACGTTGTTCGTTGACGGTGGAATCACGGCATCCCTGTAATGCGGTGTTATGTTCTGATGGGGGTATCGGGGTGCGGCAAGTCCTCGGTCGGGCGCGCTTTGTCCGTGCTGTGCAATATGACGTTCATCGATGCGGATGACCTGCATCCACAAGAAAACGTAGAGAAAATGGCCGCTGGCCACGCGCTGACCGATCAGGACAGGATGCCTTGGCTGGCCATCGTGGGGGATACGCTTGCAAACACACCGGGCCCGGTCGTGATCGGCTGTTCCGCATTGAAACACCGCTATCGTGACGTGATCAGAAACCGCGTTCCAGAGCCGGTCCGGTTCCTGCATCTCGATGCACGCCCTGAAATCCTTCAGGCGCGGGTCAATGCGCGCCGGGGTCACTTCATGCCCGTCTCGCTGCTGCAAAGCCAGTTCGATGCGCTTGAGGGGCTGGCCGCCGGAGAGCTCGGTGCGCGGATCAACATCGCGCAGTCCTATCCGTCGGTGATTGGGCAGACGGAAAGTTATGTGAAGGAGACAATGATATGAGCGATTCAATTGCCTTGGTCGGGGCAGGCGCCATGGGCGGTGCAATCGGTCAGCGATTGCTGGAAGTCGGGCGCAGTCTGACTGTTTTCGATCTGGACCAAGAACGGGTGGCGGCGCTGGTCGCGAAAGGCGCGCGCCCGGCCAAGTCTGCCGCTGAGGCTGCGCAGGGTGCTCGCGCCGTTATCACCAGTCTGAATGCTTCGAAAATCGTTGGGTTGGCTGCCTTTGGCAAAGACGGGATCAGTGATGGCGCCGCGCCGGGGACGCTCATCATCGACATGTCGTCGATCGATCCTGAAGCGACACGAAAATTCGCATGGATGGCTGAGGAGCAGGGGCTTGGTTGGGTCGATAGTCCTCTGTCAGGCGGTGCGCCCAAGGCTTTGGTTGGCGAGCTGACCCTGATGATGGGTGGCCTACCGGACCACGTTGAACAAGCGCGTGAGGTGCTGGGTGATGTGGCTTCGAACATCACGCATATGGGTGGGCCGGGCGCTGGCCAGACAACGAAAATCATCAATCAGGTCTTGTGTGGATTGGGGTTTCTGGCGATCGCAGAAGCCACGCAACTGGCGCAGGATGCCGGTGTGGATGCTTCCAAAATCCCCCAAGCGCTTGCCGGCGGTCGTGCTGACAGTGCGCTCTTGCAGGAATACATGCCGCGTATGGCCAGCCGTGACTATCGCCGGACCGGGCGGATCGACAACATGGTCAAAGATCTGAACATGGCAGCGGACTTGGCGCGCGGAACGGGAACGTCGATGCCAATGACGGCGCTCTGCGCAGAAATTCACAGAATGCTGACGGCTGCCGGACTCGGCGGAGAAGATCAGGCGGCCGTGATGGAATATTTTCAAGGAACCAAGCAGGAGATAGCATCATGATAACCCGATTTGCATTGTTCGAGGGGTCTGTGAAGCCAGGGCAGACCAAAGAATTTCGCAACGCAGTTCTCGAACGGCTCGTCCCGCTTTGGAGGCAGTTTCCCGGGAACACCGATGTCCGTGTCATGTTTGGCCAAGACCGCGATGAAGGCGCGCCCGAGTTTCCTTTGATCCTTGCAATCAGTTATCCGGATCTGGATGTTATGAATGCTGCGCTAGAGTGCCCGGCTCGATTTCAGTCCAAAGAGGTGACGGGTGAGATTGTTGCGCAATACTTTGACGGCCGTATTCATCATCACGTCACACAACTGAACGCTTACGCAGGCTGAGAAACAGGGGGAAGGATGCGCGGACGGGTAACGATGCGCGATGTCGCCCGTCAGGCGGGTGTGTCGCCGATGACGGTGTCGCGCGCGCTCAAGCATGATGGCAGCGTGAACGCCGCCACGCGTGCAGCTGTGCGCGATGCCGCCGAGCAGCTGGGCTATGTCTATGACAGTACAGCACAGGCGTTTCGTGCGCAGCGCAGCGGCTTTCTTGCGGTCACGCTGCCCTCAATCAACAACGCGAATTTCGCAGCGACGCATCGCGCGCTGACCCTTTCGCTGGCCAACACGGAATTGCAGCTGCTTCTTGGGGTCACCAACTATCGGCTGGATGAGGAAGAGCGTCTTGTGCGCCAATTGCTGGCGCGGCGACCCGAGGCGATTGTTTTGACCGGGGGGCACCACACCGAGGCAACCAGAAAACTGCTGCAGTCCATGGACGGGCCGGTTTTTGAAATCTGGGATCAGCCACATGATCCAATCGACCACGTCGTCGGGTTCTCGAACGCGGACGCAATGACCATGATCGTTGAGCATCTGGCCGAAACGGGTCGGAAAAAATTCGGGTACCTTGGCGCCATCGGTGACAGTGACCGGCGCGGCGCGGAACGCCGCCGTGGTGTCTTGGATGCAGTCAAAGTTTTGGGGCTGCCCGACGTGACAGTGCTTGAGGCCTGCGAAGCGCCGATTTCGATGACAGCTGGCGCGCAAGCCGTCGAACGGTTTGCACGAGACATCCGGGAATTGGACGCGCTGATTTGCGTGTCTGATCCTGTGGCCTTTGGCGCGATTTCTGCCCTGACCCGATTGGGCGTATCGGTGCCGGGGGACATTGCAGTTACCGGGTTCGGTGCATTCGAGGTTGCGGGTCTTTCAAATCCGACGATCACAACTGTGGACGTGGGCGCAGACCGCATCGGCACAGAACTTGGGCGACTGGTTCAGTCGGTATTGGAGGCAGACGGGGATTCCACGCCGATAAACCTACAGTTAACCCCGACGCTGATACGCGGTGGATCCAGCTGAACGATCCGCTGCGGCGGTCAAATATTTTCTGCGATCAGGATTTCTGTGCGGATGCGTTCTTGGGATGCAAGCGTTGTCCGGTTCTCGCATTTCGCTCGTAAAATTCGCACGGCGCTGCGCACCAGATGTCCGGGGTCTTGGTGGATAACGGCGTCGACCGTGCCATCCTTTAGGGCGTTTTCTGTCGAGGGTGTGCGTTCATGGGCGATGGTAACGCGCCCTTCGGTGGCATTGAGGACGCGTGCGACCTCGATCGGGACGCGGGCTTCGGCACCCATAAAGTACAGTCCAACGACATCATCATGGGCTTTCAAAGCATTGCGAAGAACATGTTGTGCGCGCCCGGGGTCCCCGTGTGTTTCGAGCGTGGGCAGTATCCGCAGATCAGGGTAGTCACGGTTTATGATGCGATCAAAGCCCAAGCGGCGTTCGAGGCTGTCCCTGGACTGGGTGGTTTCGGTCAGCGCGACGATTGATCCTGACCTCCCACCGAGAAAACGCCCCATTAAACGACCGGCGGTCGCGCCTGCGGCACGGTTTTCGATACCGACGAAGCCTTCTTCGCCCTCTTCCTGTTGGTTGGCGACAAACGGAATCGTACGAATGCCACGTTCACGCATTCTGTGCAGGGCATCGCGAATCTGGGGTGTTTCCGGCGCCATGATCGCGATGCCATCCAGATCTTCGGGCGAGAGGCGCGAAAGAGTGCGGGCGGCGCGGTGGGGATCGTGGTCATCAATTCGAATGACGTCGGCTTCGATCATTTCGGCGCGACCGGCTTTGTCGAATTCGCGGATGCGATCGACAATTTCTTCCAGAAATTCGTCGCCCGAGCGGGGCAGGGCAAAGACAAACCGATAGCCACGCTGACGGGCCAATGTCGCGGCAACCTGATTGCGTTCGAAACCGATTCTTTCGATCGCCTCGTTGACGGCCTTTACGGTCTTTTCCCTCACGCCCGTGCGCCCATTGAGCACACGGTCAACGGTAGCAAGGCTAACACCAGCTGCTTTGGCGAGATCTTTTGTCGTTGGTCTCATTGGCATGAAAAGCCCTGATTTACTGAGAGAAACTAGCCTATCATCTCCGCTTCTGACCTCAAGGGCAAACAAAAATGAGGTACGTACCTCAAAAAATGCTTGAACTGAGGTACGTACCTCATTTACCTATTTTGCCAGTCAAGCTGCGGCAGGAGGGTCGCAGTGGACCAATCGGGAGGAACTCCAAATGAAAACCAAACACCTTATGTCAGCGGCCGTATCGGCGCTTGTTGCGGGGGGCGTGGCCAGCAGCGCAGCTGCCGAAGACCTGACCCTTTGCTGGGCAGCATGGGATCCGGCGAATGCTCTGGTTGAGCTGTCGAAAGACTTTGAAGCAAAGTCCGGGCACGACATGAGCTTTGAATTCGTGCCTTGGCCGAATTTTGCTGACCGTATGCTGAACGAGCTGAATTCCGGCGGCCAGCTGTGCGATCTGATGATCGGCGACAGCCAGTGGATCGGCGCAGGCGCTGAAAATGGTCACTACGTGAAGCTGAACGGCTTTTTTGATGCGAACGGCATCACTATGGACGACTTCATCCCGGCAACAGTGACCGGCTATTCCGAATGGCCCAAGAATACGCCGAACTACTGGGCTTTGCCCGCATTTGGCGACGTTGTTGGCTGGACCTATCGCAAAGACTGGTTCGAGCGTCCTGAGATTCAGGCTGAGTTCAAGGAAAAATACGGCCGCGACCTTGCGGTTCCTGCGTCACTCGAAGAACTCAAGGACATCGCGCAGTTCTTCCAGGGTCGCGACATCGACGGCACAACTGTCTACGGCGCAGCGATCTATACAGAGCGTGGGTCCGAAGGGATCACCATGGGGGTTACCAACGCGCTCTATAACTATGGTTTCCTCTATGAAAACCCTGACAAGGCTTACGATCTCGAAGGCTTTGTGAACTCTGACGGTGCCATCGCAGGTCTGGAATTCTACAAAGAACTCTACGACACAGCGACACCTCCGGGTTCTTCTAACTGGTACATGGGCGAAAACATTGACGCCTATAAATCCGGTCAGGTTGCTCTGCAGATGAACTTTGCCTTCATCTGGCCTGGTGTCGAAGCAGACCCCAATGTTGGCGGCGGCAAGTCTGGCTACTTCCCAAACCCAGCGGGTCCATCGGGCCAGTTCGCTCAGTTGGGTGGTCAGGGCATTTCCGTTGTTGCCTACTCGGAAAAGCAGGAAGCTGCGCTGGAATACATTCAGTGGTTCGCGCAGCCTGAAATTCAGTCCCGTTGGTGGGAACTGGGTGGCTATTCCGCTCTGAAAGCAGTTGTTGAAGATCCGGGTTTTGCGGCAAGCCAACCTTATGCTCAGACCTTCCTCGACAGCATGGCAATCGTGAAAGATTTCTGGGCTGAACCGGCCTATGCGGATCTTTTGCTGCCTATGCAGGAGCGCGTGCACAACTTCGTCATCGCTGGCGAAGGAACCGCCAAAGAAGCTCTGGATGGCCTGGTCCGCGATTGGACCGAAGTCTTCGAGGACGAAGGCAAGCTCTAAGCTTCTTCCTGGTGGGTTTCGACAAAACCCGCACTTCTCCTGGCGGCGATCATCGTCCGCCAGGAGCCTTTCCATAGAATACCAAACAACCGGGTCATCCGGGCGCCATGAGGCAATACAATGACTGACACACCCGTCGACAAGGTCGCAAAGGCCACGCCAGAGACAATGGCGCGCCGCATTCGCGGCTTGTCGGATCGTACAATCGCCTGGATATTTGTGGCGCCGACAATCTTCCTGTTGCTGGCCGTCAACATCTTTCCACTGATCTGGACGATCCGGCTGAGCTTTACGAACTATCGCGTGAACCGACCAAACCGCGATGTGGAATGGGTGGGGCTGCGCAATTATGAACGCATTTTGTCGGACCCGGACATCTGGGCGACAATGCAGGCCACCGCGCATTTCCTCATCTGGACGATCGTGCTGCAGGTTCTGATCGGTTTTGCCCTGGCATTCCTGATCAACAAGAAATTCAGAGGCAACGACATGTGGACGACGATCATCGTCTTCCCGATGATGTTGTCGCCTGCGGTCGTCGGGAACTTCTGGACCTTTCTTTATCAGCCTCAGATCGGTTTGTTTAACTACGTCGTTGCCTTCTTTTCGGGCGCCGATCCCGCAAGCTTTTCGATGATCGGGGACGTGCATCTTGCGCCGTGGGCAATCGTGATTGCCGACACCTGGATGTGGACGCCTTTTGTCATGCTGATTTGTCTGGCGGGACTGCGGTCTATTCCCGACAGTATCTACGAAGCTGCTGAATGCGACCGTGCCAGTAAATGGCGCCAGTTCTGGACGATTACCATTCCGATGGTTCTTCCGTTCCTGATGTTGGCTGTGCTGTTCCGCGGCATCGAGAACTTCAAGATGTTTGATCTCGTCGTCCAGCTGACCGGCGGTGGTCCGGGCAATACGACCACATTGACCTCAATCGATCTCAAGCGTGAAGCGTTTGAAAAATGGCGGACGGGATACTCCTCAGCCTACGCCGTAATCCTGTTCGTTACCGTCTTTGGCCTTGCATCCATCTACGTCAAAGCCCTCAACAAGGTAAAAGAGAGATGAGCTTTTCCGTCACAGAACCCACCAAGGGAACCAAGTGGTTCGCCGGTGTGCTTGTCGTTGGTTACGCGCTGATCACCATTGCGCCGCTACTCTGGATCATCGCGACCGGTTTCAAATCTGGTCCTGACTCGATTGCCTATCCGCCAAAGGTGTTCTTTGAGCCATCGATGGAAGGATACGTGAACCTGTTCACTGACCGGACGCGCGCCACGCAGGACATGTTGGAGGCCGCCGGCGAGCCAAAAACATGGTATGACAAGATCGCCCGCGAGCAGGGCACCATTATCAACGGACCATCGCGCTATGGCGAGCGGTTCCTGAATTCGGTGATTATCGGCTTTGGATCGACCGCGCTTTGCATGATCCTTGGCACCGCGGCCGCCTATGCATTCAGCCGGTTCCGCGTGCCGCTCAAGGACGACTTGCTGTTCTTTATTCTGTCCACCCGGATGATGCCGCCGATCGCGGTCGCCATTCCGATCTTCCTGATGTTCCGCCAGCTTGGTTTAAACGACACCCATCTGGGCATGATCCTACTTTACACGGCGGTGAACCTTTCCCTGTCGGTCTGGTTGTTGAAAGGCTTCATCGACGAGATCCCGATTGAGTACGAAGAAGCTGCCTTGATTGATGGCTACACACGGTTCCAGGCCTTCTACAAAGTGGTCTTGCCTCAGGCCGCCACAGGCATCGCCTCGACCGCAATCTTCTGCCTGATCTTTGCATGGAATGAATACGCCTTTGCGGTTCTGCTGACCTCTGGGACAGCCCAGACCGCACCACCGTTCATCCCGACGATCATCGGAGTCGGCGGCAAGGATTGGCCCGCCGTGGCCGCAGGTGCCACCATCTTCCTATTGCCTGTCATGGTCTTCACCATCCTGCTTCGCAAGCATCTGCTGCGCGGGATCACATTCGGAGCAGTACGTAAATGAGCAGCTTCATCACCGGTTTGCTGCGGTTTCGCCGCGGTCCTTGGGAAATGGTCGCTTCGATCCTCATTGCGTTGGGCGTGATCATGTTGATGCAACCCTTTGCAATCGCCCTCTACACCTATTCGTTCATCATCACGCTGATCGGAACAGTCATGTTCATCATCGTCAGCCACTTCCCGGAGTAACCCAATGGCACAGATCAGAATTGAAAACGTGCGCAAGGAATTCGGGGCGTTTACCGCGGTTCAGTCGTCCAGCTTTACGATTGAGGATGGCGAATTCTTTATGCTTCTTGGTCCATCCGGCTGTGGCAAGACGACCACGCTACGCATGATGGCGGGATTGGAACTGCCAACATCGGGCCAGATATATATCGACGGTGAAGAGGTGGGCCAAAAGCCAGCCAGCCAGCGTGACATCGCCTTTGTGTTCCAGATGTTTGCCCTCTACCCGCACATGAATGTGCGCGGCAATATCAGCTATCCACTCAAGAGCCAGGGCATGGGCGCGTCCCAGATCAAGGCCAAGGTGGGCGAAGTCGCTGAAATCCTAGGGATCACGGATATTCTGGACCGACCCGTCGGCGGTTTGTCTGGCGGTGACCGCCAGCGGGTTGCTCTTGGCCGCGCCATTGTGCGGGATCCCAAAGCTTTCTTTATGGATGAGCCTCTGGGTGCCTTGGACGCCGAGTTTCGGGAACACATGTCCGAAGAATTACGCGCGCTGCACGACCGCATGGAGGCCACGACTGTTTACGTGACGCACGACCAGTTGGAAGCCATGCAAATGGGCGACAAGATCGTGGTCATGAACCATGGAGTGGTGGAACAGTTCGGTGTGCCTCAGGATATCTATGATTGGCCCGCGACAAAATTCGTGGCCCAGTTCATTGGATCTCCTCCCATGAACTTTCTTGATTTCAACGGGATGATTGGCGCGGGCCACAACGAAGTTCGGCTGAATGAGGTCTCGATCAGGGTGCCGGACAGCATCGACGGAGCCAATGGCAAACTGACTTTGGGCGTGCGTCCTGAGCACATCAGACTGGATGACGGCGCACCCTACCGCGGCAGGGTTCTGGCCACAGAATATCTGGGCACTACGCAGATCGTGACGCTGGATACAGCGAACGGCATGGTCAAGGCGCGGGTTCCCAGTTCAGACAAGATCCGTGTGGGGGCTGCGACCGGATTGGCCTTTGACGAACGCACGATCACGGTGTTCGAAAACGATCATGGACATGCCTTGCGTTCGCAGGCCAACGAAGGAGTGTTGACCCATGGCTGAAGTGCAGTTGAAGGGTGTGACCAAAACCTTTGGTCCTGATGTCGCGTTGAATAACGTGACTATGACGATCCCGGATGGGTCCTTTGTTGTTCTTTTGGGGCCAACCGGCGCCGGAAAAACCACAACACTGCGCATGGTGTCGGGACTGGACAAGCCGGACACAGGCCAGGTTTCGATCGGCGGACGTGATATGGCAGGGCTGACACCCGCGCAGCGGAATGTCGCGATGGTGTTTCAGCAGTATTCGCTCTATCCGCATTTGACCGTGCGTCAGAACCTCGAATTTCCACTTAAGTCTCCGCTGCTGAAAACACCGCAGGCGGACATAGACCGCAAGGTCGAAGAAACGGCTGAAATATTGCAGATCTCTCACAAGCTGAACAACAAGGCGACGGCCCTTTCAGGTGGTGAGATGCAGCGTGTTTCCATCGGGCGCGCTCTGGTTCGTGATCCTTCCGTTTATCTCATGGATGAACCGCTGAGTTCATTGGATGCCAAGCTGCGGGCTGATTTGCGGGTGGAATTGAAATCAATTCAGGCCGACTCGGGTGCGACTCTTCTCTATGTGACGCATGACCAGATCGAGGCGATGACCATGGCAACCCATGTCGGCGTGCTGGACAACGGATCGCTGGTTCAATTCGGCGCGCCAAGGGAAATCTACGAAAACCCCGTCAGCATCTATGCCGCCAGCCGTTTGGGTCAGCCACGGATCAATGTACTGCCGGCAGACATTTTCGGCGGTGCGCCGTCTGGCGCGCTCAATATCGGGCTGCGTCCCGAACAAATCATCCAAGGGGAAGGTGAAGACAGTTTCGTGCAAAGGGTCGAACATCTGGGAGATCAAACCCGTCTTCATCTGACGTTCAAGTCGCATGACATCATAACCGTCACGGATGCGCACACCGAACTGAAATCGGGCGACATCGTTCAGATACGCCCCCATAACCCGTTCTATTTCGACGCCTCCGGCGCGCGACTGGCCTGAGGGAGGAAACCATGGCCCAATTCATCAATGATAAAACCACGGCAGTAACAGAAGCCATCGATGGGGTATTGCAGGCATCAGGCGGCGATCTTGCCCGGCTAGACGGCTATCCCCACATTCGCGTCGTTGTGCGCACCGACTGGGACAAATCCAAGGTGGCTTTGGTTTCTGGCGGTGGATCCGGGCATGAACCTGCCCATGCGGGCTTTGTCGGGGAAGGTCTGCTGACAGCTGCTGTTTGCGGAGATGTCTTCGCGGCGCCTTCGGTGGATGCCGTTTTGGCCGGTATCCTGGCGGTCACAGGCCCTGCCGGCTGTTTGCTGATCGTCAAGAACTACACGGGCGATCGTCTGAACTTTGGTTTGGCGGCAGAACGCGCGCGCGCCTTTGGTCTGAAGGTCAACATGGTGATCGTGGACGACGACATTGCCCTGCCGGATCTGCCGCAGCCGCGTGGTGTCGCGGGCACGTTGTTCGTGCACAAAATCGCAGGGGCCATGGCCGAGAGCGGTGCAAGCCTCGAAGACATTACCGTTGCGGCTGAACGGGTTATCGGCGGAACGAAATCCATAGGTATGTCGCTGGACACCTGTACGGTCCCCGGATCACCCAAGGAAATGCGGATCGGTGAAGGCAAGGCAGAACTGGGTCTTGGTATTCACAACGAGGCTGGTGTGCAGCAGATCGACTATCACAATGCCGAACAAGCCATGGCCGCGACCTGCGCCAAGCTGGCGGCGGTGATGCAGAACAAGCCCCATGTTGCCCTGCTCAACAATCTTGGCGGCGCTTCAGTTCTTGAGATGTCGATCCTCGCGAACGAATTGGCAAAGTCGTCGATCTCGAAAAACCTCAAACTGATTGTCGGGCCCGCAGCCATGATGACATCGCTGGATATGCGCGGTTTCTCGATTTCGGTTTACCCGCTCACCGCCGAAGATCACGCTTGGTTGTCTGCGCCCTGCGGTCCCTCGGCCTGGCCCGGTTGCAAGGCAATTGCGCCTGTTCGTATCGAAGAGTTGCCAGATGGGCTGCGTCCCATTCAGCCAATTCCATCAGAGCACAAGGACACGGCGGCTTTCTTGACCAAATGTTGCCAGATCCTGATCGAAGCCGAAGCAGACCTGAACGCGCTGGATGCCAAATCGGGTGATGGCGATACTGGTTCGACCCTTGCAGGTGCAGCTCGTGCGCTGATCGGTGCGTTGGACCGGCTGCCTTTGGCGGATCACACCCAACTCTACCGTGCAATCGGGCAAGAGCTGACCCAAACCATGGGCGGCTCATCGGGCGTCCTGCTGGCAATCTTCTTTACTGCGGCAGGGGATGCGGCATCCAGTGGTCTCAGCATGGTGGCCGCATTGAAAGAAGGTTTGGCGCGTATGCAGCAGATCGGCGGCGCGGAGCTGGGCGACCGGACGATGGTTGATGCGCTCAAGCCTGCCTTGGATGAACTGGACGCCAAGGGCTTTGCCGAAGCCGCCAGCGCGGCGCGGCAGGGCGCGGCCTTTACTGCGACGATCACAAAGGCCAAGGCTGGCCGTGCGTCTTATATCAGTGCGGAACAGTTAAGTGGACACGTGGATCCCGGCGCCGAAGCGGTGGCACGTCTGTTTGAACAGTTGGCTTCATGACAGGGCAGACACGCGTATCACTGACCGCGTTCATCGCGGACGAACAGGATGATCCGCATCTCGGGGCACTGGTCGACGCTGTGGCCAGTGCCTGCTGGTCCATCAGCCGGATTGTCAGAAAAGCAGCGCTGGACGGCAACCTTGGTACGACCAACTGCCAGAACGTACAGGGCGAAGATCAAAAGCCTTTGGATATTCTGGCCAATGACGAATTTTTCCGCGCGCTGGGACAGTGCCCGCAGGTGGCGGCTGTCCTGTCGGAAGAGGTCGGTGAAGTCATATGGATGAAGGCGCCTAAGCGTGGAGATTTCACCCTGTCCTGTGACCCGCTCGACGGGTCTTCAAATCTGGACGCCAATCTTTCGGTGGGGACGATCTTTGCCGTTGGACAGGTTGCCAATGACGGTGACAGAACGGTGCTGAAGACCGGTCGCAGCCTGCGCTGTGCAGGCTATGCGGTCTATGGCCCAAGCACGATGTTCGTGCTGGCGCTGAACGGACAGGTCAATGGCTTTACGCTGGACGAAGATGCGGATGATTTCGTTCTCACGCATCCCAATCTGAAGATCCCGCCTGAAACCAGTGAGTTTGCCATAAATGCATCTCGGCAGGCGCATTGGGATGACGCCGTCACAGACTATGTCGAAGGCTGCATTGCAGGTGAACAGGGGCCGCGTGCCAAGACGTTCAACATGCGCTGGACCGCGTCCATGGTTGCGGATGTGCACCGTATTTTGACGCGGGGCGGGGTCTTCCTTTACCCTGCGGATGCGCAAAACCGATCTCAGGGCGGAAAGTTGCGCCTGATGTACGAAGCTATTCCAATGGCGATGATCGCCGAAGCCGCCGGTGGCGCTGCCACGGACGGCATTGCGCCCATTCTGGACATTGAACCCCAAGGACCGCACCAGCGTATTGCTGTTGTTCTGGGCTCTTCCAGCGAAGTCAACCTTATCGCGGATGGCTACCGATAGACGGCTTGGTGGTTTTGCCTTTGCGTTTTGACATCACCGCAGGACATTGGGCATCCAGAAAGCGCCCTTTTCGGCGCAGGCCACACTTGGATCATCCCAAGCAATAGTCTGGGCGTGTAGGCTCTCTGCCTTTGGGCTCCGGGTACGGCGATCGGCGAATAGGCAACCTCTTTTACAAGCCGTCACCATCTTTTGGTGAAACCACCGGCCGCAGACCGAGCATCTTTTGGATTGTACCGAGCGGGCAGTCGGTTTCGTCCTCTCATCTCGGGTCATGCTGGAACGCGAATGCCACTCATCGTTCGACATCGCTGATCGTCAATGCGTCCAACAATTCTTGAGCGCAAAACAAGTCTAAACACCCAACCGGGTGTTGTTCATTTCCGCAAAGACATTGAAAGAATTTGGAGGCGAGTACCGGAATCGAACCGGTGTACACGGATTTGCAATCCGCTGCGTCACCACTCCGCCAACTCGCCGAAGTGAACTGCTGCTTAGGACCTATCTGCCGGGTCGTCAAGCAGCTATCTGCCGTCTTAGGGCTGTCATTACCTTGAGGGCTTTCGGTGCGAAATGACGCAAGATTGAGCAATAATTTGACGATTGGCGTCATTGCTCACTGGGCTGTTGTGTGGCACAACGAAACCTACAATTCTGAACGGATGAGTTTAGTACATGACTGACTTCGCCACCCGCCGACGTATGATGGTCGACACGCAAGTGCGCCCTTCTGACGTGACCGAGTTTCCAATCATTGATGCCATGCTGAACGTGCCGCGCGAAGCGTTTGTGCCGCGGGATCGCATTGAAGCCGCCTATGCCAGTGACAGCGTTCCGCTGGGTGGCAATCGCGTGGTTCTGGACCCGCGTGGATTTGCCAAGATGTTGGATGCATTGAATCTTTCCAACGGCGACCTTGTCCTCGATGTCGGTGCTGGCCTTGGGTATTCCTCTGCCATCATCGCTCGGATTGCCGAAGCCGTGGTCGCCGTCGAAGACGATCCTGCCCGGGTATCCGAAGCGCAGGCGGCTCTTGCCGAACATCACGCAGACAACGTGATTTTGCACGAGGCGAGCCTTGTGGATGGTGCGCCAGAGCATGGCCCCTATGACGCGATCATCATCGAAGGGGGCGTTGAACAGGTGCCCGAGTCGCTGATTGCGCAGCTCAAGGATGGTGGTCGTATGGTCTGCATCTTTATGGATGACGCGTTGGGCACGGTTCGGATCGGGCACAAGTCCGATGGTGTTGTGACCTGGCGCTACGCGTTCAACGCAGGCGCGCCGGTTTTGGATGGATTTGAAAAGTCACATGAATTCGCGCTCTGACATGTAATCGGGCATAGGGGCAAGCTCAGGAGGCTGTAGTATTGGTGCAGGCAGGTAGAAGATTTGCAAAAGCTGTTTCTGTGGCTTTGACCCTTGTGGCGGTATCGGCTCAAGCGCAGGCTGAAACATTGGCGGATGCCTTGACATCAGCCTATCGCCACAGCGGGTTGCTGGAGCAAAACCGTGCAACTCTGAGGGCCGCTGATGAGGATGTGGCCCAAGCGATCGCGGCTCTTCGTCCGGTTGTGTCCTGGGCTGGCGATGTGACACGGACATTTGGTGTCACTGGTGCGTTCCGCCCGTCGACGACCTTCGTCGGGGGCATTCCTGTAACAACGAGCCAGTTTTCGGCGGCTGGATCGGCGTCAACCACGGCCAGCATCAATGTTCTGGCGCAAATCACCCTGTTTGATGGCGGCCGCAACAGGCTGGGAATCGATGTAGCCAAAGAAGCTGTCTTGGCGACACGCGCCGGTCTGGTGTCGGCGGAACAGCAGGTAATGTTCCGCGCCGTTCAGGCGTTCATGGAAATGCGCCGCGCGATTGAAACCGTCGCTCTGCGCCAGAACAACGTGCGGGTCATCAGGCAGGAATTGCGCGCCGCGCGGGACCGTTTCGAGGTCGGTGAAGTGACACGGACTGACGTGTCTCTGGCCGACGCGCGGCTTTCGGCTGCGCGCAGCGCATTGGCTGCTGCCGAAGGCCAGTTGCAGATCGCGATTGAAGAATATCGTGCGGCAATTGGTCGAAAGCCCGGCAAATTGGTTGCCCCACGCGGCTTGCCCAGATTGCCAGCCAATGTCGAAAACGCCAAGGCGATTGCTTTGCGGAACCATCCGGAGATGGTGCGTGCGCAGCGTTTGGTGGCTGCGAATGAACTGGGAATCGCTCTCGCCGAGGCGGCGGTTTCTCCGACCGTCACATTGGATGGCCGCTACGGGATCACGGAAAACATTGGTGCGCGCGGTTACAACCGCGGCGGTTCGATCGGATTGAATGCATCGGGCCCAATCTATTCGGGTGGCGCGTTGAATTCCGCCGTTCGGCAGGCGCGTGCAGAGCGCGATGCGGCTCGTGGCAGTTTGCACACGGCCCGTCACGATATTGCGCAAGCTGTGGGTAATGCATACGCCCAACTCAGGGTCGCAAGTGCCAGCCGAGACGCCTTCGAAGATCAGGTTCGCGCATCGACGGTGGCCTTCAGAGGGGTTCGCGAAGAAGCGAAACTGGGCGCACGTACGACGCTCGATGTTTTGGATGCAGAACAGGAATTGCTTGACGCACGCGCCAGCCTCGTTTCGGCGCAGGTTGATGAGATGATCGCCGGGTACGCGGTGCTCTTCACGCTGGGTCAGTTGACTGCCGATGATTTGGGTCTCGACGTGCCGCGGTATGATCCCGCCGAGTACTATAATCTGGTAAAAGATGCGCCTGCAAAGCTGTCGAAACAGGGTCGTGAATTGGACCGTGTCTTGCGTGCGATTGGAAAAGATTAGTTTTTTCAGCATCTGTTGTGAGAATCTCTCCCGGAGGGTAGAATGCTGCCTGAGGTGAGAGTGGAAAATAACAATGTCCGATCCAGTTACGAACGTTGAGATCGAGGATGTACTGTCCTCAATCCGCAGACTCGTTTCAGAAGACGCGCGCGCCAAGCCCAAGGCAGCGTCGCCCAAACTCGACCGTTTGGTGCTGACGCCGGCGCTTCGTGTTCAAGAAGATGCCGCAGAGCGAGAGGCCAATTCCGAAGCCGCTGACCAAAGTGCAGGGCCGGTATTGCTGACCGAGCCAAAGTTTGAGCCTGAGACAGGTTCGGACGATCACGGTGAATCCGAGTCCTTGCTGGACAGTGTTGCGCGCACAGACTCAGAAGATTCGGCCCGCTCCAGTATCCTGACGTTAAATTCCGTCGACCGACTCGACGATGAAGTTCCCGATGAAAAAGGCGACACTGATAACAGACTGGATTTGACCGCTGCCGATGACGAGCAGAGCGATGATGCCAGAGATGTCGACCAAGCCGAGGCCGCGGATTCCGGTTCGGCAGATTCAGCCAACGGCGTGCTCGCACAGTTGGTTGAGGAAGAGATTTCACGTGTTCTGGAGGAGAAAGACGCTGAACCTGCGTTCCTTCTGGAAGACGAGGCCTTTGCACCGGATCAGGAAGTTCCGGTCGATGAGATTGTTGAAGCTGCTGTGATCGATGCAGAAGCCGAGACTGACGCAGAAGCGGAAGTAGAAGCCGAACCTGAAGCCCAAGCGGTGGCTGAAGCAGTTGTCGAGGATGAGCCGCAAGCAAATGCGGACGACACGGTCGGTGAAATGCCCGAACCTGATCATGAACCTGCCAATCATGAACCACAAAGTCAGTCTTTGGAGACCAAGATTGCGGCCTTGGAACAAATGGTTGCCCAGAAAGACGAAGACTACGATGCCGACGGAGTAAGCGCTGCCCAGGCTGCATTTGTCCATCGGCCCGCCGAAACGCTGGAATGGCAGGACCGCGAACAGTCGGATGATGACGCGGCTCAACAAGAGGAACCTGCCGTCATAAATGATCAGCCAGTGTCTGGACCCGCGCCTGTGGATGCACCGCCCACATGGTTCAGCGAAGACGCAGGTATGATCGACGAAGACATGCTGCGCGATATGGTGTCTGAAATTGTGCGCCATGAATTGCAGGGTGCCTTGGGCGAACGTATCACCCGCAATGTCCGCAAACTGGTACGCCGTGAAATCCACCGCGTCTTGATGAGCCAGGAATACGATTGATTGGTAGGCTAGGGTGAACACGCCTGCGCATTTGATTGTTGGCGCTGCTGCATTTGCCCGGCCTGATGACCGCCGCGTAACCGGGCTGGCCCTATTGGGCGCCTTGTTGCCAGATCTGTCTCTTTACGTTTTGGCCGGAGCAGCTCTGTTCCTGTTTGGCATGCCACCCGGGCATGTATTTGGTACGCTTTATTTCTCGACGACTTGGCAAACGGTCTTTGCCATCGACAATTCGTTTGTCATTTGGGGGGCATTGTTCGCAGTTGGACTTTGGAAAAAGTCAGCGGGCTTGATGGCTCTTGCAGGCGCTGCGTTGCTGCATCTGCTGCTAGACTTTCCGCTGCATCATGATGATGGACGCCCGCATTTCTGGCCTTTGACCAATTGGGTCTACGAAAGCCCGATCAGCTATTGGGATAGCCAACATCACGCCCGATGGGTCGCACCAATAGAAGCCGCTTTGGTGACTGTTTTGTCGGTGGGTATGCTTCGGCGCTTTTCCACATGGCCCATGCGCATATTGGTTGTCGTGCTGCTGGCCGCGGAAATCTGGGTCGTGCGCCAGTGGTTGTGGTTCTTCTAGAATAAAAAAAACGCGCCAGACTGGCGCGTTCTCAATTGGTTGTAACCGTTTGCTTAGCCTTAGGCAGCTTCGGCCTGCTGAGCAGCAGCATTGCGGCGCTCGCTTTCTTCGCGCGACAGCGCGACAGAGGTACGAACACCTTTGGCAACGAATTCCATGAGTCCTTTGACTACGCGTTCGTTCGGGTCAATCCCGGCGCAGCTCAGAACTTCACGGCCATCACGAGAGCGGGCCCAACGAGCAATCTGCTCGGGTCCGTTGCCGTATTTCTTGTCGTCGGCGATCGCATCATCCAAAGCGGCCAGCACAACAGCCGCAAAAAGCTTGCGGGAGCGGTTGCCCTGCTCTGAATTAAAGGCGGTGCCGTCAACGAAATCTTTCATGATTTGACCTTTGTTTTTTGGCTCTTGTCTTTTTAGGCGTGACGCGGGTTATGACCGATTCAGAACGATTCGGATACCCTCAAATTGCATAGCACCCATGCGCGTAGCGAATATCTTTCTGCAAATGCAGCACGATATTTCGTTGTCTTGTCAGGGGTACACTGGGCAGATATAGGAACTGACAACAAATCATCAACCTTTTGCCATGGTTTTGACACATGCCTAAAATCAACGGAAACGAGATCCGCCCCGGGAACGTGCTTGAGCACAACGACGGACTGTGGGCGGCTGTAAAGGTCGATCACGTAAAGCCCGGCAAGGGCGGTGCCTTTGCTCAGGTCGAACTGCGCAACTTGCGCAATGGCTCAAAGCTGAACGAACGCTTTCGTTCCGCTGACAAAGTCGAACGTGTTCGGCTGGAACAGAAAGACATGCAGTTTCTGTATGAAGACTCTGGCCAGCTGATTTTTATGGACACCGAAACCTACGACCAAGTGCAGCTTGCCGCGGAGATTCTGGGCGATCGTCGCCCATTCCTGCAGGACGGCATGACCATCGTCGTCGAATTCTACGACGCAGAAGCGCTGAACGCGACGCTACCACAAAAGGTGACTTGCCAGGTCGTTGAGACTGAGCCGGTTGTCAAAGGTCAGACCGCTGCAAACAGCTTTAAGCCTGCTGTGCTGGACAACGGCGTACGTGTCTCTGTGCCGCCTTTTGTTGCGCAGGATGAGATGATCGTCGTTAACACCGAAACCATGGAATATTCGGAACGCGCATAACCCGCGCGGCCGAACCTTCCCCCGTGCATTCGCCGGGGGATATCGATCTCAGAAAGCCTCCGGCATTCAGCCAGGAGGCTTTTTTATGTTTGAGATTGTCGATGCGATGCCGCGACAGGTTTTACCCTTGTTCCGGGGGCTCCACACTTACCATGCCGAGCGATTGCCACATGTCTTTCACGCGCATGGGCAGGATCATGAATATCTCCAAATACTGGAAGATCTGTCGGGCCGGGGCGCGTTCATTTTTGGACATTGCGCAGGTTGGGGGTTGGTTAGTTATGCATTGGTTATTCCGCAAAACCGCCTTTCAGGCCCGTTGCATCAAAAGGCTGACCGTATCTTTATTGATCATCTCTATGTGGCGCCCAGCGTGCGCGGGCGTGGATTGGCGCGCGCACTTATCGAGCATTTGGAAGACTGGATGACGTGCAATGGTTTTTGCAGCTGGGCCGTCAGCCATCATGCCTTCAATCAACAGGCCGAGCAGCTGTATCGCTCGGCTGGCGCATCACCTGCTGTTCTGGTGCATCACAAAACGCTGGTTCGGTAGCAATCAGGTATTGTTCAGGCGCAGCAATGCGCCATCGGCCATCATTTCTGATTGCGCCCGGTCAAACCGCAGGTAGGCGATCCCCTGTCCGCCTGACTGCGTGTAGAGCGTGCCCACCGCCTTGTCGTTTGCGGTGATCTCGGTACCGACGTCGGCGCTGCCGTCCACTGTGACAGTTGCCAGACCCTTGCGCAGTTCGGTCTTGTGTTTCATCCGGGCTGTCACCTCCTGTCCGACGTAACAGCCTTTGCGAAAATCGACTCCATTGAGCCGTTCAAACCCGGCTTCGAGGATGAAAGTGTCTGGTCCCAGTTCGATCCCGGATTGCGGCACGCAGGCTGCGACCCGGATTGCGTCCCAGTCTACATCTTGTCCTGGCTGATCATCGTAGCCGCGCCAGCCAAGGCTGGGATGGCGGGGGTCTTCAAACGCGCCTGACGGGGGTTCGCCCAGACCGCGTGTGACTTGGCGATCCGTCATTTCCAGATCAACGGCGGATCGCAGTTTGTACATGGTCAGCCTTTGCAGCAGCCCTGCCGCCAAATCGGCGTGCACGTCGATCAGGATGTTTTCGCCGCAGGGCACCAAAAAGAAGTCAGCGATCAGTTTGCCTTGTGGCGTAAGCATCGCCGTGTAGACCAGCCCATCTGCCAGCTTGTTTACGTCATTGCTGATGAGACCCTGCAGAAAGTCGCGGGCGTCTGCTCCACCCACACGGATGACTTGTCGTTCGTCGTGCATTTTTGGTTTCCCCAACGCTGGTTGTTTCTCATATAGACCGGGGCAGGGAGACCAACCAGACCCATGCGAGCACCAATTTCCGTTATCATTCCGACTCTGAATGCAGCAGATCGTCTACCGGCCTGTTTGGGCGCGTTGGGTGAAGGTCTCGCAGAAGGCCTGATCCGTGAGTTGATCCTGTCTGACGGCGGCTCATCTGACGAAACCCTGAGCATCGCGGCCAGCGCCGGGGCCGAAGTCGTGACAGGTGCGGCATCGCGTGGTGGGCAGCTGCGCCGGGGCGTCTCTGCGTCGCAGGGCGATTGGGTTTTGCTGCTGCACGCTGACACGGTTCTGGATAGTGGTTGGACCAAGCCAGTGAAAGCGGCCCTGATGGCACCCGACGCCTATCATTTCCGGCTGGCCTTTGATGCGCCTGGTTTCGCCGCACGAACAGTCGCCGGTTGGGCCAATATGCGATCGCGCCTGTTTGGTTTGCCTTATGGTGATCAGGGGCTCTTGTTGCCCCGCGTAATCCTGCAAGATGTTGGCGGTATTCCGGATATCCCTTTGATGGAAGACGTGGCGTTGGCGCGCAGTTTGCGACCTCGGTTGAGGGCCCTTGATGCAACGGCGATCACGTCCGCTGAGAAATACCAAAAACAGGGCTGGATTCGCAGAGGTGGCAAAAACCTGACCACGTTGCTGCGCTATCTTGCCGGAACCAATCCAGAGCGTCTGGCCGCGGCGTACCGCAAGTCCTGAGTTCGGCTATTCGTCGTTGAACTGCAACGCGTAGAGCGCCTTGTACGGTCCCTCACGGGCGATAAGCTCATCATGGGTGCCTTCATCAACCACGCGGCCTGCATCCATCACCACGATCTTGTCTGCATTGCGGACAGTGGACAGCCGGTGGGCGATGACCAGCGTTGTGCGCCCTTTCGATAGGCGTTCGAGCGCTTCCTGCACAATGGTTTCCGATTTGGCATCCAGAGCGCTTGTGGCTTCGTCCAGCAGCAGGATTGGTGTGTCGCGCAGGATCGCGCGCGCAATGGCAACGCGCTGACGCTGACCGCCTGAAAGGTTGGACCCTCTGGGCCCGACCGGGCTATCAAGACCTTGCTCCAGTCTTGGCACAAAGTCGGAAACATGGGCGGCCTGCAAGGCACTGTCCAAATCCTGCGTCTCAACTTCGCGCCCCAGAACAATGTTTTCCAAAAGCGTTTCGTCGAACAGCAACGCTTCTTGGCTGACGACGGAAATCATCTGCCGCAAATCTTCGATGCGCATCAGATTAACCGGGATCGATCCGACCTCGATCACGCCACTTGCGGGGTCCACCAAACGGGTAAGCAAGTTGAAAACGGTTGTCTTGCCCGCACCGGACGCGCCGACCAGAGCGGTGGTTTTGCCAGCTTCCGCCCGAAAGCTCAGACCATTGAGCACAGGTGCATTGCCGTAGGACAATTCAACATTGTCCAGAATGATTTCGGGAACGCCGTTCGGTGCTGGCATTGGGTCTGACGGGTCCCTGAGGGCCGGGCGTGTTTCCAGAACTTCCTTGATGCGTTCGATGCTTGCCGCTGCAACTTGCCAGACACCGCTGACCGCACCCAAACGGCGCAACGGTTCAAAGGCAAGGCCGATGGCCGTAAAGAAGGCCATGAAGTCGCCAACGGTTTTATCGCCGTCGAGGATTTCACTGCCGCCATAGAACAGCACGCCGACAAAGCCGACGCCTGACATAACGTCGATCAGCCCCGGCAAAGATGCCTGACCGGCTGCCGACCGTGTTTCAAGACGCACGCGCTGGCGCGTCAGATCCCCGTATTTTTCGGATTGGTAATCTTCGAGTGTGTTCAGTTTGACAGCGGTGATGCCGTGGAAAATCTCGTTCAGACGCGTGGACAGGCGGGCAGCAACATCACGCACCGTGCGGGCATTGCCCCGGACAAAACGTTGCAGAAATATCGTCGGACCAATCAAAAGTGGCGCGCCCAGAAGCGCTACCAGCGTCCAGCGCCAATCGATGGAAAGCGCCACGCCGAACAGTGATATCAGGGCAATGACATCCCGTCCTGCGCCGGTGATCAAAGTGCTCCAGACCTTGGCGATCGAGTTTACGTCGCCTTCGACGCGTTGGATCAGATAGCCGGGTCCGTAGTGCTGGTGGAAACTGGTGTCCAACCGCATCAGGTGGGCCAGCATATCCTGTCGCAGATCGCCCATTGTCAGTTGCGAGACACGGGTGAGGATGACTTTTTGAATGACGCTGGCAAAGGCCCGCGTCACGAAAATGCCCATGACGATCAACCCGACCCACACCAGTGCGTCCCGGTTTCCCCCGACGAACACGTCGTCAAACATGGGTTTCATCATGTAGCTGAGCATGCCGAACATGGATCCCTCAATCGCCATGAAGAGCATGGCAATCGCCATGAGCCCGGCATAGCGTTTGAGGTACCCGCGCCAAAGCCAGCGCAGTAAACCTTTTGAGGATGGCTCTGTCACTGGATCATGACCTTGGCTGTCTCAAGTGCCGGGCGGCTATTGTCCCAGCCGTATTGAAGATGCTTGGCTTTGTATTCGGTTCTGATCCATTGCTCAAAACCAATATCGCCTTGTGTCAGTCGTGCCTCGTAGACGTCCAGCACATAGTCCTGAACACCGGTTTTGGTAAAGTCGAGATGGATGTACTTCAGGCCAAGTTGTTTGCGGGCGACTTCTACTGGCTGTCCGTCAAAAACCAACTGGTACATGGCGGCAACGAATCCGGCCCGATCCGCACCGGACTTGCAATGGAACATCAATGGGCGTTCTGCGGCTCTGATCGCTTCGATCACATCGACGATACGGCTGCGCGGCGCTGCTTCGCGGGCCCACAGCTTGGCGTTGACCAAGGTCAGCCCGAGCGCTTCGCAACTTTCCTTTTCGAACAGGTAGTGCGCGTGCTTGTCTTCGCCGCGCAGGTTCACGACGGTTTTGATGCCCATTTGCGCATATTTTTCGAACCGCGCATGCGTCGGCTGGTTGGACCGCCAGACACCGGGTGCCACGGGCCAGAAATTCGTCCACAGAACGCGCAGAAATGCATGGTCAAACAGGTGATAGTGCAGTCGGGCCCAACGGCGACCGGACGGGGAGGTTATATCCTTGCCCCAGGACCGCCGAAAGCGGCGTTCAGCCTGTTCAACCCGGCTCCAGAGTTTGGCCAGCATTCCAATATCCTATCGGTTTGACTGCGTTCGCAGCCATCAGGCGGGGTTTAGAGGCTGAGCCGCCTGCTGGCAAGCGCGGCGCCAGCTGCAATACGCCGATTGACGGCGCGTTCCGCATAGCTAGGTTGGGCGTCAGACAGGGCGTGATTTGCGCCATAGGAGTTCCTGCAATGACATTGTCCAACGGACGCCAGTATCTGGCTATTCCCGGTCCTTCGGTCATGCCTGATGCCGTGTTGCAAGCCATGCATCAGGCGGCCCCGAATATCTATGAAGGCGCGTTGCCAGAGATGGTCGCGACCCTGATCCCCGATCTTCGTTATGTGGCAAGGACCAGCGGGCAGGTTGCGATCTACATTGCAAATGGGCACGGCGTTTGGGAGGCAGCGCTCGCGAATACGGTAGCCCCGGGCGAAAAGGTACTGGTGCCTGCCTGTGGTCGTTTTGCCTATGGCTGGGCGGACATGGCCGAGGGCATGGGAATCGAGGCCGATATTCTGGATCACGGGATCAAGACGCCGATTGATCCGGAACGGGTGCGTGCGGCATTGGCTGCGGACAAAAACCATGAAATCAAGGCTGTCCTTGCCGTTCATGTCGATACCTCCAGCTCGGTCCGCTCTGAAATCGCGCCGCTCCGGGCCGTTTTGGACGAATTGGGGCATCCGGCGTTGCTCATGGCGGACTGCATCGCGTCGCTGGGGTGTGATCGGTTTGAGATGGACGCATGGGGCGTGGACGTCATGATCACCGGTTCGCAAAAAGGGTTGATGACACCGCCGGGTCTTGGCTTCGTTTTCTTCAATGATCGAGCTGATGCCGTTCGGAAATCGATGCCGCGGGTGTCTCGGTACTGGGATTGGTCGCCGCGGGCGAACCCTGAGGTATTCTACCAGTATTTCGATGGAACTGCGCCCACGCATCACCTGTTCGGGCTGCGTGCTGCCTTGGACATGATCAAATCCGAAGGGATCGAGGCCATCTGGCAGCGCCATGAATCACTGGCGCGCGCAATTTGGGCCGCATGTGATGTTTGGGCGGACGGTGGACCATTGACGCTGAACATCGCGGATCCGGTCAATCGCAGTCATGCCGTGACCGCCGCGCGCCTTGGCGCGCCCAATGGCAGCCGACTGCGCGAATGGACCGACAAAAACGGTGGTGTGACTTTGGGGATAGGATTGGGCATGTCCGAACCTGATGACCCCAACGGCACCGGGTTTTTCCGCTTTGGTCACATGGGGCATGTGAATGCACATATGATTTTGGGCATGCTGGGTGTTGTGGAGGCCGGCCTCGGCGCATTGGAAATTCCACACGGACAGGGGGGCGTCAGCGCCGCCGCGTCAGCGATTTCGCAATCCGTGCAGACCTGATGCTGTCTAGTCTGGTGCGTTTTTTCCGCGCGACGTGATGTAGATTGCGTGACGTCTTCGGGCAATTTCGATCCGGGTGATGGCGTGGTTCAGGATCGCCCCTAGAACCATGACGGCCCCGATGCCCCAGGCGGTCCACACTGCGCCGAATATCCACAAAAGATTGACGAACAAGAGCACCATGTTTGCGGTCGTATAGTCCTCGACCCGTTTGGGATGGTTGCTGTCCATCATGGCAGTGTCCTTTCGCAGTGCCCTTGCCCGTGACAGAATAGCGCAGTTTCTGCGTCTGTCAGGTCACTTTTGCGAAAAGCCTGAATGTGACTGCCGTCTTAAGGCTTTGATGCTCGGTCCAGCGCGGCGGGTAGTGCTTCTGCAAAGGCAGCAATGTCCTCTGGTTTCCCTGCGCTGACACGGATGCACCGATCCTGTGGGGCCACAAACGGCATTCTGACAAAAATGCCGGATTCGACCAAGGCTGCCAGCACAGCTCGGGCGTAGTCTCCGTCTTTTCCGCAATCCAGCGCCACGAAATTTGTTGCAGACGGCAGGGCGGTTAGCCCGTGACCAGCAGCGATCTTTGCGATTTCATTGCGCGCGCTGGAGACCTTGGAAACAACCTCTTGCAGCCATTCGGGATCGCCCAGAGCCGCCAAGGCGCCCGCCTGCGCGGCCCGGTTCATCCCAAAATGATTGCGCACTTTGTCAAAGGCCCGGATCAAAGCACTGGCACCGCAGGCATAGCCAACACGGGCACCGGCCATGCCGTACCCCTTCGAAAAGGTGCGAAACCGAATGACGCGGGGGTCTTCGGGATCGATTTTCGGGGCCGTCCCGGCAGGCGCAAATTCTATGTAGGCCTCGTCAAGCACAAGGACGGTGCCGTCGGGGATCTGATCCAGTGCTTTTTCGATATGCGCCGCGTCGTACCAAGTGCCCATCGGGTTGTCCGGGTTGGCGAGATAAACCAGTTTGGCTTTCACCTCGGCGGCCTTGGACAAAAGAGCGTCGATATCTTCGTGATCGTCCTTGTAAGGCACTTTGTGAAGAACGCCGCCGAAACCGGCCACGTGGTAATTGAACGTGGGGTAGGCACCATCGGACGTAACTACCGTGTCCCCTTGTTCCACCAGTAGTCGCACAATGTACCCCAAAAGTCCGTCAATGCCTTCGCCGACAATGATATTGTCGGTGGAGCATCCCATATCGGCGGCCAATGCGTGTTTCAGATCGTGGTTAGTCGGGTCCGCATATTTCCAGATTTCGGCAGATTCTGCCCGCATGGCGGCAATCGCCTTGGGCGATGGTCCGAAAACGGATTCATTTGCGCCAATGCGGGCGCGGAATGGCCGGCCCAAGGTCCTTTCCTGAACTTCGGGGCCGACAAAAGGCACGGTTTCCGGGAGGGATTGAATCAGGGCAGGGTATCTAGGTCCGGTCATGGATGTACTATGGCCAGCCCGCGCGCGGGTTGCAATTGGACATCACAATCCCCACATGAGAATCACTCGCAACAAAATGGAGGGCTGTCCATGCCCGCCCTGACGCGCCGCGGTTTTATCGCGGCAACGCTTGCCGCCGGTGCTGTACGCACCGTTCCGCAGATCGCGCTTCGACAGAAACGTGTTCTGACCTTGGTTTACGATAAAAGCATCGGCGCGATGCGCGCGATAGATCGCATCGTTCCCTAGAGTACGAATCTGCTGGGATAGAAAGGTGAGAGGCTGGACATCGACCCAAGCGGGGCTCGTTACG
Organism: Paracoccaceae bacterium; assembly: GCA_020630695.1. Taxonomy (GTDB): domain Bacteria; phylum Pseudomonadota; class Alphaproteobacteria; order Rhodobacterales; family Rhodobacteraceae; genus Thalassococcus_A; species Thalassococcus_A lentus. Next base: position 3,127 of record JAHDIS010000002.1, on the reverse strand, counting down.
GCTGCTTCCTTCCGGACCTGACCGGGTTGGCGAGGCGCTTGCCCGCGCCAACCTCTCGGTGATCCATGTAAGGCAGGCCTGAGCGGATTGCAACGGCAGGCTTGGATCTGCGCTCTCGCTCTTTGGCAGGCGCTGGGATATGGCTGCAGGCATGACCGAAGCATTCGAGATTTTCGCCGCCGCTCCTCCGGGCCTCGAGCAAACACTGCGCGAGGAAGTGTTGGAGAAACACTTTGCGGAACCGGTATGTGTTCCCGGAGGTGTTACCTTCCAAGGCTCATGGGACGAAGTTGCCCGCGCCAATGTGCAATTGCGCGGAGCGGGGCGAATCTTGGCTCGGTTTGCCTCATTCCGGGCATTCCATCTGGCGCAACTGGACAAACGCGCGCGCAAAGTTGATTGGGCCGCACTGCTGCGCCCGGATATCCCGGTTCGCGTCGAAGCGGTCTGTCGCAAATCCAAGATCTACCACGATAGGGCAGCGCGCCAGCGAGTAGAGCGCGCGATTGCTGAAACAGCCGGTGTACCGTTGTCGAACGACGCTGAACTGCGCATCATGGTCCGGATCGAAGACGACCTTGTGACGCTCAGCATAGATACATCGGGCGATCCACTGCACAAACGGGGCCACAAAGAAGCGGTTGGAAAAGCGCCCATGCGGGAAACCCTGGCTGCTCTTTTCCTGCGCGAATGTGGATATGCGGGGCAGGAACCTGTGATCGATCCCATGTGCGGCTCGGGAACATTTGTGATCGAAGCGGCGGAAATTGCGGCAGGTCTCGATCCGGGCCGAAGCCGCCGCTTTGCATTTGAGGATCTGGCGATTGCTGAGCGAATTTCAGTGACCAAGGCTGCTACGCCAAGCCCGGGTAAAGAGGGTTTGCTGTTTCGCGGTTACGATCGGGACGATGGCGCCATTCGAAACAGCCATGCCAATGCCGAACGGGCGGGCGTCGCTGAATTTTGCACGTTCACACGCCAGCCGATCAGCGAACTGCGCCGTCCCGAAGGCTCACCAGGTCTGGTCATGGTAAACCCGCCCTATGGCGCGCGCATCGGCAATCGCAATTTGCTGTTTGGTCTCTACGGCTCGCTCGGGTCTGTTCTGAAAGAGCACTTTGGTGGCTGGCGCGTAGGCATTGTTACATCAGACGGTGGACTGGCCAAGGCCACCGGCCTGCCATTTGTTCCTGCCGGGCCACCCGTGGCCTTTGGTGGGTTGTCGGTCAAGTTGTACAGGACTGACGCGCTTCGCTGACTGAGCGTTTGGATCAGTCTTTTTTTAGGCCGCCCGGGCAGATGAACCTTGTGTACAGGCCATAGCAGTTTGCCGATCTTTCAAAGCCTTCCAACTCCAGCTTGGAATAGAGGTGACGGTCCTCAAAGGTCATTTCGATGCCTGAGCGCAACAAGTCATAACAGGTGTCCGGATTAAGCCGGCATCCCAGAAGTGCGGCGGTTTCGGCCCCGTTTTTGCCTTTCAGGTCTTCATTGGCCAAGGCAGTCATCAGTTGCACACGCATCTCGGCCTCGGCGTCTTCTTGCGTGGGGTTTGTGACGTAGGCCGCCAATGCAGCCATTGTTGCCATGCCGAACAGGAATTTGAACATCGGTTACTCATTTCTAAACGTGGTTCCGCCAAAGGAGCGGTGCGCGTCAGTCTTACAGCATCAGTTCAAAGCGAGCAAAGCCATTGGAACTATCGCCAAGGTCATTCAGTTCAGGAAGGCAATCCAGCCGGGCGTAGTTGCGGGCATGTTTTCCTGTTTCGAAAACAGCGGAGGTGCCGGGAAGCGGGGAAAACCGCCAGGTTGGCTGGTCCGGGATGCGGTTGCTGCCAAATTCCGCGATGTGACTTTGTAACAACGAAAACACATCGGTTTCGGGTTCAAATATCACGATGTTGCGGTCGGAACCCAAATACCCTCCGCCACCAAAAGCACGAAAATCAGACATAGCCACGATAAACACGTCATCGGGTAAAACTGGTTTGCCTGCATGTTGGATGCTCGAAATTCGTTCGCCAACCGGCCGCGAAATATCGATGGCATAGGTCAACCCTTCAAGGCTGTCGCAGAGATAGCCAGGCGTTGCGGGATTCAGCAACGTCTGCCGCGTTTGCCCACGCCGAACGGTCAGAAATGTCTGCGCGGAACGCTCCAGCCAAGTGCGCAGGTCATCGCCGGTCAGGTGAACGGCGGCAAATCTATTTGGGTAGGGATAAAGTTGCAGCAAATGCCGAAGGGAAACTGGCCCGGGGGGGACATCGCAAAAATGTTCAGAGCCGTCAGGGCCGCCGCACTTGGTCGGGGGGACGGCCGCGAGGACTGGAACCCCATCGGCGTTGATGTCTGATAGGCGGCGCGCGGTGTAATCCCGCAAAACCTGTCCAATCAACCGTTCCGGCAAAGCACTGGTGATCCGCGAGAAGTAGCTGTGCAAAGGGCGTGTCGTTTGACCCACCACTTGGCGCATTAATGCAGCGGTTGCCCGGTGAGCGGTCGCGAATTGGGCTGCAAAGGCTTTTGATGGTTTTACCTCTTCAGGCCTAAAGGCTGTAGATGAAGGCCGAACACTCGCCTGCGCCGAAACAAGGTTCCACGCGCCCTCTGTGCCATGCAGGTGCAGATCGATTAACCCCAGATGAGATCCGCTATGCCCGGCCTGGATGGCGACTCTGCCGAGTTGGGTGCCGGATTGGGCAAAGACTTCGTGGCTGTGACCGAGAATTACAGCGTCAATTTCAGGGGACCCAATCAACTGGTTTGCCAGCGAATTGGAGTTTTCCTGAGGTCGGTTTGCGCCGATCCCGGTGTGGGCCAGTACCGCGATAATATCTGCGCCTTCTGCCCGCAGCTTGCCAGCGGTTTCCCGTGTTGCGTGCATGCAGTCTTGGAGTTCGAGCCACGAGTTGGTGCGGTGCTGCAGCCCCATCATGACTTCGGGCGGCAACAAGCCAATAACGCCGATGCGAAGTTTGAAGCGTTTCCCGGTTTCATCCACCACTTCGCGGGTCAGGATTTCGCTGGTTGAGAATAGGGGTCTTGGAAGACCTAGCTTTGTTTCAGCGGCTTGTATGGCGTTGGTCAGAATGATCGGAAAATTCGCGTGTTCTACGGCTTTGCAG
>JAHDIS010000102.1 GCA_020630695.1 Paracoccaceae bacterium | reverse complement strand
CGTTGACTGGGAAATGTCCCAGCGGCTTTTGCGACTGCTGATCGAGCTGAACAAGATGGGCAAGACGGTCATGATCGCAACGCATGATCTGGCGTTGATCCGGGCGGCAAAAGCGCAGGTTCAGGCCCGGGTGCTGCGCATATCGAACCGCACCTTGCAAAGCGCGGGGGCAGACTTGTGAAGCACCTGTTTGATCCCAAGATGCTGCAGCTTGTTCTGGCGCAGGACGCTGGATCGGACCGGGTTGTTCCGCCGGCGGGGTTCACTGTCAGGCTGACGCTGTTCACGGCGGCGGCCATGGCGTTTCTTGCGGTGTTTGCGCTGGCGTTGTCTTTGGCAGCCGGACGACTGGCAACCAACTGGGGCGACGAACTGGCCCGCTCTTCGACCATTCGAATTTCTGCGCCTGCCGGTCAAATGTTGGAACAGACCACAGCGGCCTTGCGGCTGTTAGAGCAGACCCCGGGTGTGGGTTCGGCGCGGGCATATACCCCCGAAGAGCAACGCGCGCTGCTTGAGCCTTGGTTCGGGCCGGATCTGCCGCTGGAAACCCTGCCGATCCCGCAATTGATCGAGGTGATCGAAGAGGGCGAAGGCTATGACAGCGACGGCCTCCGTCTGCGCCTGTCCGCAGAAGTGCCGGGTGCGGTATTGGACGAACACACGCGGTGGCGTCGCCCGCTGGTCGAAGCGGCGGGCAAACTGCGGTCTCTCGGCTGGTTGTCTATCGTGCTGATTGGCGCCGCGACTGGCGCAATGGTGACTCTTGCGGCCAATGCGGCGCTCGCGGCCAATGCACAGGTCATCGCGGTTTTGCGACTGGTCGGGGCAACCGATGGTTACATCGCGTCGGCCTTTGTGCGCCGGTTCACCCTGCGCACGCTCATGGGCGCGACGGCAGGCATGTTGCTGGGTCTATTGGCCGTGTTAATCACGCCGGGGTCCGACGAAACGGGCGCTTTCCTGACCGGTCTGCGCTTTGTGGGCTGGCATTGGATATTGCCCCTGTTCATTCCGCTGCTGGCTGCGGCAGTGGCCTATTTCTCAACAACCCATGCGGCGCGGCGCGTGTTGGAGGACCTTTCGTGATGATCCAGTGGCTTCGCTCCTTGTTCTTCAATTTCCAGATTTACGTCGTTATCGCGCTTACCGGGATCGTCATGTTCCCCTACGCGCTGGTGTCCAAGAACGGAGCGCGCAAAGCCTGCCTGTTCGTGTGCAATTGGGTTCGCTGGACATCCCCGTGGATGGTTGGCCTGAAGACTGAGATCCGCGGCACACCCCCTAAAGGCGAGGCACTGATCGTCGCAAAGCATCAGAGTTTTCTGGATGTCTTCCTGATTTTTGGCGCTTTACCCGCCGGTAAATTCATCATGAAGCGCATCTTGATGTATTCGCCGATCGTTGGACAATACGGTATGCGCATTGGCTGTGTTCCGGTGGATCGGGGCAAACGAGGTGCCGCGATCAAGAAAATGGTGTCGGACGTTGAAAAAGGCGCCGCAGATCCCGGTCAGCTGATCATCTATGCGCAGGGCACCCGGATCGCGCCGGGGGTCAAAGCGCCATACAAGGTTGGCTCGGCTGTGTTGTACAAACAGCTTGAGCAAACGGTCTACCCGGTTGCCACCAACGTTGGGCTCTTTTGGCCCAAACGCGGAATTCTGCGCAAGCCGGGTTTGGCGGTGGTCGAGTTCCTCGATCCGATTGAGCCGGGGATGGATCAGGATGCGTTCCTTGCGCATCTGGAAGACGTCGTTGAAACGGCGTCGAACAACTTGATGCGTGAGGCGGGATTTGACCCAGATGCCCCAGTCACTGAATAAGATCGACTCGATCGATGCGCTTGAAGCGCTCTATCCCGATGTTGTGCCGTCGGCCCTTTCAAAGGTGGCCAAGCATCTGACCCCGCTCTACCGCCGCTGGATCGAAGGCGCGCGGTTCTGTGTTCTTTCTACGGTTGGTCCAGACGGGGTGCACGGGAGCCCGCGCGGCGACGTTGACCCGATTGTCCGGGTTGCCGGACCGAAAACCATGCTCATGCCGGATTGGCGGGGCAATAACCGGCTGGATTGTTTGCGCGACATTGTTTCGGATGGACGAGCCGCAATGATCTTCATGGTGCCCGGAACCAACACGACTGTACGGGTGAACGGCCACGCCACGCTGACCGATGATGCTGATCTGCGCGCAAGCTTTGAAAAAAAGGGCCGCCAGCCTGCCACGGTGATCGTGTTTGAGGTGACCGAGGTCTATACGCAATGCGCCAAGGCCTTGATGCGGTCGGCTTTGTGGTCTGGCGAGGACCAGTCTCAGGGCTTGCCCACAGTCGGGCAGATATTGGCTGATATGACCAACGGCGAAGTTGGTGGTGCGGAATACGACGCGACCTACGCCGAAAAGGCCCAGCCACGCATGTGGTGAGCTTGGCGGGTGGCACTGTTTGGCCTACGGCCAAAAGCGCCCACCCGCCAACCCTTGTGACGGTCAGGCTTTGGGCAGCCGAGGCATTCGATAGGCTGCTCCGGCATCGTCACGAGCCAAACCCGTCCTGACGGTACCGATCAAAACCAGACGGTTCATATCGCCCTCAGCTATGAATTGCGCCGTCGCCGCAGGCCAGAGCCGCCTCGCGCACAGCTTCGGAGAAGGTGGGGTGGGCATGGCAGGTCAGTGCTATGTCCTCGGTCGAAGCACCAAATTCCATTCCCACACAGATCTCATGGATCAGGTCACCGGCCGCTGGGCCGATGATATGCGCGCCCAGAATGCGGTCGGTTTCCTTGTCTGCGAGCAGTTTGACGAAACCGTCACCGGCAAAGACGGCCTTGGCCCGTCCGTTGCCCATGAAGCTGAACTTGCCAACCTTGTATGCGCGGCCTTCTGCCTTGAGCTCTTCTTCGGTTGCACCAACGCTGGCGACCTCGGGGTGGGTGTAGATCACGCTGGGGATAACGCCGTAGTTCACGTGGCCATGTTTGCCGGCAATCACTTCGGCTGCGGCCATGCCTTCGTCTTCGGCCTTGTGGGCCAGCATTGGCCCGTCAATGCAGTCACCGATTGCGTAGATGCCTTTGACGTTGGTTTGCCAATGTGCATCGGTTTTGATCTGGCCGCGGTCGGACATTTCCACGCCGAGCGCTTCGAGGCCCAGACCATCGGTGTAGGGTTTGCGGCCGGTTGAGACGAGCACCACATCGGCATCAACCGTATGTTCGCTGTCGTCCTTGCGCAATTTGTAGGTGACCTTGGCCTTGGTCTTGGTGGTTTCAACGCCCTGCACAGCGGCACCCAGGGTAAAGGACAGGCCCTGCTTCTTCAGCAGTCTGAGGAAGCTTTTGGACACTTCCTTGTCCATGGTTGGCGTGATGGTGTCGAGGAATTCGACAACCAGCACTTCGGTCCCGAGCCGTGCATAGACGGACCCAAGCTCGAGCCCGATCACACCTGCGCCAATCACAACCATCTTCTTGGGCACTTTGCCCAGTTCCAGCGCGCCGGTCGATGAGACCACGATCTTTTCATCGATTGAGACGTTGGGGATGGAGGTCGGCTCGGAGCCGGAGGCAACGATGATGTTCTTGGCTTCGTGAATGTCGTCCCCAACCTTGACCTTGCCGGCCTCTGGTATGGAGCCCCAACCCTTCAGCCAGTCGATTTTGTTCTTTTTGAACAGAAACTCGATGCCCTTGGTGTTTTGCCCGATCACGTCATCCTTGTAGGCGAGCATCTGTGGCCAGTCGACCGATGGGCTTTTGCCCTTGAGGCCCATCTTGGCGAAGTTGTGCTCGGCTTCGTGCAGTTGATGGCTGGCGTGCAGCAGTGCTTTGGACGGGATGCAGCCGATGTTCAGGCAGGTGCCGCCGAGCGTTTCGCGACCTTCGACGCAGGCGGTTTTCAGCCCGAGCTGGGCACAGCGGATGGCAGCCACATAACCGCCGGGGCCGGAGCCGATGACGATGACATCATATTGGGACATTGGGGTCTCCTGTCTTTAGATCAGCGATGCACAGGGCATGGGTTTTCCGTGCAAACGGGATGAGAAATTCGGGCCGGGGGCAGGGGGCGCTGCCCCCGCGGCGCTGGCGCGCCTTCCCCCGGGATATTTGAGGCACAAAGAAGAGCCGGGTCGGATTGGAGTGCGGGGATGGTCATATCAGCGCCGCGATCAGCATGACGGTGGTTGCACCAAAGCCAAGGAACCAGATGACAGAGCGCCATGGGCTGAGACCGAAGAGATAGGCTGGAACGTAAAGGACGCGTGCAATCAGGTAGAGCGCGGCGCAAGCCGAGGTCAGTTCGGTGGTCTGGTCCGAGTAGGTCAGGATCATGACGGCGATACCGAAGAGGATCAGCCCTTCGAAGTGATTGTTCAACGCGCGCTGGGCCCGGCCGGCATAACCAGTGAGTTCAATTTTGGCGTCCCGCGGGCCCAGTGCCTTGCGGACCCCGACCTGACGGTTGCCCAGAACCGAGTAGAGGCAGAACTGTGCCACCTGAAGCAGCGCGGCGAGGGTGAGGGCGGTGAGTTCGGGGGTCATTCGGGGGCCTTCCGGGCTGCCGTGTTTGTCCAGACGACGGTGCCATCGTGGAGGCAAAGCAGTTGGCCATTCTCACCTTCGGTGAAGGGAGGAGCGGACTTGTACCGTTCGTAGGGAATGTCCCCACGATTGGAGCCGGGGCCGATGCCCACAACGACCTTGATCTGCGCAGAGAATTGGCAGGTCGGGCAGGTCAGTGTTGTGGGTTGCAGGTAGGCCATGGCGGTTCAATTCATCGGGATAAAGAGTTGCGGTTGGACGAAGGTGAGGGCGGTGCGTTCGGGGGTCATGGGGCTTGCTTGTCTGCCGGGAGAATCACAAGTTCCTTTTCGTCTTTCCCCGGAGCAACACGCATCGAAAGAAGTCTTTCAGCAGAGTGGCATCGGCGTTCACGGGTCCACATTCCGTATGTCCCAAAATCCACCAACACATATTCCAGACTCGCGTCATTGAAGGTCAAAACAATGGAGAAGGTTCCATCCGGAATGTAGAGCGGCACATCTGCAACTATCCCCAGATCAGCAAGACCGTCATCCAAGTCTTGATACGCCGGAACGATGCATACCCACTCTATGCCTTCATCAATGGATCGAAGCGATAGGCTTTCATTTCCAGTCTTCAGCCAAGTTTTCAACCCCGATGGAAAGCCTGGCGACACCGGAGGTGGTTTTGTGATGAGTGACCACGCGCCCCAAGCCCCAAGAGCAAGTACCCCTGCAACAACAACTTTGAGCGCGCGGGAAACCATCTGTCCTCACAATCCGAAGATCATCACAGATCCATCAGCAACCGGCGTGGGTCCTCGAGCGCTTCTTTCACGCGGACGAGGAAGGTCACGGCGCCTTTGCCGTCG
>JAHDIS010000052.1 GCA_020630695.1 Paracoccaceae bacterium | reverse complement strand
GTGATGTTTTGCTCAGCGGTCGCGTCTCCGATGGCCTGGAGTGTATCAACACCGATCAGCTGCATGAACTGCGAAGGCATTGTTGCCGCCGCGTCTGCGGAAACTCTTTTTTTACGTTCGGTTTGCTCAACATCAATCGCGCCAAGAGTGTCCGTCAGGTTCATTGCGGAAAAATATTCCTGAACCGCCGTTTCAGCGTCCATGTCGTTTTCGACCGCAGCAGCCGCCAGCACTGCACGATCCAGCGTATTCTGAATTTTGGTACGCTTCAGCTCAGCGTGGATCATATCCACGCCGATGCCGCCGAATACCATCATCACCATCGCGCCAGCGACAGCAACGTAGGACATAGTGCCGGATTGGTCAGACCAGAAGCGGCCAAGCCAGCCACCGGTCGCCGAACGGCGTGTTTCGCTCACCGCATTGGTGACGCTCTGAGGCGTCTTCATTCGCTCTTTCATTTCGTTACTCTCTCCCGGAGCAGACCGGGTACAAGCCAACTAGGCAGATTATCGATGCCCATTTTATGCCAATGCATGATGGCCAAATTGGGGCGATTTAAGTGACAATTTCGGCAAATTCTATTCAAAATTGGTGACAAAAAACCCTGTAATTACTGGGTTGTTTCCCTGCAGTTAACAAAGCGGGTATTTGCCCGAATCTTTTGGCGAATCTGGGCGGCATTTCGACCATAATTCGGTTGGGTCGCTGAATGGGTCGCGTTAACGTCGAATTTAGACGATCCGACTCAATTGGTAAGATGCGGGTCGTCCCGGACCGCAGTAGCCAATGGGAGGAACCAATTATGGCCGCAGCACCAGCCAATGAGCCGACATTCCGAGAAAGTGTTGACTTGATGTTCAACCGCGCCGTCGCGTTGATGGATCTCCCGCCAGGCCTCGAGGAAAAAATACGGGTTTGCAACGCCACCTATACTGTGCGCTTCGGCGTCCGGCTTCGTGGTGGCATCCGGACCTTTACAGGTTATCGGTCTGTTCACTCCGAGCACATGGAGCCGGTTAAGGGCGGCATTCGTTTCGCGCCTTCGGTGAACCAGGACGAAGTTGAGGCACTTGCCGCCTTGATGACGTACAAATGCGCTTTGGTCGAAGCACCGTTTGGTGGCTCGAAGGGGGGGCTCTGTCTGGACCCAAGGGAATTCGATGAACATGAGCTGGAGCAGATCACCCGGCGGTTTGCCTATGAATTAGCGAAACGTGATCTCATTCATCCCAGTCAGAACGTTCCGGCCCCCGACATGGGCACGGGCGAGCGTGAGATGGCCTGGATCGCGGATCAATATGCGCGCATGAACACCACGGACATCAATGCGCGTGCTTGCGTGACCGGCAAACCGTTGAATGCCGGCGGGATCGCCGGCCGTGTAGAGGCCACCGGCCGCGGCGTGCAGTATGCGCTGCGCGAGTTCTTCCGTGATGAGCGTGACATGCAGGCAGCCGGGATGACGGGTTCGCTTGATGGCAAGCGCGTCATTGTTCAGGGGTTGGGGAACGTGGGCTACCACGCGGCCAAGTTCCTGCGTGATGAGGATGGTTGCCAAATCATCGGTATCATTGAACGCGATGGCGCCCTGTTCAATGAGAAGGGCATCGATGTGGATGCGGTGCGTGACTGGATCGTCAAGCATGGCGGCGTCACGGGGTTCCCGGATGCGGGTCACACAGCCGAGGGCGCGGCAGTTCTGGAAGAAGAGTGCGACATTCTTATTCCTGCGGCCCTTGAAGGGGTCATCAATCTTGGAAACGCCGCGCGGATCAAGGCGCCGCTGATCATCGAAGCGGCCAACGGTCCAATTACGGCCGGCGCGGATGATGTGTTGCGCGAAAAGGGCACAGTGATCATTCCTGACATGTACGCGAATGCCGGGGGTGTGACGGTTTCCTACTTCGAATGGGTCAAAAACCTGTCGCATATCCGCTTTGGCCGGATGCAGCGCAGACAGGAGGAGGCGCGCCACCAACTGGTGATTGACGAACTGGAGCGGCTCGATCGTTATCTTGGGGATGCATGGTCCATGACACCGGAGTTCAAAGAGAAATATCTGCGCGGTGCCGATGAGCTGGAGCTGGTTCGCTCGGGTCTCGATGACACTATGCGGATCGCCTACCAGAGCATGCGAAAGGTCTGGCACGAACGCGAAGATGTTACCGACCTCAGGACGGCCGCTTACCTTGTCGCCATTGATAAGGTGGCCTCAAGTTACCGTGCCAAGGGCCTGTAAACCATTTTGACACTCATTGGCGTCACACTTGGCGCCAATCTAGGCAAGATTGCGGCATTAGGGCACTTTCGCCGCAATCTTGCTGGAATTGCCTTGGATCGTGACTTGAAAAGACACATTCACGGCCAAAGGCTTGCCGCAATCTCCCCTTAAAGATGCCTCCATACCGAAAGAGTCCTTGGCGAAAAATGGGCTCTGGTGGGATGGAGAGTAAGACAATGAAATGGGAAGACCTGATGAGCTTCACGAAGGATGAAGACGGCAACGTCACCATCTTTTCCGTGTTTATGCTTGTACTAATTTTGATGATTACGGGCGCTTCGGTTGATATCATGCGTTTCGAAGCTGTTCGGGCCAAGATGCAATCAACTATGGACCGTGCCGTTCTGGCAGCAACCGACCTAGACCAAAAACAAGACCCGGTCGCCGTTGTTGAAGACTATATGGCAAAGGCAGGCATCATTGATGTTCTGGCTGACGTGCATGTTGAGGAAAGCGCGAACGCGCGGACCGTCGCGGCATGGGGCACTGCAGAGATGAACACCATCTTCCTGCACATGTCCGGCTTTGACCAAATGACAGCGCCGTCCCGCAGCACCGCCGAGGAAAAGATTTCCAACGTGGAAATCTCGCTCGTTCTGGATATCTCTGGCTCGATGCGGTTCAACAACCGTATCGATAAGATGCGTCCGGCGGCACAAGCCTTCGTCAACAAAGTGATGACCGAAGATAGCAACGGCGTCACAACGCTGAGCCTTGTTCCATTTGCCGGTCAGGTTAACCCAGGCGACATCCTCTTTGATTACTTCCGTGGCAAGCGCCCGAAGATCAAGAATGAGAACAACGGTTGGGGCAACGGTGACCAGGACGCGCCTGGTAACTCGCTTTGCAGCAACAACGCCGAAAACGCAGATGAAGGTGCTGTTGACCCGTCGTGCTCCGGTGACGCGTCGACTGACGCGCAGACCTGGAAGCAAGCCGGTTTCTTCTCTGCTTGGGAACAGGCGATCTCGAATGTTGTATTCTACTTCGACACTGATGGTGACGACATCTATGATGTGGCTCACAAGATCGAAGGCTTCCCGGAAGGTGCCTCGCGCGATGCGGACGATTTCTTTCAGGGTGCAGTCGCTTATCTGATCAGCAACGACAGCCGTCTGGTTCATGGTGACCAGTTCCTTGGCGCCTCGATCAAGGGCGGAACAGGCAAGTCGAAGTATTTCCAGGTCAAAGGCGATGAGAACGGTCATTTGAGCGATCAAGGACCAACCAAGAACAAGGGTAAGATTCCTGGCAGCACATACAGCTATGGAAACGTCAACTTTGACTACTGGGCCCAGTTCTACGACGGTACAACCGCCGAAGATCGCGAAGCCGAAGCAGCCGCTGAGGCAGAGCAGGAAACTGTTGAAGAGATCAACATCAACATGCCAGGTTCGTGCATCGAGGTTTACTCTGATGAATTCGCGACAACAGACATGCCGGGTTCGGATGACTATGTCCCGCACTTCAACTACTGGCCGTTTGATCCTGAAGTCATGGATTGGGGCTGGTGCCCGGGTCAGGACACTGCGGTGCAGTACTATTCCTCGGACCGTCAGCATCTTGTCGACTTTATCGGTGACATGCGGATGCACGACGGCACCGGCACGCACTACGGTATGAAGTACGGTCTGGCTCTGCTTGATCCGAACAACCGTGACGAAGTGAGCCACCTGATTTCTGCCGGCATCGTGGACGCACGTTTCGAAGGTCGCCCAATCGACTGGCATGACGAAGAAACGGAAAAGTTCATTGTTCTGATGACTGACGGTCAGACCACTGAACAGTACCGTCCGACTGATCCGCGTGCAGCCATCAACGGCGATGTGGCTCTGCAGGAACAAGGCTCTGGTAGCTACAACATGCTGTCCAGCAAGTCGTCCAACATCTCGCAGTTGATGCAGCAGTGTGATCTGGCGCGTCTAAAGGGTGTGACGGTCTTTACCGTAGCCTTTGAAACCAATGCCGCAGCGGCCGACGACATGCGTGCATGCGCATCTTCTGAAAGCCACTTCTTCCATGTGCAAGGCGATGAAATCGCCGAGGCCTTTGACACCATTGCACGTCAAATCAACAACCTGAGGCTGATCCAATGATTACGAATATGAAGCAATTCGCAGCCCGCTTCCGCCGCGAAGAAGAAGGCTCGGCAACCGTCGAATTCGTCCTCTACTTCACAGTGTTCTTTATCGTACTGGCAGCCGCTGTTGAGATCTCATTTATCAACCTGCGCCACGCGATGCTGGAGCGTTCGGTTGATATGGTAACACGCGATATCCGTCTGAGCACGGGCGAGGTTCCAAGCTATGCCTCGGTCAAGCAAGACATCTGCGAAGAGGCGACGATCATGGATGATTGCGAGGCCAACCTGCGTCTCGAGATGATCCAGCTGGACCCGCGCAACATGGGGAACATGAGCTACACGGCTGATTGCCAGAACGCAGCTCAGGATCCGCAGCCGGTGATCAACTTCACACCGGGTCAGGACAACGATCTGATGATGATGCGCGCCTGCCTGAAGTACAAGCCGATGATGCCGACAACGCAGTTCGGCAAGCAGTTGAACCTGGATGATGATGGCTATGCCCAGTTGGTCGTAACGTCCGCATTCGTGCAGGAGCCGAGGTAACACCATGATTAAGACAATGCTGAAAAACCGCCTAGCTCGTTTCTTCCGTGAAACCGATGGCAACATGTCGATCGAAGCTGTGATCTTCCTGTCGCTGGTATTGACTGTCATCGCTGCAACCTTCTCGTTTCACGATGCGTTCCGCTACAAGAGCCTGAACACCAAAGCGGCGTTCACGATCTCTGATGCGCTGTCGCGGGAAACAGATCCGATCGATGATGCCTATCTCGATGGAATGCTGGAAACGCTGGAGTTCCTGACGCGCTCTGAAGGGCCATATTCCCTGCGCGTAACACTGGTCCGCTACAATGGCGATCAGGACGTGTACGAAACAGTCTGGTCGCAGGTGCGCGGCGGGTTTAACGTTATGTCCACGGCTGACTCCGATGCGATCCGCGCGCAACTGCCGCAGCTTTTGCACAACGAGCGGGTCATCGTGGTTGAAACCAAGACAGAGTACGACATGCCTTTCCCGATCCCGGGTGTGAGCACAGAAGACATGTTCTACAACCTCGCCTTCACACGGCCACGTTTTGCGCCGCAGCTGGTTTGGAAAGACGCTGCTGCAGAAGGTGCCTGACGCCACGCATATGTCGTGAACCCGACGGGATTTGTCGAAAACGACTCTGAGCCGATCGGCAAAGCATTGATACTTCGAAACAGGGCTGGCACGCTGGCCCTGTTTTGCTGTGGAGAAGGCACATGGTTTTTTCGGGATTGCGCATCCTCAGGGAAGGGTTGACCGGCAACAAAGGCTGGAAGCCGCACTGGCGCGATCCGGAACCCAAGGCTGAATACGATGTGATCGTGATCGGCGGTGGGGGCCATGGGCTGGCTACCGCTTTCTACCTTGCCAAGGAACATGGCCTGACCAACGTTGCGGTTCTGGAAAAGGGCTATATCGGTGGCGGCAATGTTGGGCGGAACACCACAATTGTGCGGGCGAACTACAATCTACCGGGCAATTCAGAATTCTATTCGCATTCCCTCAAGCTCTGGGAAGGGATGGAGCAAGAGCTCAATTTCAACACGATGATGAGCCAGCGCGGTGTGCTGAACCTGTTTCACTCCGACAGCCAGCGCGACTATGCCGCCCGCCGCGGCAATTCGATGGTCAACCAAGGGGATGATGCCCAGTTGCTGGGCCCTGACGGGGTTCGCAAGCTGGCGCCGTTTCTGGACTTCGACAATGTGCGGTTCCCAATCTACGGCGGCTTGTACCATCCGCGCGGAGGAACGGCCCGGCATGATGCGGTGGCCTGGGGCTATGCACGCGGCGCGGACATGCGCGGAGTCGATATTATCCAAAATTGCGAAGTCACCGGGATCGACATTGAAAACGGGCAGGTCCGCGGTGTTCAAACGACGCGCGGGGCCATTCGGGCAAAGAAGGTCGGGATGGTCGTTGCTGGGCGCTCCAGTCAGGTTGCGGCGCTGGCGGGCATGCGGCTCCCGATCGAGAGTCATGTTCTGCAAGCCTTTGTAACCGAAGGACTAAAGCCCTTTATTCCTGGTGTCGTGACCTTTGGGATGGGGCATTTCTATATCAGCCAGTCGGACAAGGGCGGGTTGGTGTTCGGGGGCGATCTGGATTTTTACGCGTCCTATGCAGCGCGTGGGAACCTGCCTATGGCTGAACATGTCATGGAAGCCGCGATGACATTGATGCCGGCGATCGGAAAAGCGCGCGTGCTGCGCAGTTGGGGCGGCATTATGGACATGTCCTCGGATGGCTCTCCGATCATCGACAGAACACATATCGACGGGCTCTACGTCAATTGTGGCTGGTGCTACGGCGGCTTCAAAGCAGTTCCCGGCTCTGGTTTCAGCTTTGCCCATCTGTTGGCGACCGATCGGCCGCATGAACCTGCGGCACGGTTCCGGTTGGATCGCTTTGCCACTGGATACAGCATCATGGACGAGGAGGGCACGGGCGCGCAGCACAATCTGCACTAGCCGTGATGAGACAGACATGAACATTGGAATTCCGAAAGATCCGACGCCATGAGATTGCCATGCCCCCTTTGCGGCACGCGGGACCGCCGCGAATTCTACTATCAGGGCGCTGCCGTTGCCTTGAACCGCCCTGCGCCTGACGCCGGGCAGGAGGCTTGGGAAAACTATATGCATCTTCGCGATAACCCGGCCGGGCGCACACGCGATTTGTGGATGCACGAGGCCGGATGTGGTTCCTGGATCGTTGTCGAACGCGATACGGTTACGCATGAAATATTCAGCGCGGAGTTGATCGATGCGGATTGATGGCAAAGCGCATGGAATAGACCGTTCGAAACCCGTCAGTTTCCGCTTTGACGGGGTCACACACAGCGGTTTTCAGGGCGACACCCTCGCCTCCGCCCTGATGGGGGCAGGCGTGCGCATGCTGGGGCGCAGTTTCAAATACCACCGGCCTCGGGGTGTTCTGACCTCGGGCAGTGAAGAGCCGAATGCGCTGGTTACGGTGCGCAGCGGCGCGCAGGCCGAGCCGAACATGCGCGCGACGATCCAAGAGATCTACGAGGGCCTCGAAGCAAAGAGTCAGAACCGCTGGCCCAGTCTTGGCTTTGATCTGATGGCTGTGAATGATCTGGCGGCCCCGTTCTTTGGCGCGGGTTTTTACTACAAGACATTCATGTGGCCCAAGGCCTTCTGGGAGAAGCTGTACGAGCCGCTGATCCGGCATGCCGCCGGCCTTGGTGCTTTGCCGGGTGGGGACAACCCGGATGCCTATGAAAAGGCCTACGCCTTTTGCGATGTGTTGGTGGTTGGGTCCGGTCCTGCAGGATTGATGGCGGCCCTGACAGCGGCGAAAACCGGGGCTGATGTCATTTTGTGCGAAGAAGACAGCATGCTGGGCGGCCGGCTGTTGTCCGAGCGCGAAACGATCGACGGGATGGATGCCGCGCTTTGGGCCGCTGAAATCGCAGGCACATTGCGTGCAATGGACAACGTACGGATCATGACCCGTACCGCTGTTACAGGGGCCTATGATCAGGGCGTTTACGGCGCCTTGGAACGTGTTTCGCATCACTGCGCGGCATCGCAGGCCACACTGCTGGAGTGTTTTTGGCGGATCACGGCGCAGCGCACAGTGCTGGCAAGCGGTGCCTTGGAACGGCACATCGCGTTTCGCGACAATGATCGGCCGGGTGTCATGATGGCGGGGGCCTTGCGCGCTTATGCCAACCGCTGGGGGGTGGCCCCGGGGCGAAGTGTTGCGGTATTTGGCAACAATGATGATGCCCATCGGACCGCGCGTGATCTGGCCAAAGCCGGCCTGAATGTTGCGGCCTTGATAGACAGCCGCCCGGACGCAGAAAACCTGGCGGGCGACGTGCCTTTTTACCCCGGATACCATGTTGCACGGGCGCATGGCCGCACCGGTCTGGACGCAATCACACTTCGTGCGCCACACGGTGGTGAGGATCGGATCGCGGTCGAAGCGCTGGGCGTATCTGGTGGTTGGAACCCTTCGGTTCATCTGGCGTGTCACATGAACAAACGGCCCATCTGGAATGACACAATCGCGGCGTTTGTGGCGCAGGACGACATGGTTCCGGGAATGATCTGTGCCGGTGCCGCGCGTGGCGTGTTCAGTACGGCTGATTGCCTGAAAAGCGGCGCTGAGGCCGGTTTGGAAGCCGCGCGCAGCGCAGGATATCGAGGCGCGTTGCCGCCTTTGCCGCAGGCGGATGATGCGGTCTATAACCTGCGCCGGCTCTGGGCTGTGGATGGACCCGGCCGCGCATGGCTGGATTTTCAGAATGATGTCACGGTGAAGGATATCAAACAGGCCGCCGCAGAGAACTATCGCAGCGTCGAGCATATGAAGCGCTACACCACGCAAGGCATGGCAACCGATCAGGGCAAGAGCTCGAACGTGGCAGCGCTGGCTATTCTTGCGGACGTTACGGGCCGGGACATTCCCGAAACTGGAACGACGACATTCCGGCCGCCTTATGTTCCAGTATCCATTGCCGCCATGGGGGCGGGCGCGCAGGCCGAAGGTTTTGCGCCGCAGCGGTTCACCACATCGCATTTGGCCAGCACCCAGATGGGCGCACCCATGATTGAAGCGGGGCTGTGGTACAGGCCATCCTATTTCCCGCGTGATGGGGAAAAGACGTGGCGCCAGTCCTGCGACCGAGAGGTCAACATGGTGCGCAACGCGGTTGGGATTTGCGACGTATCCACCTTGGGCAAGATCGACCTGCAGGGACCTGACGTCGGTGCGTTTCTCGACTTTGTCTATTGTAACACCTTTAGCACGCTCAAGCCGGGGCGGGTCAGGTATGGCCTGATGCTGCGCGAAGATGGCTATGTGATGGATGATGGAACGACCGCGCGCCTGTCAGACGGCCAATGGATCATGACAACCACGACGGCGGCGGCGGGTGAAGTCATGAAACATCTGGAATGGGTGTATCAGGCGCATTGTCCGCAATTGGACCTGCGGTTCATCTCGGTCACTGAGCAGTGGGCTCAGTTTGCGATCGCCGGACCTGAGGCCCGCGCTTTGCTGAACGGGCTGCTGGACGACAAACTGGACGACGAAGGGTTCCCCTTCATGGCTTGCGGTGACGTGTCGGTCATGGGGATTCCTGCCCGCTTGTTTCGGATTTCCTTCAGTGGAGAGCATGCCTACGAACTGGCGATTCCGTCTCGCTATGGTGATGCGTTGTTCCGCATACTCGTCGCGCGGGCCGAAGCCTTGGGCGGCGGCGCCTATGGAATGGAGGCGCTCAATGTCCTGAGAATTGAAAAAGGCCACATTACCCATTCGGAAATTCACGGGCGGACAACTGCGTTTGACATCGGGTTCGGCCGGATGGTTTCCAAAAAGAAAGACTGCATCGGTCAGACGATGGCCGCGCGTCCGGGTTTGGTCGACGAGGACCGTGAACAATTGGTGGGGCTGCGCCCTGTCGGCGCGGTCAAGCAACTGGTGGCCGGCGGGCATCTGTTTGCCCCGGAGGACGCGCCAATCCGGGAAAACGATCAGGGTTATATCACCTCGGTCGGTTTTTCGCCGTCTCTGGGAGAGATGCGGGCGCTGGGTTTCCTCAAGCACGGCCGTTCGCGTCATGGACAGAAGGTAAAGATGGTGGACCACATGCGGGGCATCGAAACGCTGTGTGAAGTGACCGATCCGGTTGCTTTTGATCGCGAAGGGGGACGACTTCGTGGCTGAATTGATTGCGCAAAGCCCGTGCCGTGATCTTCTTCCGGTGACGCACGGAACGGTAACACTGTCCGAAGTCGATCCGGGGAACATCACGTCGTTGTCGCCGTTCAAAGGCAAAGCCGCAACGCTGTCTGATGCGCTGAACAGCGCATATGGGCTGCGTTTTCCCGCGCCGGGTCGCAGTACAGGAAAAGAAGGCGCGCGTTGTCTCTGGACTGGTCGGCATCAGGCCTTTCTGCAGGGGCCGGAACCGGTTGACAGTTTGAAGGCATCTGCCGCGCTTACGGATCAAAGTGATGCGTGGACGGTGGTCAGTCTGGAGGGGGCTGATGCCGAAGATGTCCTTGCGCGTCTGGTTCCGATTGATCTGCGTGCTGGCGTGTTCAAGCGGGGGCATACGGCCCGCACCCTGTGTCAGCATATGACAGCTTCGATCACACGAACCGGGGCAAATCGTTTTCAGATCATGGTGTTCCGGTCCATGGCGGCGACTCTTTGCCATGAATTGGGTGAGGCGATGCACATGGTTGCCGCGCGGGCCGGTCGGCCCTAGATAACGATCCAGACCATGAAGGAGTTGTTGATGCGTCTTGGTTTTGTTTTGAGTGTTGGAATGATCGCGCTGATGCCTGTTGCAGGGGCGGCCGAGGACACGCCAGCTATGGATTGTGCCGAACAGGCTGAACTGGTCATGCAGGCCGTGAATGCGCGGGCGGAGGGTGAGCCCAAACGCAAGACGCGGCGTATGCTGCGTGCCGCCCTGGACCGCGAAGCTGGTGATATGCTGGCTGATTTCATCTACACACTTCCGGAAGACCAACTGACCGATGCCGTTGGTGACGCCTACAAAGCGCAGTGTGAAGCGCTCTGACACTGTTGAAAGGAACGCGCCTTTCGGCGCGTGCCGTGCTACGAAACCCCCGCCTTTGGCGGGGGTTTCGCGTTGGCGCATTTGCGGCGCAGAGGCGCAAGTTCTGCTGACCTTTGGATTGGTTTCGAACGGGCCTTGGAATCGGGGCGTGAAGCAACGATATTGAGTGCATGAGTCTGCCACCGGGATTTCTGGATGAACTGCGCAACAGATTGAGCCTTGGCCAGGTGGTCGGGCGCAAGGTGATGTGGGATTCGCGCAAGTCCAATCAGGGCAAGGGTGATCTTTGGGCGCCATGCCCCTTCCATCACGAAAAAACCGCCTCTTTTCATGTGGATGACCGCAAAGGGTACTACTATTGCTTTGGCTGTCACGCCAAGGGGGACGCGATTTCCTTTGTGCGGGAAACGGAGAATGTCGGCTTTATGGAGGCGATCGAAATTCTGGCCGGCGAGGCCGGAATGCCAATGCCGGAACGAGACCCGCAGGCGCGAGAAAAAGCCGACAGGCGCACCCAACTGTCTGACGTTATGGAGCAGGCGGCGCAGTTTTTCCGCCTTCAGCTCAAGACGACAGCTGGCACAGAGGCCCGCGCCTATCTGGCAAGACGCGGGCTGAGCGAGGCCGCGCTTGAACGCTGGGAGATCGGCTTTGCCCCACCCGGTTGGGAAGGTCTGCGCGAGGCTTTGGAAGCGAAGGGCGTGCCAGTTGACATGCAACTGGCTGCGGGCCTTGTGAAAAAGTCGGATAAGGGGCGGGCGCCCTATGATGTGTTTCGTAATCGCATCATGTTTCCAATTCGTGATGGCCGCGGCAAAGCAATCGCCTTTGGCGGGCGGGCAATGGATCCCTCGGACAATGCCAAATATCTCAACAGCCCGGAAACCGAGCTGTTCGACAAGTCTCGGAACCTGTTCAACCTCAAGCCGGCCAGAGAGGCGGCCGGAAAAGGACAGCCGCTGATCGTTGCCGAAGGCTATATGGACGTGATCGCGCTCAGCGAGGCGGGGTTTGGCGCTGCTGTGGCCCCCTTGGGTACAGCCGTCACTGAGCCGCAGTTGCAGATGATGTGGCGTGTATCGCCGGAACCTGTGATTGCGCTCGATGGTGACACAGCTGGTCTGCGCGCGGCCTATCGGGTGATTGACCTTGCTCTGCCATTGCTTGAGGCCGGTAAGGGGTTGCGGTTTGCCTTGATGCCCGAAGGCAAAGACCCGGATGATCTGCTGCGTGCCGAAGGGGCTGGGGCGGTCCAATCGGTGCTGGATGCGGCAATGCCCATGGTTGGCCTGTTGTGGAAACAGGAAACCGAAGGCCGGGTCTTTGACAGTCCTGAACGCAAGGCCGCGCTGGACAAAGACCTGCGCGCTCGGATCGGTAAAATCCAGGATCCCAGTCTGCGCCATCATTACGGCGAGGAAATCAAACAGCTGCGCTGGGATCTGTTCCGGCCAAAGCGAGAGCCACGGTCCGGTCCGGGTATGGGCCGGCGTCGCGATTGGAAAGCGCAACCTGTTCCTACTGCGGGCACCAAGGCTTCGGCGCTGGCGTCGGCGGGCGAGGCCACGCAGGTTCAAATGCGCGAAACGGTCATTCTGGCGGCGGTTCTGAGCGCGCCAGAAGTCGCTGCAGAATTCGAAGGGCAACTTGAAGCCATGGTTTGCAGTGACCGCCAGTTGGGATTGCTGCGTGATGCCATTTTGTCATCAATTGGCGCCGAAACCGAAATGCGGGCGCAAGCAGAAACCGCTGTCGGAGGCCCAGCCCTTGAAACTTTGCTCTCTGCGCGCCATTTGCAGGTGGTGCCGTGTCTGCGTCAGGCTGATGCAGAACTCGCGCGCATGACGGTCGCCGAGGAATTGGCGAAACTTCAGGCGCAGAGCGGCTGGCAAGACGAAATACGCGAAGCAGAAGAAGACCTGCAGGAATTGGCGGATGAGGCCGTGACATGGCGCCTTGCCCAAGCCGCACAGGCCCGCAATCAGGCTGGCCGGATGAAGGACGAAGACGACACTGATTTTGAAATTGGTCCCAATGGTGCCCTGATGGATCGAGACGAACGCAGCGCCCTTGATTCGCTGCTGTCGCAGATTCGCTTCAATAAAACGGGAAAATGACATCAGTGCGTGGGAATGTGTAAGGGAAACAGGGTAAACGGGTAGCCGAATCGCGTGAGCACGCTAATGATTCGTTCTAACCGAATCACCCGAATGATGCCCGACTTGGGCCCATCAGGAGAGCCACATGGCAGCCAAGGACACCGACGACTCGAAGTCGCAGGACCAGGACGAAGAAATCAGCCTCGATATGAGCCAGGCTGCGGTCAAGAAGATGATCGCCGAAGCGCGTGAACGTGGCTACATCACTTATGATCAGCTGAACGCGGTTCTGCCGCCGGATCAGGTCAGTTCGGACCAGATCGAAGACGTAATGTCGATGCTGTCTGAGATGGGCATCCAAGTCACCGAAGACGACGAAGAAGCCGAAGACGACGAAAACAAAGGTGCGACCGATCTGGTCGAGACCAAGAAACCGGGTGAGATCACACTTGGCTCGGGCACGCAGGAAAAACTGGACCGCACGGATGATCCAGTGCGCATGTACCTGCGCGAAATGGGCAGCGTCGAACTGCTGAGCCGCGAGGGCGAAATCGCGATCGCCAAGCGGATCGAAGCGGGCCGCAACACGATGATTGCGGGCCTGTGCGAAAGCCCGCTGACGTTCCAGGCGATCACCATCTGGCGTGAGGAATTGCTGTCGGAAGACATCCTGTTGCGTGATGTCATTGACCTCGAAACCACCTTCTCCGGCCAAATGGACGAGGACGGCGAAGTTGAGGAGCCGGTCGTGCCTGCGGCGGCAGGCGAAGCGCCCAAGGCCAAGGAAGACAGCGGCCCCGAACTGGACGCCGATGGCAACCCGATTGCCACCGATGACGACGATGATGATGACGAACAGGCGAACATGTCGCTTGCCGCCATGGAAACCGCGCTCAAGCCGAAGGTGCTTGAAACGCTGGACATCATTGCACGCGACTACGAAGAGCTGGCTGAAATGCAGGACAGCCGGATTAGCGCGACTTTGAATGAGGACGGCTCGTTCAGTTCTGCCGACGAAGGGCGCTATCAGAAACTGCGCGGCGAGATCGTCGAGCTGGTCAACGAGTTGCACCTGCACAACAACCGTATCGAAGCGTTGATCGACCAGCTTTACGGCATCAACCGCCGGATCATGTCTATCGACAGTTCCATGGTCAAACTTGCGGATCAGGCGCGCATCAACCGCCGCGAATTCATTGACGAATATCGCGGCAACGAGCTTGATCCAAATTGGATGGAGCGGATGAGCGAAAAGTCTGGCCGCGGCTGGCAGATGTTCATCGAACGCTCGACAGACAAGGTGGAAGAGCTGCGCGCAGACATGGCACAGGTCGGCCAGTATGTCGGTCTCGATATCTCGGAATTCCGCCGCATCGTCGGTCAGGTCCAGAAGGGCGAAAAAGAAGCCCGGCAGGCCAAGAAGGAAATGGTCGAGGCGAACCTGCGTCTGGTTATCTCGATTGCCAAGAAATACACCAACCGTGGTCTGCAGTTCCTCGATCTCATCCAGGAAGGCAACATTGGTCTGATGAAGGCCGTGGACAAGTTCGAATACCGCCGCGGTTACAAGTTCTCGACCTATGCGACTTGGTGGATCCGTCAGGCTATCACCCGCTCGATCGCCGATCAGGCGCGCACCATCCGTATCCCTGTGCACATGATCGAAACGATCAACAAGCTGGTGCGCACCGGTCGTCAGATGCTGCACGAAATCGGCCGCGAACCGACGCCGGAAGAACTGGCCGAGAAGCTGCAGATGCCGCTGGAAAAGGTTCGTAAGGTGATGAAGATCGCCAAGGAGCCGATTTCTCTCGAAACGCCCATCGGCGATGAGGAAGACAGCCAGCTTGGCGATTTCATCGAGGATAAGAACGCGGTCCTTCCGTTGGATTCCGCCATTCAGGAGAACCTGAAGGAAACAACGACACGCGTTCTGTCGTCGCTGACCCCGCGCGAAGAGCGTGTACTGCGCATGCGTTTTGGCATCGGTATGAACACCGACCACACGCTTGAAGAGGTCGGCCAGCAGTTCAGCGTGACCCGCGAACGGATTCGCCAGATTGAAGCCAAGGCCCTGCGCAAGCTCAAGCATCCCTCGCGGAGCAGAAAACTGCGGTCGTTCCTGGATCAGTAAGAGGGCCACATGTCCTTATTTTCGAAATTGTTCGGCGGTGGCAAAGACGCGCCAGCGCTGGAGCCTATCGAATACGAAGGCTTTCGCATCTTTCCCGAACCCGCCGCTGAGGACGGCCAGTTTCGGCTGGCCGCGCGGATCGAACGGGACATTGACGGGGAAACCAAGACCCATCATCTGATCCGGGCTGACCTGATCCGCGACCGCAAGGAATGCGAAGAGGCAGCGGTCTTCAAAGCCAAGCAGATGATTGACCAGATGGGTTCCCGGATTTTTGGCTAAGGCAGGATCAAACGCCGGACGGCGGATTTTGCGGCGTATTCCTCTGGCCGTTTTGGTTTTGCTGTGCCTGACGCTGGGCCTCGCCCCCTTCACACCCGAGCCGCATATCTGGGAAAAGCTCAGGATGCTGGCCGCAGGCGAACTGACGAACATCGTTGATGTTTTTGACTTCCTTTTCCATGGCGTGCCTTGGGTCCTGCTGGTGCTGAAGCTGCTCTATGGCCGCAAACCGACAGACGGATGAGGGCTGTGCAAACACAATTCACCATTCAGACACAGGGACAGGGGCTTTATGAGTTCACCCGCGATGTGTCGCGCTGGGTGCAGGGCAGTAAACAGCACAGCGGATTGCTGACGCTCTTCGTGCGGCACACCTCAGCCAGCCTGTTGATCCAGGAAAATGCGGACCCCGAGGTGCAAACCGATCTTCTGGCCTACTTTTCCCGGCTCGTGCCTCCGACGACCGACCCATCCATGGATTATCTGACCCATACCTACGAGGGTCCTGACGATATGCCAGCGCATATCAAGGCAGCCATGATGCCCGTCAGCCTGTCCATTCCGGTCTCGAACCAAAACCTCGTTCTTGGCACATGGCAGGGCATTTACCTGTTTGAACATCGCAACGCGCCACACAGCAGATCGGTCGTGGCGCATCTGGCCTAGCCCATTTGGTCCCAAGCCTTCGTTGTCTTTCTTCTTTGCAAAAATACCTCCGGGGGGTTTGGGGGGCTGGCCCCCCAACGGGTCGTCTCGCATCCTGCGAGACGAATGGCTCTGATGCGCCTGACCCGTGCCTCTGCCTGACAGGTGCCGTGCGTGTTGCGCTGCGCCGTGAAAACCTCCTAGGTTTGTCAAAAATCAGGAGCCCGCCATGACCGCGCAAACCGCCATTCAAACCGCCGAGGCTGAAATAGAGGCTCGTGCTGCTGATCTATCTCAATGGTGTGCAACGATTTTCGACTACGCAGAACCAGCATGGCGCGAATATCGCTCGGTCGAATGGTATGTGCAGCGCCTCAGGGCCGAAGGGTTCACCGTTGAGCAGGGCAGTGGCGGTATGCCCACCGCCTTTTGTGCGGAATGGTCCAACGGGGAAGGCCCTGTTGTCGGAATGTACGCCGAATACGATGCCGTGCCCGGCAATTGTCAGGCGGCCCGCCCCGAGCGCGCCCCGCGCGACGGCCTGGGATACGCGGCAGCGGGTCACACGGATCCGCATTCAGCGCTCGGTATTGGCAGTCTGGGCGGGCTTTTGGCGACCAAAGCCGCGATGGAAGCGCATGGCATCGCCGGCGGGCTGCGTTTCACCGGTGAGCCTGCAGAAAAGGTACGCGGTTCGAAGCCGATCCACGCAGCCAAAGGCTATTATGATGGGTTGGCGGCAATGCTGTCTTTCCATCCGTTCTACATGCTTCCGCTTTGCAACACCGTGCGCTGGGATACGCATTGTGGCGCAGCCTACAGCTTTGTTTACCGCTTTGTTTGCGACGCGCCGCAGAACTGGGGCGCAACAGATGGCGCGCCTATTCCGCAGAGCCACTCAGACATTCGCGCCCCCGGCGCCAATGATGCCTTGATGTTGATGTACCAAAATGCGCGCGGTTTGCAGAGCAGCATGCTGCCGCATCGTGGCGGCTGGTCCGTGTCTGAGGCAATCCTCGCAACCGGGCAGGCAACGGCCGACAATTTGCCGGCTTTGCGCGCGGATCTGCAATATATGATCCGGGTGCCCGATCTACAGATGGCAGAACAGATCACCGCCCAGCTGGACCGGCTTGCCGATCATGCGGCGCAAATGTCGGGTTGCCGTGTTGAAAAACACTGGGTTTGCAAATCGAGGCCCGGGCTGGCCAATCACGCCTTGGCCGAGATCGCGTATGAAGCGCTTAGCGCCGTGGGACCACCGGTTTGGTCTGAGGAGGCGCTGAAGCAGGCGTCGCAAGTAGCCCGTGCCTGTGGGCAGGACATGGATCAAGATCCTTTGATTGCTGAATGCAACCGCCTGATCGATCCGAAAGAGGCAGAGGCAATTTTGCGGCGCGATCTACCGCCGTCACAAATCAACAGCACGTCTGACGACTATACCGATATGTGCTGGCACACGCCGACCGCCCGAATTTACATTGCCCGCCCGGCGCTGCGTGGCGGGCCGTATCCGCCATGGGCCATGAATGCCTTGGGGGGGATTCCGGCACTGATTGATCCAACCGTCGTTTGCGCCGCGCGCACCTTGGCCCGCACCGCAATCCGCCTTTTGACCGATCCCGAGGCCCGCGCGGCGACCTGGGCAGAATTTGAGCAACGCAAAGCCGCCATGGGGGCAATCCCGCCCTTGGCCGATTATGAGCCACCGATCGATCTGCCTTGGCCGGAGTACGTGGAAACGCCGCGTGGGCGGGGCTGGCATATTCCAGGTTAGTTCGGCTGACGGGGAAAAGAGTTGCTGAATTCCCCCTATATCCTTTGGCTTATATAGGGGGTCTATTTCCCCTCTACCCAAATTGTGGCGGTTGGCCTATAGTGCCTGTGGATAAGCGGGGATAAACCCCGCCATCAGGCATAATAAGAGCAGACAATCACGAGGGGGACGGCCAATGCGCTGCCCGTTTTGCGGAAATATAGACACACAGGTTAAGGATTCTCGTCCGGCGGAAGATCACGTTTCGATCCGGCGGCGGCGCTTTTGCCCTGCATGCGGCGGGCGTTTCACAACCTATGAACGCGTTCAGTTGCGCGATTTGGTTGTGATCAAGACGAATGGTCGACGTGAAGATTTCGACCGGGACAAGCTCGAACGCTCCATCCGGATCGCCTTGCAAAAGCGGCCCATCGAACCTGATCGCGTGGATCAGATGATTTCGGGCATCGTCCGCAGGCTGGAATCGATGGGCGAGACCGATATCGGATCCAAGCAAATCGGCGAGATTGTCATGGAGACTTTGGCGCGGATCGATACCGTGGCCTACGTCCGGTTTGCCAGTGTTTACAAGAACTTCCAGGCGGCGGATGACTTTGACAAATTTGTCAGTGAACTGCGCCCCGAAGTGCCCGAGACTCCGGCAGACAAGTGAGCGCAGACGACGCGCGCCACATGGCCCATGCGCTGAGCTTGGGCCGACGCGGTCTTGGGCGATGCTGGCCCAACCCCGCAGTGGGCTGCGTAATCGTCAATCAGGGGCGCGTTGTTGGCCGCGGCTGGACACAGCCAGGCGGGCGCCCCCATGCAGAGCCCGTAGCGCTGGCGGCCGCAGGCACGTTGGCGCGGGGCGCAACCGCTTATGTAACGCTTGAGCCATGCGCGCATCACGGCCAGACGCCGCCCTGTGCCGAGGCTTTGATCGCTGCCGGAGTATCGCGCGTCGTGGCGCCCTTGGCGGACAGTGATCCTCGTGTGGCGGGCAAGGGCTTTGCCATGCTGCGTGCTGCCGGCGTTGAGGTCACGACCGGCGTCTTGGCAGATCAGGCTACGGACGATCATGCGGGGTTCTTTTTGCGGGTCGAGCGGGGACGTCCGTGGTTGACGCTCAAGCTTGCCATGAGCCTTGATGGACGCATCGCCACTGCGACGGGCGAAAGCCAATGGATCACCGGTCCGCAATCACGTCGCGCGGTGCATGGTCTGCGCGCCACACATGATGCTGTTCTTGTTGGCGGAGGCACGGCCCGTGCCGACGATCCGTCGCTGACGGTTCGGGATTTGGGCGTGGCCCAACAGCCTGTTCGAGTCGTGGTTTCGCGATTTCTGGACCTTCCGTTGATGGGCAATCTGGCCCGAACTGCCAAGGATATCCCGGTGTGGATTTGCCATGGGCCGGACGCTTCGGACCAATCCCAGCAAGCCTGGAAAGAGCTCGGCGCTCTTTTGATCCCGTGCCAGCTGGACGGAGGCCGTGTCGATCCCGCAGCCGTTTTACAGGCTCTGGGAGAAGCCGGCTTGACCCGGGTGTTCTGCGAAGGTGGCGGCCAATTGGCGGCCTCACTGTTGGCTGCGGATCTGGTTGATGAATTGCAGGTCTTTACCGCTGGCATGGCCCTGGGTGCAGAAGGGCACCCCGGACTAGGCGCTTTGGGCGTCGAAAGCCTGAACGAAGCGCCGCGTTTTGAACCCGTAGATTTGATCCCGGTCGGCCCAGATGTGCGACATGTCTGGCGCAGAGTTTCACAAAACAGACTCGTGTGAATTGTGCAATTTTCTTCGATTGAGATTGAGATTTCATTTCAAAATCAATCCTGTGGATAACTTGATTTATAAAATTTTTTGAAATGGTTGCTGATCTTTTTTCAATCTAAAGGTGAGATGTCCTTAATGTCGCCAAAGGTATGATTTGCTCGCAAGCGCGCCCTGTAGTTTTGCGAGTGTCCTGTTGAATGGTCCGGGCTTGGGAACCTGATTGTTCGCAAGCCGATCCACGACAACCTCGGGGGGGCAGGCGGAGCCTGTGATTGGGTCGTAGTATCTTGGGTAGTCTATCAGGGTCGCGTAGGCCAATGACTCCAGTGAAGGTCTGGCACCCTCCAGCCGTCTCGCTGGGATTGGGGCGAAATCGTGGGTCAAACCCCAGCCCGCATAAAAAGGCACGCCCAGCGTTGTAACCTTGCAGCCGCGCAGCAATGCTTCGAACCCGGTCAGGGACGTCATCGTCCAAACCTCTGAAACCAAATCCAAAACGGCGGCAATGGGGGCATTTTCCAGCGTGACATCTGCCCAATTCTCAGGGTTTTCCACCTTGCCATTTCGCAAGCCCGCTTCGACATCTGGGTGGGGTTTGAAAACGATGAAAGCGTTTGGATTGTCCGCCCGAGCCCGTTTCAACAGATCGGCGTTGGTGTTGGTTTCTGGGCAGCCCAACTTGATCGATGCATCGTCCTCGACTTGTCCGGGGACCAGCAGGAGCGGGCCATCCGGTAATGTGGGTAACTCTCCGGACAGGTTGTATTTGGTCAAGTTTGAGGCTCGAATGGATGCAAGAAGTCTAGAAATACGTTCGTATTGATCTGGTCGAAACTCTGACGCTCTGGCAGAAATTGCGCGTTCGAGATCGGATGGCGTCGCCGGATCGTAGTAAATGCCGCTGGAATCAAGCACCAGTGACAGGGGCGGGATCAATTCTGCACCCAAACCGCGTGATCTGAGAAAGCCATCCTCGACCCGAGCCACGTCCGGACGATTTGTTTTGCCTGCCCAACTCAGATGATTACGGCCTGTGTTCGACGCTTGCGCGGCGGCTTTGTCCACATCATCTTCGAACCGCATGCCTTTGTCCGAGGGAAAGAATTTTTGGATTGGTCGCCTTTTCCACAGGCGCATGCCGGAGGCAATCCAGCCTGCGTTGTCCTGTCGCCAGGCCCGCGCTCTGGCTTCCAAAGTGGCGAGGACGTCCTCGATTTCGCAAAGATCATCACGGTACGGGTCGTACCATTTGGGGAAAAGGATCATTGCGCCAGCGAACAACTGCGCGCGCGACAGGGTTCGTGTTCTGCGATGTATCGGGTCTTCGTCTTCTGTCAGGCCCCAGCCCGCATAAAATGGCATTCCGAAAACCCGCGGTTTGTGTCCGGCCAGAATGGCCTCGAACCCCATTTGAGAAGAGAGCGTGTAGACCGCGGTTGCACCTTCGAGCAACGTCCAAGCCGAGGCGTTGCCGTCATAGATCTGAATTTTGTCCTGTGCGTCATCGGATTGATAATGCCCTTGACGGAAACCGGCGGTGGTTTCCGGGTGGGTTTTGATGACGAAGCGCGCACCGGGGTGTTCCAGACGCGCGGCAGTGAGCATTTCGAGAAAGCGCGAGCGATCGCCGCCCGAGGCGGTTACGGAGGCGTCGCCGCGGGTTTGATCGACGATCAAGACGTATCCCGGTTCGGGCGCGGCTGCGGCCATCTCTGTTGCCGAGTATTTGCTCAACTGCGCCTCTCGCATGCGAGCAATCCCTCCACGCGCGCGCGCCATCAGTGCGCTGTCGTCCAGCGGGTGAGACAGAAGCAAGGTTTCCAAATCCGACGGAGATCGGCCGTCGAAGTGAACGCCGCTGTGGTCAATCACCAGCCCGAGTGGCGGCTCGCCCGTGCGACCCGGATGCAAAGAGCGCAGGAACGCGTCTTCAATTCGAACCAATGTCGCGCCGCTGTTCTTGGCGAGTTCCTCACCCCTGTGCGACGTGGGGGACGCGCCCCAGACGCCGACCAGTCCATCCGCTTCCGGCGCGCCGATCGACACCTCGTATCCTGCCAAGGCCAGAATACGGCGTATGCGGGATGCTCCGCGGGACCACAAAAATCCGCCGTTCCGAACGGAAAGACGCCGGGAGATTTGCCCCCCGGCGTCAGTCAGTCCCTCGGTCGTCTTTTTGTTCAAAGGGGTTAACCCCCGCTTGCGCCGGTCAACGAGTCGGCGGTTGTGGTGATTGTGCCCACGGCAGTCAGTGTGCCCGTGAGCGCAGAGATCGTCTTGTTCCACTGTGTGAACGGCGCTTCGGTGACATAGAGCGTATCGTCATCGCGGATCACGAAGTCGCGCGCCATGAACATGCCATTCGGCTCTGTCAAATCCAGCACGTAGACCATGCGCTGTGCGCCGACCAGATCGGTCCGGCCCAGAACCTGATTGGCGATTTCTGCGGGTTCGTTGCGGAAGATGAAAACACCGGTCGGATCAGCACTGGCTGACAACAGTCCGCCAACCTGCGCGATGGCCTCAACGGCGCTGAGTGACTGGCTTTCAAACGGGACGCGTGCCTGCGTGCCGGTAGCACCAAGCGCGGTAAAGGCGCGGGTGTCTTCCTCGACGAGGATGCGGTCGCCGCCGCGCAGTGCGATGTCGAATTCCGGGTTCTTGTAGAGGTCCTGGAACCAGATCTTCCCTTGTTTTTCACCGCGCAAAACAGTGACTTGGGCGATTTCCGGTTCGATCGTGACACCGCCTGCGCGGGCCAGCATGGCAGAAAGGGTACGGGTTGGCCGCTCAATGGCATAGACGCCCTGACCACCAATCGCACCGATCAGACTAACGGTCGAGCCGTCGCCTGCCAGACGGCGAACCTCGACCTGGGGGTCCGGGGTCTGGTCTTCGAGTTTGCGGGTGATGACGCGGCGTACGGCTTCGGGCGTGTTCCCAGCAGCCTTGATGCGCCCGGCATAGGGTACAAAGATAAAGCCGGAACCGTCGACCTGCACTTCTTCCAACGTGGTGGCGTTGGCTGTTTCGCCAGCCAGCAATCCGTCATCGACGTTTTCCCAGATCGTCAAACCCAGCGTGTCGCCCGGTCGGATCGTGTCAGAACCGACGACGCCTGCGCGGATAAAGCTTTCGGAGAAACCCAAGGCCGGGACCACCGCAGTGGTCCGGGTCACACGGTCGTTGACCGAGATGATAAAGGCATCGCCCTCTCGTTGGACGGAGCCTGCAAAGATTTCGCGTTTGTTGGGGCCCACACGGGGCAAGCCGCACGATGCCAATACGGACACCGCGGCCAGTAGGGCGATAGAACGCGCCCACCGGGAAGGGGAGTGTTTCACTGCTCGGTCTCCTCGACCTGTATGTTCTGCCTCAAGTTTTTTTTGTAACGTACCGGAGTCTGTAGAAAAAAGCCAGTACTAGGGGTTGTGCGGCTTAGTGCACGACACGCAACTGTTGCCTCGGGGCCGCGGTTCCGTGTGACAGAGCATCATAGGGATCATCGCCTGACAGCATCATGTCGACGACCTGTCTGAGCAGTTGGCGCCGCCCGCGGGCCGAGTAGAATCCGCCGGGCAGTTGCGAGGTTTCCAGCAAATAGCGGCGATAATCTTTGTAGGCTTTGTTGTCCGGACGCGTCGGTTGCGCAAAGAATGCCGCCAGCGGCTGGGTCGAGACGAATTCCGGCTTTGCGTATACAGCGTCGCCAAAGACCTTAAGCGGGATGCCGCGCCACAACACCTGCTGTGCGGCCGTTGAATTGACCGTCACGGCGCTGCGTGCGTCGTTCAGCAACTGGGCCAGTTTGCCGCCTCTTACATAGTGAACGCGATCAGCAACACCGTATTGTTTGGCAAAAGCACGGATGGCACGGCGCACGTTTACACGCCCGTCTTCCAGCGGGTGCGCTTTAAAGACGAGATGATGGTGCCCCGGAGCGCCAGCGGCGAAGCCTTTTATCACGCGTTCCAGAAACTCTGGCATTGTCGAAAAGGGGGAGTGCTTTTGAAACGAGCTGTCATGTTCGAGTTGCATCAACGCGAGGTGGTAGGGAAAGCCCCCTAACCGGATGCGCTGTGTGGCGACGACACGGTCAATCCATGAAAACGGCATCAGCAGCAGCCGTTTCAGGTAGAGCTGGAATTCCTTGAACACCGAAATCGATCTGTGCGGGCGGAAGTTACGGTAGTCGCCGTTCCGAACCATGACGAACCAATGGTAGAGCGCGCCGTAAAATATATGCTGGCGCATGTCTCCCCAATGGGCTGGGGGCAGGGGGGCCTCCATGTCCGACAATTCGAGCGCTTTTTGCATGTCAGTCACGGACATGTTCATCAATCGGGAATGGCCGTTTGACCCGCCGCGTTCGTAGGTCACCCAATAGGGGCGCATGTAGCCCTCTTCGAACACGTGTACGCAAATGCCGCGACGCTTCGCTTCTTCCACGGCATTGGCGTGGATTGGGCGCACATCACCATACAGCACAAT
The DNA here is from genome assembly GCA_020630695.1 of Paracoccaceae bacterium. Taxonomy (GTDB): domain Bacteria; phylum Pseudomonadota; class Alphaproteobacteria; order Rhodobacterales; family Rhodobacteraceae; genus Thalassococcus_A; species Thalassococcus_A lentus. The sequence goes on along the minus strand of JAHDIS010000052.1, from coordinate 7,225 downwards.
ATCGGTAACCTGCTTGTCCTGAGCGATCTGAATGAAGGTTTCAGGCCATTCAGCAGATGTTCCGCGGAAAGGGATGTAGCTGGACGGATGGAACCAGAATGCTCGGTCGCCTGCATTGAAGCCAACGCGCCACACTTCGGCTCCCGTCTTGCGCAACATTGCACCAAGACGGTGAAAGAATGGTCCATGGGGACCCTGAAGGAACAGGAACACCCGTTTCTGTCCGGTTGCGTTGGTCATTGTGGCACTCTATGTCCTTAGCTTGACCATAGGCATATGCGGTCACTTCGGCAAAAATAAGGCCCAAACAGGGGGAATTGTTCATGTTTACAGGCATTGTAACCGATATGGGCGAAGTGCGTAGCCTTGAGCAACGCGGTGATCTGAAGGCGCGTATCGCGACGGGCTATGATACCGCCGGAATCGACATTGGGGCTTCTATCGCCTGTGATGGTGTATGCCTGACCGTTATCGCACTGGGCGATGATTGGTTCGACGTCGAAATCAGCGCCGAAACCGTTTCGAAAACCAATCTTGACCTCTGGGCCGAGGGGCGTCGCGTGAATTTGGAACGCGCCTTGAAGGTTGGGGACGAGTTGGGCGGCCATATCGTATCCGGCCATGTTGATGGTGTGGCTGAAGTTGTGGCCATGTCTGATGAAGGCGACAGCACGCGGGTCACATTGCGCGCGCCCGAAGCCTTGGCCCGCTACATTGCCCCCAAGGGGTCGGTGGCTTTGAATGGAACCTCCCTGACAGTGAACGAAGTGGACGGCTGTGACTTCGGGATCAACTTTATCCCACACACCAAATCCGTCACGACTTGGGGTCAGGTGGTTTTAGGTGAACGGGTGAACCTCGAAATTGATACGCTGGCGCGGTATGTCGCCCGTCTCAGAGAGTTTGACTGAACGACGTTCACGTATTGAATTCCTGACTGTTGAACTTTGGGTGGATGCCGTAGGGTCATCTTACAAACACGATCCAAAGCCATTTCATTCAGGAGTTCTCAGATGCGTATTGTCACAGCCCTAGCCGCCAGCCTTTTCATTCTAGGTGCCGCCGTTCCTGCCTCGGCCAGAAATGTCGAAGTCGGCCCGATTTGGAACCAGGCGGACGCCCAGAAAAAATGCCCAGCCGCTGCAGCCGCTTGGAAAGGCAAATGGAGCGGTCACTGGTGGACTACGGTGGCAGGCCAAATGTCCGTTTGTCAAATCGTCAAGATCAAACCCAAGGCCGTTGAGGCCGGACCGATCTGGAACCAGGCAGACGCCAAAACAAAATGCACGGTACTTGCCGCGTCTCACAAGGCCAAGTGGACCGGCCACTGGTGGACCACGGTTGCAGGCAAGATGTCGGTTTGCCAGTTGGACTACAACTGAGAGCGAGCCGACGACCCCGGCCAAACGGTTCTCAGCCTGCCGATTACTCGGCGGGCTGAAATCCTTCGATCAATTGCCGCAGGCCAATGGCTGCACCGGCAAAGATCGCGAGAAAGGTCAAAGGCGCGGAAAGGGCCAGAACTGAAAAGGCCGTCAGGCCTTGGCCAATCGAACATCCGATTGCAATGACAGCGCCTGCGCCCATGAGGCCCGCGCCAAAAATCTGGCGGCGCAGTTCTCTTGGATCCTCGCAGGCTTCCCAACGGAAGTGGCCCTTGATCAGTGATCCGATAAAAGCACCACACCACACGCCAGCGACAGACCCCACTGCGAAAGACAACGGACGCACAGAGCCTGTCATCCACCACAAAATGGATTCGCCCAGAGGCGCAGAAAAGCTGTGTGAAACCACGGGCAGGGCTTCAAAACCATTATAGGCGACATAAGACGTACCGGCCCAGCCAATCAGAACACCGACGCCGACGGCTGCGGCCCAAAACACGCTGCTGGGTTTTTCCCAAAGTTGGCGATGCGCGGCGGAAAAGGCCAGGATGCCCAGGCCCAGCGCGATCCCGATCGCATTGACAGACAGACCGCTGAGCGCGCCAATCTGATGGGCAATGCCCGGTGGTGTGGTGTCAATCACGTCCGCTTGCGGAAACAGCAGATTGCGCAATGGTGCCAGAGGGCCGGACATCACGACGTAGGCGCTTACTCCCATCACAAGCACAATCACGAAACTGCGCAGATCACCGCCGCCCAGACGGGCGATTGCGCCGTATCCGCAATTTCCGGCCAGAGCCATGCCATATCCAAACATCAAACCGCCCACGACAGCGGCGACTGGCATGAAAGTCAGCGACAGGTAAAAGGTGTCCGCGCCGTTCAGATAGCCTGCTTCCATCAGCGCGAATGATCCGACGACAGCGATGCCAATCGCCACGCCCCACATGCGCATGCGCGTGGTTGAGCCGCCGTAGAGGGCGTCCTCAATCGCACCCAAGGTGCAGAACCGGCCAAGGCGCGCGGCCAGTCCCAAAAGCACACCGCCCAGCAGCCCGCAAAGAGCCACCATGTGGTGTTCAGACAACAGATCGGTCATTGCGGCCTTCCTCCCCTGCACGCAAATGCCCTCGCCTAGTCAGTATGCGCGCGCATTCCAATTCTCGCAAGTGAGTCGATTTCGACCGGGCGCTGGGCGTTTAGGGCTTACTCAATCGTCTTTGCAAAACAGCTCGTAGACGCACTCGAGCATTTTGCGGGGGCGATCATCCGCGAGCCGATAGTAGATCGCTTTGCCCTCGCGTCGCGGAATCACAAGGCCTTCGAGGCGCAAGCGAGAAAGCTGCTGACTGACAGCAGCCTGACGGGCTGCAAGCAGTTCTTCAAGCTCAGTCACTGACTTTTCGCCGGTGACGAGATGGCACAAAATCATCAAGCGGCCTTCATGGCTGATCGCTTTCAGAAAAGACGACGCCGTGGTCGCCTTGTCGACGATTCGATCGAGTTCGTCATCTGTCAGATCGTCATGAAGTACGGGCAGGCCCATTTTGATTTATCCCTTGAAATCAGTTCACTGCCGGCCGGAAGTCAGTGTTGTCTTCCAGCAGTTTCGAATAGAGCGGCCAGAAGAAATCCTCGCCGACGTAGCCTTCCATGCGTGCAATCTCTTGCCCGTCCCGGATCAGGATGAAGGTCGGAGTAAAGTTCACACGACGTGCGTATTCCACACCATTTGGCGGGCCATCTCTCAAGTCAGCGCGCAACAGCGGAGCATAGCGGCCTTCGGCCGTATTGGGGTAGGCTGGCGCGATTTCATCCTCCCACGCCATACAATAGGCGCAGCCGGGCTGATCCACCATAATCAGGTTGACCGCCTCTGTTGCTGCTGCCGCGGATGCGAGTCCGGCAGAAGCCAAAATTGCGAAGAGATGAGATTTGACCACGCGGGCTATTCCAATTGACGGTTTGCTAACAGTCAACGTAATCTGAATATGTGAATTATTCAAGAAAAGGCGTCGTTCCATGCTCGATATTTCCTTTGCTGGCGCCGCTATTGCTGGATTGCTGAGCTTTTTTACGCCCTGCATTCTGCCAATGGTCCCGTTCTATCTGTGCTACATGGCCGGGATTTCGATGTCTGAGTTGCAAGACGATGCAGGTATCGCGCCTGGTGCCCAGCGGCGATTGGTTGTGTCCGCCCTGTTTTTTGCTGCAGGCGTCAGCACTATTTTTGTTCTTCTTGGAATGGGCGCCACGGCGATTGGGCAGGCTTTTGCGGACTACTTTGATCAGCTCAAGTGGATCGCGGCTGCCATTCTAACGGTGTTCGGTCTGCACTTTCTGGGGATCGTCCGGATCGGCTTACTCTACCGCGAAGCCAAACTGGAAAGCAAAGCAGAGCCGACCACGGTCTTGGGCGCTTACCTCATGGGGCTGGCTTTCGGGTTCGGCTGGACACCTTGTGTCGGACCGGCATTGGCATCGATCCTTATGATAGCCAGCGGCATGGGTGAAATTTGGCGCGGCGGGGTGCTGTTGCTGGTGTACGGCATCGGGATGACGGCGCCGTTTGTCATCGCGGCCCTGTTCTCGGGTCCGTTCTTGCGATGGACCGCGCGCAACCGGGACAAATTGAAGTATGTTGAAAAGATCATGGGTGCGATGCTGATCCTGTTCGCCCTGCTCATCGTGACCGACAGCGTGAACCGGATTGCGCAGTGGATGATCGATACGTTCCCCGGCTGGACTGCATTGGGCTAGGGCGTTGGCGGGGTATCCCCGATAGGAAAGGAGACTGCTATGAAACATTGGATTGGTGCGGCGTTGGCCGCTGTGATGGCTCTGCCACTTGCGGCCGAAGTCGGAGACGATGGTCTGCACAAACAAGTCTGGATGCGCGATACGTTCAAGGATCTGCGCGAAGACCTCGAAGAGGCGAACGCAGAAGGCAAGAGACTGGTTCTGTTCTTTGAGCAAAGAGGCTGCATTTACTGCCGCAAAATGCATGAAGAGGTCTTTGTCGACCCGACCATCAGCGACTACATCGAAGACAACTACTTCGTCGTCCAGCTGAACCTGCACGGTGACATCGAAGTGGTCGATTTTGACGGGGAATCGCTGTCCGAAAAAGACATGGCACGCAAGTGGCGGGTGATGTTCACACCCAACATCGTTTTTCTACCGCAAGAGGTGCCGGAGGGCCAAACAGCGATTGAGGCGGCAGTTGCTGTGATGCCCGGAGCTTTTGGCAAGGGTACCACTTTGGACATGTTCACATGGGTCGCCGAAGAACGATATGCGCTTGATAGTGATGAAGATTTTCAGCGTTACCATGCCCGGCGAATACAAGAGCGCAGCAACGGCAGCTTTGATTAATCGCGGCTTTTTGGCACAAAAATTCACATTCGCGAATTTGTTGTTGCGTGACCGGCGTTCAGTAGCCTACGGTATACAGCAGCCGAGACGACTTAGGGCACCCTCGGGTGTCTTCAAGCCTAGGGAGGGAAAATGAGGCTAACAGCAATCACAGCAGCGCTTGCGCTGATGGCGGGTGCGGCCAACGCGGATTCCACCGTTGCGCCGACCAGTGTATCATTCGATGAATATGGTGCCGTTGAAGCATCCTTGACCGGGGCTCCCGGCGATGCAGCAAACGGCAAAAAGATCATGACGATCCGCGGCAAGGGCAACTGCATTGCCTGCCACGAAGTATCTGCGCTCAAGGACTCTCCGTTCCACGGCGAAGTCGGTCCGATGCTTGATGGCATCGGCGAAGTGCGTACCGCTGCAGAACTGCGCGGCATCGTCGTGAACGCCAAGATGACCTTTCCTGAATCGGTCATGCCGGGCTTTTACAAAACCACCGGATTTATTCGTCCGGGCAATGGTTACACCGGCAAAGCCGCGAAAGAAGAAGACCTGACGCCAATCCTCACGGCGCAGGAAGTAGAAGATGTGGTCGCGTATCTGTTGACCCTGACAGACAGCTGACCGCGAGTTTAAGGAGAAAAAGCATGGACTTCACACGTCGTGAAACCCTCGCCCTTGGGGCAGGTGCCGCGCTGATGACCGTTCTGCCGTTCCGCGCCAACGCGGCTGTAGACGACATGATTGCGGAATTCACCGGTGGTGCAGCAGTCGCTGATGGCGGCGTTGACCTGACAGCGCCAGAGATTGCCGAGAACGGCAACACTGTTCCGATTTCGGTCGCTGCCGAAGGCGCAACTGCAATCATGGTGCTGGCCGCGGGCAACCCGACTCCGGGCGTCGCAACCTTCAAGTTTGGACCGATGGCCGCCGCTCAGAGCGCATCCACCCGGATCCGCCTTGCAGGCACGCAGGACGTGATCGCCGTAGCGCAGCTGGCAGATGGCAGCTTTGCGCGCACCTCATCGACCGTAAAGGTCACCATCGGCGGCTGCGGCGGCTGAGTTCAGAATAGGAGATTTGAGACATGGCATCTGGTGTAAAGCCCCGCGTCAAAGTCCCGAAGAAAGCAGCGGCAGGTGACTCGATCACCATCAAGACCCTGATTTCGCACAAGATGGAATCCGGCCAGCGCAAGGATAAGGAAGGCAATCCTATCCCGCGCTCGATCATCAATCGCTTCACAGCCGAGTTCAACGGCGAGATGGTGATCGATGTGGCCATGGAGCCGGCGATTTCGACGAACCCATACTTTGAGTTCGACGCAATGGTTCCTGAAGCAGGTGACTTCAAGTTCACTTGGTACGACGACGACGGCTCTGTCTACGAAGAGACCAAGTCGGTCGCCATCGGCTAAAGCCACTTCCCTGTCCCACCGACTTGATGGGGCAGGGCAGCCTAACGGGAGGGAAATTCATGAAATTCAAGGCAATGACGGCAATCGCCGCACTGCTGGTCGCACCGATCGCCTTTGCTGGCGGTGCGGATGACGACAAGCTCGTTCTCAACGGCGAGATTGAAATGGTCACCAAGGCTGCTGCGCCTGCGCACATGGAAAACGTCGACGAGATTATCTCTGGCTGGCATTTCCGCGCTGACGAAACGCAGGCTTTGCAGATGGACGATTTCGAAAACCAAGGCATGATCTTTGTCGATCAAGGCATCGAAACCTGGAATGCAGTTGACGGTTCCGAAGGCAAGAGCTGTGCCTCTTGTCACGAGGATGCTGCAGACAGCATGAAGGGTGTGGCGGCCAGCTATCCGAAGTGGAACGAAGAAGCTGGTGAGCTGCGCACGATGCAGATGCAGATGAACGACTGCCGGACGAACCGTATGGGCGCAGATGCCTGGAAGTACGATGCCGGCGTCGCGATCAACGTCGAAGCAATGATCACATCGCACTCGCGTGGGATGCCGGTCAATGTTGCGATCGATGGTCCGGTTCAGGCGGCTTGGGAACAGGGCAAAGAGCTCTACTACACCCGCACAGGCCAGCTGGAACTGTCCTGCGCATCGTGCCACGAAGAAAACTACGGCAACTACATCCGCGCAGACCACCTTTCGCAGGGTCAGATCAACGGTTTCCCAACCTACCGTCTGAAAAACGCGAAATTGAACGGTGTACATTCTCGCTTTAAGGGCTGTGTCCGCGATACGCGTGCGGAAACATACAGCCCCGGTTCGGGCGAATTCATCGCACTCGAGCTTTACGTGAAGTCGCGCGCCAACGGCCTGTCGGTCGAAGGTCCGTCCGTCCGTAACTAAATCTAAAGCTACCCCGCATCAGTCTGGCTGATGCGGGGTTTCTTCCTCCCAACTTATTCACACATGCGCATGTGTGTCGCGAAATGAAAGACCCGCCCATGATCTCAAGACGCGATTTTTTGCAGGTGTCCATGGCCGCTTCGGCTCTG
>JAHDIS010000051.1 GCA_020630695.1 Paracoccaceae bacterium | reverse complement strand
CCGAGATGATCGATGCAGCGGGCTTTCCGTCCGGTGTGTTCAATCTTGTGAACGGCGACGGGGCCGGTGTCGGCGCACATCTCACGGCGCACCCCGATGTGGATATGGTCAGCTTCACCGGCTCGACCCGCGCAGGGGTCGCAATCAGCAAGGCCGCTTCAGACACCGTGAAACGCGTCAGCCTCGAACTGGGGGGCAAGGGGGCCAACATCATCTTCGCCGATGCGGATGAAAAGGCCGTCACGCGCGGCGTGCGGCACTGCTTCAACAACTCCGGGCAGTCCTGCAACGCGCCGACCCGGATGCTGGTGGAGCGCGCGATCTACGACCAGGCCGTTGAAACCGCCAGAGTCGTCGCCGAGAAAACCGAGGTCGGGCCAGCCGACACCGAAGGCCGCCAGATCGGGCCGGTCGTGTCTGAAACTCAATTCAACAAGATCCAATACCTGATCAAGCGCGGCATTGATGAACACGCCACACTGATCGCGGGTGGTCTTGGCCGTCCTGACGGGCTGAACCGCGGTCACTTTGTGCGCCCCACGATCTTTGCTGATGTCACGCCGGACATGACGATCTGGAAGGAAGAAATCTTCGGACCGGTGCTGTGTATTATGCCCTTCGATTTTGAACAGGAAGCGATCGCATTGGCCAACGATACGCCCTATGGCCTCACGAATTATATCCAGACCCCTGACAAGTCCCGCGCACGCCGGGTCGCGCGTCAGCTGCGGTCTGGTATGGTCGAGATGAACGGAAAATTCGGTGGTGCGGGCTCGCCTTTCGGCGGCATGAAGCAGTCGGGCAATGGTCGTGAAGGCGGGGTCTGGGGTCTTGAGGAGTTCCTTGAGGTCAAAGCCGTCAGCGATTGGGAGTGAGCATGGCAAAGGTTCTGTACGAGAAAGATGGCCGGATCGGACGGATCACCCTGAACCGACCTGAAGTGATGAATGCGATCGACGATGATCTGCCGCGCGAGCTGGTGGCCGCGGTTGCAGAGGCCGACCATGATCGCGACGTGCACGTGATGGTCCTGTCCGGCGCAGGAAAGGCATTTTGCGCAGGCTACGATCTGGCACACTACGCGGCGGGCAACGGCCCCAACAAGGTGGCGCAGGACATGCCCTGGGACCCAATGCAGGATTTCCAGTTCATGTGGGCGAACACGCAGGCCTTCATGTCTCTCTTTCGCGCGATGAAGCCGGTGATCTGCAAGGTGCATGGACACGCCGTCGCGGGCGGATCAGATATTGCGCTCTGCGCAGACCTGACCGTCATGGGCGACGCAGCACAGATTGGCTACATGCCTACACGTGTCTGGGGCTGCCCGACAACCGCAATGTGGGTGCACCGACTGGGGCCGGAAAAAGCCAAGCGGATGATGTTCACCGGCGACAAGATCAGTGGGGTTGAGGCTGCCGAGATGGGGCTGGTGCTGAAATCCGTCCCCGACGACCAACTGGATGATGAGGTCGAGGCTCTGGCAACGCGCATGGCATCGGTACCAATAAACCAACTGGCGATGCTGAAGATGGTGATCAACGCGGCGGTCGAGGAGAAAATCAACCAGACGCAACGCCTGGCCACCGTGTTCGACGGCATCACCCGCCATTCACCCGAAGGCATGAATTTCAAAGCCCGCGTGGAACAAGTCGGCTGGAAGCAGGCTGTGCAGGAACGGGACGAAGGAACCTTCGACTGGACTCGCAATAAGCCCTTCGACTGAAATTTGAGTACGGCAACCGAAATCAGTGCTTCGGCTTGATTGACCAAATAGCGGTAAGGTTCCGCACAGTGTGAATGCGAAGTTTCAGATTTGCTGCGGCCTGCCGGAATGGCTGCATTCTTCTCTGCCATGCAGCGAGTAAAGTGCGGCGGGGAGGCACGCTGCGCGCGCTCGCAGCAAGAAAATCGAATTCACAGGTTGGGCTCCATGCCGACTTTAGATCAATTGCAGCATTTTTTTAGTTCGAGCTCAAACGAATGTCGTTTTGTCCACGCCCGTGGTTGAGATCGCGCATCTGCAGCGAAGGTCCGGATTCCGCCCAGGATGCGGGAGGGTCATGTCCGCTTTGGACTGGGAGCGGTCATCTATCTGGTTGAGGCGGAAGGTCGCTTTGTCCGCAAAGCGGACACTCCTAAAAAAAGCTTTTCAGAGTTTGTTTCCGGCTTCCGGATCAGGAGATCCTGCGGCGTGGTGATGACCAAGGCCAAACATGCGCAACGAAAGACAAAGGCCGGGAAGTCCCGGCCTTTGATGTTCTCATAGTTTTACGCGCCGGTCACTTGATGCGCTGGCCGTTCGCAAGAACATGGCCTTCGGCGTTCACTTCGATGGTCGAGGTTGCGCTGTCTTCCTCCGCACCCGGTACGGTGAACATGGACAGCATCATGCGCGCGCCCATGGCGTCTTCCTCGGCCAGCAGACCCATTTGGATCAACTTGTCGATCAGGCCGTTGTGACCCTGAACCGCGATGTCCAGCTGGCCCTCTGGGCGGGGCAGACCGTCAAAGCTTTCCAGATCGGTGTTGTCAAAAGTGAATGCACCCTTGCCTGTCAGCTTACTGCCGGCCGCTTCAACCGTCAGATCGTTCAGGGTCAGAGCATTCAGCTCGCCCGGCATGGCTTCGCCGTTTTCCAGCTTTTCCATATCGGCCGGATCCATAAGGTTCAGGAACGGTGTGACCTGAGCTGTCAGATCTGCCACAATCGTTGCGGGGTCGCGCGGAAGGATCGCGGCTGGGTCCAGCATACCCCAGATCATGTTGCTTGTTTCAAAGCCAACCAGCTTGAGACCAAGAGCGGCCTCTTGCGGGCCTTGGCCCGGCTGAACTGGAATTGCGATGTTGAAACCGGATTCAGCCATTTGCGCATTGATCGGAAACGGCACGTCTGGCGTTGTCATTTCCATGGTGAAATCCGAGTTCTGCACAGCGTATAGGATCGCTTCGTCAGAAACATCCACCTCAAGCGAACCGGCGCCAGAGGTGAAATTGCCACTGGTGTTGCCAGAGCGTTCAGTCACGAAAAACTCGAGGCTGGATCCTTGGTGCGAAAAGATTCCGCCACCGGCAAACCCAGCTGCAATGGCAGCCGCCATATCGTTCAGATCAAAGCCTTCGGGAAGAATGCTGTCGCCTTCAAAGGAAACGCCAACCATCTTGGCGGCAAAGTTCCCACCTTCTTCGCTATCGGGATCATTGGCGGCAAAGTCGATGTTTACATCCCCCAGATCCATGACCTGTTCGATCACCTGCAGGCTGTCTTCCATGCGCGATGCAGAACGGCCTTCGATCGGCCCCATGGTCATGTTCATGCGGGCCATGTTGTCCGGGATCATTTCGCCGTCGACCATCAGTTTCGACAGGGCCAGACCCAGCATGTTAGCCGTGTAGTCATAGTTCATTGCGTCCGGATCACCAGATACGACCATCTGAAGGTCGTCATGCGTGTAATCGACGGTGATCTCGACCTGCTCACCGTCGTTCACCACGACCGTGATTGGCATCACTTCGGGGAAACCCACGGAAACCGAACCATCGCCACGATCACGCAGCGTCAGCTGGTCCATCGAAAAGCTGAAGTTGCCTTCACCTTCCGGCAAAGCCATGGACATCGTCACGTTGCTGACGATCAGATCATCGCCCGACGCCGCTGGCTGGGCCTGCACGTCATAGCCAAAACCTTCGACGTACTCAGACAGATTGTCCCAAACCTGCTGCGGCGTCACGTCGGCGGCGGCATGTTGCGTCATTGCGGCGAGCGCAAGCGCTGAAATACCAGTAAACTTTTTCATGATGAACCTTTCTCGAGGCTGAAAATTGATGCCCATAGTGTCGAGCGCTCTCAGCGCAGGGTCAAGGGACTGGATTCCATACTTTGTAGCCTTTACCAAGTTTACAAGGTGGCAAGGAGATATCTTATGGATTTGACAGGAAAAACTGCGCTCATCACCGGAGCAAGCCGGGGAATTGGCGCCGCGACGGCCCGTCTTTTTGCCGCGCAGGGTTGCAAGGTTGCACTGGTTGCACGCAGCGGAGATGCAATCGCCGATCTTGCCGGGGAAATTGGCAAAGCAGCGGTTGCCATTCCTTGCGATATCGCCCGCTATTGGGAAATGGATCAGGCCGTACAGAACTGTATTTCTGCGCATGGCGGGCTTGATATTCTCATCAACAACGCTGGCGTGGTCGAGCCGATCAGCCATTTGGCGGATGCTGACCCCGACGCCTGGGGCGATGTGATCGACATCAATCTCAAAGGCGTTTTCCACGGAATGCGTGCGGCGCTGCCGAGTATGTTGGAAAGCGGGGGCGGTACGATACTGACCATCGGCTCTGGTGCAGCCCATGGCCCGGTCGAAGCATGGTCGCACTACTGTTCTTCCAAAGCCGGCGCTTTGATGCTGACACGGATGGCCGACAAGGAATACGCGGATCAGGGTATTCGCGCGCTTTCACTGTCGCCCGGAACGGTGGCGACCCAGATGCAAAAGGAAATCAAGGCATCGGGAATCAATCCGGTCAGTCAGCTGGACTGGTCCGATCACATTCCGCCTGAATGGGTGGCGCAGGCGCTGCTGTGGATGTGCGGCCCGGATGCAGATTCTTTCAAGGGCGCCGAAGTTTCGCTGCGCGACGAAGCAATCCGGGAAAAGGCTGGCATCAAATGATCGAATTGAACAAGGACGGCGGGTTCTGGACCGTCACGCTTAATCGTCCGGACAAGGCCAATTCACTGACAGAAGCCATGCTGCGGGAATTGGCTGAGATCGCCGAGGCCGCAGCAGACCCTGCCAACGAGGCGCGGGTGCTGGTTCTGACCGGGGTTGGCAAAGTATTTTCTGCAGGGGCTGATCTGGACGCAGCCAAAGCCGGGTTGGCGGTTTCACCACTTTGGGAAAGGCTTTCCGGGGCCCTCGCGAAAATGGATGCCATGACAATTTGCGCGTTGAATGGCACCGTTGCGGGCGGCGCAATGGGAATGTTTCTGGCCTGCGATCTGCGCCTTTCCGTTCCCGGCGCAAAGATTTTCTACCCGGTCATGAAATTGGGCTTTTTGCCCCAACCGTCGGATCCGGGCCGGCTTGCCGCGATTTGCGGCGCATCACGCGCAAAAATGATCCTGATGGCCGGCCAAAAGATCCCGGTCGAGCAGGCAAGCGAATGGGGGCTGATCGACGTGATTGCCGATGGGGACATTGTCGAAACTGCGCGGGATCTGTCTGGCGATGTGTTGGGGGCCACGCCTGAACACGCCACTGCCATCAAAAACCTGATTGGCGGCCGCAGCGCCTAGATCTCTTTTTCAAAGAAAACCAAGAGCTCGGCGACATCCTCGGGGATGTCGCTGTAAGGGCCCCGAAGGGCAAAGCCCATAGACAGGTACAGGCTGACGGCTGCTTTCAGAATTTTGCCGGTATCCATGAGAATGCGTTGGTGACCCGCGTTCTGGCAATCTTCAATCAGACGTTCCATCATGGCGCGACCGACACCGTGACCGCGGGCTGAATCGCGGACGTACACTCTTTTGATTTCGGCGGTACGCGGCGCGATTGGGCGAAACATTCCGCAGGCCACGACCTCACCATTCAGCAGCGCCAATCGGGTTCCCCCTCCGGGCGCTGCGTGTTCTTCCGGCAACCGGTCCATCAACGCGGCATACCCTGCTTCGGGATAGGCGTGAGAAACGGCCCGTGCACTGGGGCCGCCCAAACCAATCAAAAAGTCCCGGTATTCCCAGCACAACTCTCGGAGTGTGGCAAAGTCCTCCGGTGTCTCGCACCTTTTGAACTCCACCGCGCTAGCCATTCGGCTGACCAAGCCGCCGCACGACACTGTCAGCGCTGACCCGACCCAGAGTTTCGCCACCTGACACAACCGTCAGTGGCCCGTCTGCCAGTTTGTCGATGATCTCTTTGATCGGTGTTTCCGCTTCGACGACCGCACCACCCTGCCCCGGTTCTGTCACGTCGCGCGCGGTCAGAACGCCAAGCGGGTTCATGTTCGCCACGAAATCGGCCACGTAGTCCGATGCCGGATTGGAAAAAATTTCGCGAGGCGTGCCAATCTGTACGATCCGCCCGCCTTCCATGATCGCAATGCGATTGCCGATTTTGAACGCTTCGTCCAGATCATGACTGACGAACAAAATGGTTCGTTTCAGATCACGTTGCAGATCGAGCAATTCATCCTGAAGACGGGTACGGATCAATGGGTCCAACGCAGAGAACGGCTCATCCATAAGCAGGATCGGCGCGTCAGTGACAAACGCCCGAGCCAAGCCGACACGCTGCTGCATGCCGCCTGACAACTCGCCAACCTTGCGGTCTTCCCAACCGGCCAGTCCAACAAGCCCAATGGCCTTGGATGCAGCTGCATCCACGTCGCGCCCGGCACCACTGTTCCCAAGCTCAAGAGGAAAGCGGACGTTTTCCTGCACGGTGCGCCAAGGTAGGAGCCCGAACTGTTGGAACACCATGGCGATGCGTGTCTGGCGCATCTGGCGCAGACGCGCCGCGCTGCAATCGGTGACGTTGACCATCTCGTCGCCCGCGTTGACGGAAACACCGCCCCGCACGACCGGGTTCAATCCATTGACCGCCCGCAAAAGCGTGCTTTTGCCCGATCCAGACAGCCCCATCAAAACGACGATTTCGCCCTCTTCGACAGTCAGAGAACAATTGTGGACCCCCAGCACCTGACCGGTGGCCTTTTGGATTTCGGTCCGATCCTGCCCGGCATCTGCCAGCGGCAGTGCCTGCCCCGGCGCATCGCCAAACATGATCGACACATTGTCAAATACAACTGCGCTCATTTCCCAACCCTCAACGCCCGGTCGAGCATGATGGCAACAACCACGATGATCAGTCCCGCCTCAAAGCCCAAACCAGTATCCACACGGTTCAACGCACGTACGACCGGCACGCCCAGGCCGTCCGCGCCGACAAGGGCCGCGATGACGACCATGGACAAAGACAACATGATGGTTTGATTCAAGCCCGCCATGATCTGAGGCAAGGCACTGGGAAGCTCGACCTTCCACAGCTTTTCGCGGGGCGTCGCGCCAAAGGCATCCGCCGCCTCAGTCAGGGCGGTTGGTGTCGATGAAACACCCAGATGGGTTAGACGAATTGGCGCGGGAACAACAAAGATCACCGTTGCGATCAAACCCGGAACCATACCGATACCGAAAAACACGATGGCCGGGATCAGGTAGACAAAAGTCGGCAGGGTCTGCATCAGGTCGAGCACCGGCCGCATCCATGCATAAAGTCGTGGACGATGGGCCGCGGCAATCCCGATCGGAACCCCAACACCCATGCAAACAACACACGCCGACAGCACAAGTGTCAGGCTTTCGGTGGTTTCTTCCCAATAGCCCTGGTTCAGGATGAACAGAAATCCAAGCGCCAGAAAGGCCGGAACTTTCCATCCGCGGTGCAGCCACCATGTCAGCCCGGTCAAAGCCGCAATGACGATCAGGGGGTGCGGGGTCTGCAGAACCCAAAGAACCGCGTCGATCAACGCTTCCATGGCGATGGCCAGCGCATCAAAGAACCACGCGCCATTGTCCTGCAACCAGTCAAAGACGGCCTCAGCAGCGTCCCCAACAGGAATTTTGTTGTCTGTCAGCCAATCAAGCAGCGGATCATCCTCCGGTTATTCCGGGATTTTGTCTATCTTGCAGCGCTGCCCTCCCGAAAATCAATCCGGGGCGATCAGAGCCGCTCAAACAAGTACGGAAAAAAGCCAGCCGCCAAGCTTGGCGCTGTGCCCCATATAAAAAAGGGCGCACCATCGCGGTGCGCCCGATTATCAGTGTTACTGAAGCGCGCTCATCACGGCGGCCTTGGCATCGCCACCGTCTTTGGTGGTCACGCCGGCCAGCCAGCCGTCCAGAACGCCCATGTTGGCCGCCAGCCACGCCGTCGCAGCCTCGGCCGGATCTTCGCCATCATCCAGAATGGCGCCCATGATCTCGTTTTCCATCGCCAGCGAAAACTCGAGGTTGTTCAGCAATGCGCCAACATTTGTGCACTCGGCCGCATAGCCAGCGCGTGTGTTGGTGTAGACAGTCGCGCCACCAAGGTTCGGGCCAAAGTAGTCGTCGCCACCCGTCAGATAGGTCAGATCGTAGTTCGCGTTCATCGGATGCGGTTCCCATGCAAGGAAGACAACCGGCTCGTCCCGCTTGTCCGCGCGCCCAACCTGAGCGAGCATACCTTGCTCAGAGCTTTCCTTGACCTCGAAACCTTCGAGACCAAAAGCATTGGCCGCGATCATATCCATGATCAGACGGTTGCCGTCATTGCCCGGCTCAATGCCAAAGATGGTCTGGTCGAGGGAATCGCCTTGGCCAGCGATGTCAGCAAAATCCTTGATGCCCATTGCAGCGCCAGCGGCATTTGTTGCCAGCGTGTACTTGGCGCCTTCCAGGTTCGCCCGAACCGTGTCGACCGTACCTGCTTCGCGGTATGGTGCGATGTCGGCTTCCATTGTCGGCATCCAGTTTCCAAGGAAGATGTCGATGTCGCCGGCAGCCATTGACGTGTAGGTAACCGGAACGGACAGAACCTTGATATCAGTCTCATAGCCCAGTGCCTGCAAGACCACGGTGGTCGCTGCGGTCGTCGCTGTGATATCGGTCCAACCCACGTCCGAGAAGGTTACAGTTCCGCAATCGGCCGCAGCCGAAGTCGCGGTCATGGCAGCAAGCGCCAAGGCCGAGGTGAAAATTCTGGTCATCTTTTACGTCTCCCTATTTTTGACTGTTCAGTCAATCAACGCATTTTCCAGCGTAAAATGCAACAAAACTTTGCGCTGCCATCTGTCTGCGGCAGCGATTAGCATGTTCGACAGACTAACGGAGTTGAAAGCATGAGCAATCCCGAGACCAGAATCGCGCAGGGTCGTGGTGACAAACCCGCCGACATTGTCCTGAAGGGCGGCAAGCTGTTGGACCTCATGACCGGTGCTTTGCTGGATGGCGATATCGCCATCACCGGAGATACGATTACCGGCACCTTGGACACCTACGACGGCGTACAAGTTATTGATGTTTCGGGCATGGTTCTGGCGCCGGGCTTTATCGACACCCATCTGCATATTGAAAGCTCGTTGGTCACGCCCTTTGAATTTGATCGCTGCGTCACGCCCCGCGGGGTGACCACGGCCATCTGCGACCCCCACGAAATCGCAAATGTCGTTGGTGCGCCCGGCATTCAGTATTTTCAGGATGCCAGCCAGCACACCTTGTTGGACATCAAGGTGCAGCTGTCGTCCTGCGTGCCCTCTACGCATATGGAAACCGCCGGTGCCGAGCTGCTGGCCGAAGACCTCAAAGCGCTCAAAGGGCATCCGTCAGGGTTGGGCCTGGCGGAATTCATGAACTACCCCGGCGTTATCCATCGCGACCCCGACGCCATGGCTAAACTGCGCCTGTTCGACGGCGAACATATCGATGGGCATTGCCCTTTGCTCAGCGGCAAAGACCTCAATGCCTATATCGCGGCCGGCATCCGCACCGAGCATGAAGCCACCAACCCCGACGAGGCGCTGGAAAAGCTGCGCAAAGGTATGCGGGTTCTCGTACGCGAAGGATCGGTTTCGAAGGACTTGCATGCCCTGCAGCCGCTGCTGAACGTAGCGACCAGCCCTTACATGTGCCTGTGCACCGACGATCGGAACCCTTTGGATATCGCCGACTCTGGTCATCTGGACTACATGATCCGCGAATTGATCCGTCTTGGCACACCGCCGCTTGCGGTTTACCGTGCCGCCACTCTGTCAGCGGCCGAAGCCTTTGGCCTGAAGGATCGAGGCATGATCGCCCCCGGCAAGCGTGCTGATATCGTCGCGCTGGATTCGCTGGAATCCTGCCGTGCCCAGTTGGTCATCGCAGGGGGGCGTTTGGTAAATGACGACGCCTTTGCAAAGCGGGGTTCGGTCGAACCAATTGCACGCAACTCAGTCAAGGCACCACGCGTAAAGGCGTCGGATTTCCGAGCCCGCGCCAACCGTGAAAAAACCGACGTTATCGGCATTCGCGAAGGACAGATCCTGACTGATCATCTGATCGAAGACATCAGCATTCAGGATGGCGACAAGGCCCCGGACGTTACACGCGATTTGATCCGTATTGCCGTAGTCGAGCGGCATGGAAAAAACGGCAACATCGCTACGGGGTTTGTGCGCGGTTTCGGTTTACGTTCTGGCGCGATTGCTTCGACGGTCTGCCACGATCACCACAACATTGCCTGTGTCGGCGCCAATTACGAAGACATGGCTACAGCCGCCAACCGGCTGGGCGCAATCGAAGGCGGTTTTGTTGTCGTCGACAGGGGCGAAATACTGGCTGAACTGGCCCTGCCTGTGGCCGGTTTGATGTCGTTGGAGCCGTTCGAAACTGTCAAAGCCCGGCTGATCGATTTGCGTGACGCAGCGCAATCGTTGGGTGTGACCCTTGAAGAGCCGTTCCTGCAACTGGCCTTTCTGGCATTGCCCGTCATTCCGGCCCTGAAAATTACGGACCGAGGCATGGTGGATGTGAACAAATTCGAAATCATCCCTTAAGGGGCGTGCCATGCCTCACGCACGCCTTGGGCGGGCGACTTAACCGCTCGCTCTAAAGGCGCGACAGCAGGTCAGGCGTCGGCCAAGCATCTGCAGGCAGGCCCAGTTCACGCTGAACCGACCTTACCGCAGCCCGTGTGCCCGCACCCAAAATGCCGTCGATTTTTCCGACGTCATAACCACGGTCCGCCAGTTTACGCTGCAAGGACTTCATCTGATCACCAGACAGGCCTGTGTCTGGCTGCCCGGCATCGTAAACCGGCGCCCCCATCAGCCGGGTGCCAAAATAAGCGGCGGTCAGAACGTAGGTAAAGCTCTTGTTCCATTCGAAATAAACGCTGAAGTTCGGGTAGGCGATGAAGGCTGGCCCATTGCGGCCTTGCGGAATGATAATGGACGCAGGAAGACGCGCATCATCGAGCACGCCGCTGCGTGCTTTGACGCCCAAGGCTTCCCACTCTGCGACCGTTTTCGTCCTGTGAAGCCCAGTGTCAAACCACTCCAAGTCATCCGGAAGTACGACCTCTTGCAGCCACGGCTCACCCGGGCGCCAACCCAGGTGAGACAGCATCTTTGCGCCAGACAACAGAGCGTCAGCCGAAGATGTCTTGAGAGTCACACGCCCGTCGCCATCACCGTCAACACCGTTTTCGAGGATGTCCTTGGGCAGCATCTGGACCATGCCGATCTCACCGGCCCAGGCACCTGTGGTCTTACCCGGATCAAAAGCTCCGTTTTCATAGAGCGTCAGAGCTGCAAATACCTGAGGTCTGAAAATTTCTGGCCGGCGGCAGTCATGTGCCAAAGTTACCAGAGCGTTCGCCGTATTGAAGTTTCCCTGAAACGCGCCGTAGTCGGTTTCAAACGCCCAAAACGCCAACAAGACGCCGGGCGATATGCCAAATTCACGCTGAATCCTGTCAAAGATCGCAGATTGGCTCTGGGCCAGTTGTCGCCCCTTGTCTAGGCGAGATTGCGAAATCAGCTTGCGAGAGAACGTGATGAACGGGTCCTGAAATATCCCCTGACGTCGATCAGCCTTGAGCACGGATTGATCCTGCCGGACACCCGCGAAAAAGCGCTGAACGGCTGAACTGTCATGGCCTTTGGCGATTGCTTCGCGCGCCATGTCATTCACAAAGGCCCCAAATCCGCCGCCACAAGGGACGGTCTGTGCCTGCAAAGCACCCGCCAGAAATGTTGCGGCCAAAAACGCTGTCTTTTTCATGCAAACCCCATTTCGCACTCGTTCGTGTACCCTATCAGCGAAACCGCATCGGACAAGTCGGCAGATCAGCCGAACTTCGCTCAAGTTCAACTTTTGTTCACCATCCTTACGAGAATGTTAAGGCTTTGTTTAGAATTGGCCGGATAGGGGAGGATTGACCAGACGAAGTGGTGCAACGAGTGTAAGGAGACCTTCGTGTCAGTATTGATCGTCGAGGAACAAGCTGCGCTCGCCGAGGTTTGGAAAGGCCATCTGGAAAGGATGGGCTCCACAGTATCCGTGGCCACCAATGTCGAGGACGCGGGGCGCCATCTGGAACAAAAACCTTTCAAGGTCATTATCCTTGATTTGATGCTCGGACGTGGCCACGCGGCGCTGGCGGTTGCCGATCTTGCGCAGTATCGGCAACCAGAGGCGCGGGTGATTTTCGTCACCAACACCAGCTTTTTTTCAGACGGATCGATCTTCCGCCATTGCAGCAATGCCTGCGCTTTTGTGCCCAGCCATACGCGCCCGGATGATCTGGCCGCTATGGTGCAGCACTACGCGGGTACCTGAAGGTCAGGCGCTTGTCGCGCCGCGCCCATGTGGGGCTTCAAAATCCAGATTGGGGCCAATGGAGACAATCCTGTGCGGATTGATGCTTTCATGGCTGTAGTGATAGTGGCGCCGAATGTGATCCATGTTCACGGTCGCCTTGATTCCCGGCCATTGATACAGCTCGCGCAAGTAGCCCCAAAGATTGGGATAGTCGACAATCCGCGCGCGATTGCACTTGAAGTGACCATGATACACAGCATCGAACCGCACCAGAGTCGTGAACAGCCGCCAGTCCGCTTCGGTTATGATGTCGCCCATCAAATAGCGTTGCTGCGAGAGCCGGTCTTCCAGCCAACCCAAGGTGTCAAAAAGCGGAACAATCGCTGCATCATAGGCGGTTTGGGTCGTGGCAAAACCAGCCTTGTAGACACCGTTGTTCAACGTGTCGTAGATCCGCGCGTTCACGGGTTCAATCGCCTCGCGCAGATGCTCGGGCCACAGGTCATTTTGGTTGCCGGTCAACCCGTCAAAGGCCGAATTGAACATCCGAATAATCTCGGAGCTTTCGTTTGAAACAATCGCTTCGCGCTTGCGGTCCCAGAGGATAGGAACCGTCACCCGGCCAGACATGGTCGGCTCTGCCTTCAGGTAAACATCTCGTGCAAAGGCCAGTCCGTACAGCTGATCACCTGTTGCGCCGGGATAGTCCGGATCAAGGCTCCAGCCATCGTGCAGCATGTCAGGATGCACGACGCTGACGCCAATCAAGTCTTCCAAACCCTTCAAGGTCCGGAAGATCAAGGTGCGATGTGCCCACGGGCAAGCATAGCTGACATACAGATGATACCGGTCAGCTTCGGCTTCAAAGCCGCCTTCGCCCGATGGTCCGGGGCTGCCATCCGCTGTGATCCAGTTGCGGAACTTGGCCTCTGTGCGTTTGAACGCCCCGCCTGTCTTGGACGTGTCGTACCACTGGTCCCGCCATTCGCCATCTACCAACAAACCCATCAACGCATTCCTTTCCCGACTGCATCCGTTGCAGCCGAAGTAACCCTGTGCACCCATGCCAGCAATGCACGGCAACGCAGGGCAACCGTGCAGCTGTGCACAAAACGCATTCGTTTGTCAGTTTAGTGCGAGGTTATTTCTGGAGGTAGGTCTTCCAGACCCACAAGAGCAGCATCGCCCCCAAGACCGCGCCAACCAGCCCGGCCAGCATCCCCGTGATGACAAGCAAAAATCGGATAATGAGCCCGCCAATCAAAGCGCCTGCAATTCCGATGCCAACGGTTTCCAGCGTGCCCAGATTCAGGCGCATGAAACGCGTTGCCAAGAAGCCGGCAGCGGCCCCGATCACAATGAGCCAGACAATTGGCATGGCTTACTTCCTCCAATGGGTTGGAACGATGACAAGAGCACCGATTGACGAAAAGATGGCGTTGATCCCCGGCGACCGAAAGCCGATGCCGAACATCAACGAAATGAAAAAGGCCAGAAACGCACCACCAATACAGATGATGATGCTTTGCACGATGCCATTGTGGGTAAAACCTGATCGCTCAGAGGCATAACCAACGATGCCTGCAATGACGACAGTTCCAATCATGGTCGGAAACATTAGCGTTCTCCCAGTTTGGTCCCGCGCGGAACGGGATGCCCACGCAGAAATTCCTGTGCGTCCTGCGCGCCCTTGCCCGGACGCTGCGCCCGTGTAACCTGCACCGCGCCGCGGCCGCAGGCAATGGTGAATGCCGCATCCAGTGCCTCTCCGGGTGAGCCCTGCCCGTCCGACATTTTTGCACCCAGCACTTTGATGCGCTCACCGGCGTGCGTCGTCCATGCGCCGGGCGCCGGAGACAACCCCCTGATATGCTGACTGACTTGATCTGCTGTGCGCGCCCAATCGACCTGTGCTTCGGCTTTGTCGATTTTGGCCGCATAGGTCACGCCCTTGTCCGGCTGGGCCACGGGGGTCAAGTCCTGCAGAGTACCAAGTGCCTTAACGATCAGCTCCGCGCCCAGCGCGCTCAGTTTGTCATGAAGCGATCCGGTCGTTTCTTCCGGGCCGATGGGCATTGTCTCGCGCAACAGAACCGGCCCGGTATCAAGCCCGGCTTCCATTTGCATGATGCAGACGCCGGTTTCCTGATCTCCCGCCATGATAGCGCGATGGATTGGTGCAGCGCCCCGCCATCTGGGCAGCAAGGAAGCATGGATATTCAGACATCCCTTTTGGGGAGCGTCCAGAACCGCTTGCGGCAGGATCAGACCATAAGCAACCACGACCGCCACATCTGCATTCAGCGCCGCGAACGCGTCTTGTTGTTCCACGTCCTTCAGCGAAACCGGGTGGCGAACCGGTAGCCCAAGTTCCTCAGCTTTGGCCTGAACGGCTGTTGGCCGGTTCTTTTTGCCACGTCCGGCAGGGCGCGGCGGCTGACTGTACACGCAGACGATTTCATGGCCTGCATCCACCAAAGACTCCAGAACCGGCACTGAAAAATCCGGGCTTCCCATGAATACAACACGCATATGGTGTCTTGCCTCTTTCAAACCTTGCCACTTGAACAAAAAAACCGCGGACGGCGTACGCTAGGCATGCTTGCGCGCTTTTTTGATCAACATGTCCCGCTTCACTTTGCTGAGGCGGTCAAAATACATTTTTCCGGCCAGATGATCGATCTGGTGCTGCACCGACGTGGCCCAAAGCCCGACGTAGTCGCGCTCAACAATCACGCCGTGCTCATCCATGAACCGCACTGTCACTGCGCGTGGCCGTTCGATCCTTGCGTGAACACCCGGCAAATTGGGGCTGGCCTCATCATGGGCGCGCAGTTGAACCGAAGCGTGCAAAACTTCTGGGTTCGCCATGCACACGGCCTGCCCGCGGTCTTCGGAGGCATCAACAACAGCCAACCGAAGCCCGATCCCAATCTGCGGTGCAGCCAGCCCGACCCCGGGCATTGCCTCCATCGTATCGATCATGTCGCGCCAGATTTCACGCACGTCCTCGGTGATCTCGGGAACGTCGGCCGCCGCAGTGCGAAGCCGTTTGTCGGGCCAACGAATGCATGGGCGAACCGTCATGGCAGAGCTTCATATTCCTTGAGGTGCGCAGCGCGCGCATCCGGGTCCAGACGGTCAAAATGCATGAGACCATCCAGATGATCCAATTCATGCTGCGCGCAAATCGCCTCAAAGCCATCAAGCTCTGCAGACTGACGAACACCATCAAGGTCCGTGTATTGCAGGACAATCCGTTCATGGCGTTGTGGCGCAACCGTGATGCCGGGAAAGGACAAACATCCTTCGCTGCTGGGAACCTTTGTTTCTGACGCCGACTCGATCACCGGATTGATACAGACACGCGGTGTTCTGTCCCCGGTTTTCCACCCGGCATCCATGACGAAAACACGTTTCATGACCCCGACCTGCGGCGCGGCAATACCGCGCCCCGGTGCGTCATACATGGTTTCAAACAAATCCTCGACCAGATCGGCCACGTCGGACGCTTGCGCAACCGGTTCGCAAACCTGCGACAAGCACGCATCCGGCCAGCGCAATATGGATAAAACGCTCACGCCTTTTCCCGCGCCATTTCTTTTTTCAGCTTGACCATCTTGCGCGTGATCATCTGCCGTTTGAGCGGCTTGAGGTAGTCGATAAAGAGCTTGCCTTCGAGGTGGTCGATTTCGTGCTGGACGCAAGTTGCCCAAAGCCCGTCAAAGGTCTCTTTCTTCAGGTTACCGTTTACGTCCATCCATTCGACATCAACGATTTTGGGGCGCTCGACATCCGCGTATTGATCCGGGATCGACAGGCAGCCTTCTTCGTACACATTCTGCTCGTCTGAGGCGGCCACAACCCTTGGGTTGAACATCACCAGTGGGCGCGGCTCTTCTTCTTCGGATTTCACACAATCCAGCACGATCAGCCGGGACATCACACCAATCTGCGGCGCAGCAAGACCAATGCCCGGCGCTGCATACATGGTTTCGAGCATATCATCGGCCAGCACCCGCAGGTCGTCTGACATATCGTCGACCGCTTTGGCGACCTTTTTGAGGCGAGGATCAGGGTGGATCAGAATAGGACGTTTCATGCGCTTGGATTTAGGCCGGAAAGGCACGATGCGCAATGCTTGGTGCGCAACCAGCGCCACGTATCGCGCTTACACGCTTTGAAACCGGCAGGAATGCGCGTCATCGCACTTTTCGCCCTTGCACCCGCCGCCCCACTGCCTGACGAATAGAGCAACAATGACAGGAGACACCCATGAGCCGCTTTGATGAGGACATTAACCGCTTTGGCACCCACTCGGTGAAGTGGGACATGATGGAACGGCTCTACGGTGTCCCCGCGAACGATGGCCTGTCCATGTGGGTTGCAGACATGGATTTTCGTCCGCCGGCCTGTGTACAGGATGCCGTTTCGAGGATGGCTGACCATGGAATCTATGGCTACTACGGGGACGATGCGGCCTATCGGAATGCCATTTGCTGGTGGATGAAAGAACGCCACGGCTGGTCGGTCGAGCCTTCGTGGATTTTCTCGACACATGGATTGGTCAATGGAACCGGCCTGTGTGTCGATGCCTATACCAAACCCGGTGACGGCGTCGTTCTGTTTACCCCGGTTTACCATGCCTTTGCGCGGGTCATTGAAGCGGCTGGTCGCGAAGTGGTGGAATGCCCATTGGTGCAGCAGAACGGCCGCTACGAGATGGATTTCGACGCCTACGACCGCTTGATGACTGGAAATGAGCGGTTGGTTATCTTGTGCTCACCACACAATCCGGGCGGACGGGTCTGGAGCCGTGCCGAGTTGAAAGGCGTGGCCGAATTCGCAAAACGCCACGACCTCATCCTCGTGTCGGACGAAATCCACCATGATTTGGTCATGCCGGGCAACCAACACACGGCAATGCCACTGGTCGATGACGGTGTTTCTGAACGGCTTGTGATGATGACGGCCACGACGAAAACCTTCAACATTGCTGGCAGCCACATTGGCAATGTCATCATCCCCGACGACGATCTGCGGGCCCGGTTTGGTGCGCGAATGGGTGCATTGGGCATATCCCCCAACAGTTTCGGGCTGTTCATGGCCGAAGCCGCCTATTCACCGGCAGGCGCTGCTTGGGTAGACGAGCTGGTTGAATACCTTGATGGCAATCGGCAGGCCTTTGATGCCGTGGTAAACACCATTCCCGGTCTCCGCTCGATGCCCATGGAATCGACGTATCTGGCTTGGGTGGATTTTTCGGGTACTGGAATGGAACGCGACGAATTCACGAAACGTGTGGAACAGGGCGCGCGGATCGCTGCGAACCATGGTCCAACCTTTGGCAGTGGCGGTGAAAGCTTCATGCGGTTCAACTTTGCGACACCTCGGGCGCGCGTAGTCGAAGCGGCCAACCGCTTGGCAGAGGCTTTCTCGGATCTTCAGTAAACGCGAGCCTGCCCTAGCTGACCCGTTTGGGTGCGCCAGAGGCCATATCGGTTCCGATATAGGGTTTCTTGGCCGTCTTCCACGCGCCAAAGCCACCGCCCATATGCGCAATCTTGGTGACGCCTGCATCTATCGCGATGCGTGCCATCTTTTCAGACCGAATTCCTGATCCGCAATGCAGGACGATGCGTTTTTCGGTTTGGCCGGGCAGTTTTTCGGCCTTGAAGAACGCCATTGGCATAAGCAGCGCTCCTTCGATGTGTTCGAAAATGTATTCCTGAGGGGTGCGCACATCAATCAGAACGATTTCATTCGCGGCAAAGGCCTGCTCCACCTCTTCCACGGACCAGGTCTCCAGAGTTGCCGAGCCCACTGTTTCAGATTTCATGGAGACACTCCTTGTGTTTCAAATGCCGGTCTTCGCACCTGATCCGCTTTTGGACGAACCAACCGTCTAGTTTTTTGTTGGCCGAACCAGCGACACTGGCCGGAACCATGTCTTTGCGAATTCCTCGCCGTAGAAGGTTGCGATGGTCTCATAGGTGATCAAGGGGACAAGCATCAAAACACTCCACAGGTTTACGATATATTCAGAATCGTTAACGTAATAAAATGACAATGGGAATGGGGATTTTGAATTTAAATTCCTCACGGTGACATAAGCCCTGAAACCGCGTCCGGAAATCGGATCGCTGGCCCGTTTCAGAATCGTCTCTGGCCTGCTAGTTCTAGTGGGATGAACGCCCACGACCCCAACATGCGCCCGGAAATACGGCAACTGGACGAAACCGCCATCAATCGCATCGCGGCTGGTGAAGTGGTGGAACGTCCTGCATCCGCCGTCAAAGAACTGGTCGAAAACGCAGTCGATGCGGGCGCACGAAGAGTTACGATCGAGGTTGCCGACGGTGGCAAAACCCTGATCCGGGTCATTGATGACGGGTGCGGCATGACCGCAGAGGATCTGCCCCTTGCACTTTCACGTCACGCTACATCAAAGATCGATGGCAGCGATCTTCTGGACATTCATTCATTTGGCTTTCGCGGCGAAGCGTTGCCCTCTTTGGGTGCGGTTGGGCGGCTCACGATCCAAAGCCGGGTTCGCGGTGGTGACGCCCACGAGATCACTGTGAATGGCGGCCAAATCGGTGCCATCCGACCTTGTGCCATCAATCCCGGAACAATCATTACGCTGCGCGATTTGTTTTATGCGACCCCGGCCCGGCTGAAATTCTTGCGGACGGATCGCAGCGAACGCCAGGCCATTTCAGACGTGATCAAACGCTTGGCCATGGCTGAGCCTTCGGTCGGGTTTACGCTGCGCGATGTTTCAGGCGGCAACGAACGGGTTCTGTTCCGCGCCGATCCCGAAGAAGGGGATCTATTCGACGCGCTTCGAGGGCGGTTGGGCCGCGTCATCGGAACCGAGTTTATCGAAAACGCACTGGCTATCGATGCCGAACGCGAAGGATTTCGCCTGACCGGATATGCCGCTTTGCCTACCTATTCCCGTGGCTCATCCGTAGCACAGTATCTGTTTGTGAATGGCCGACCTGTTCAGGATAAGTTGCTCATTGGCGCACTGCGCGGCGCCTACGCTGACTTTCTGTCTCGCGACCGCTATCCGGCCGCCGCGCTCTTTATTGATTGCGATCCGCATTTGGTGGACGTCAACGTGCATCCGGCCAAATCCGAAGTGCGTTTTCGCGAAGCCGGACTGGTGCGCGGATTGATTGTGTCTTCGCTCCGCCATGCCTTGGCCGGCGCAGGCCACCGGGCCTCCAGCACCGTCGCGGGCGCAACGCTTGGGGCGATGCGGCCCGAACCGATGTCTCCAAGGGTCTATCAAATGGATCGGCCCAGCCTTGGCGCCCGCACATCAGCTTATCAGGCACAGGCCCCGGCCGGTTTCGCGGAACTGGCCGATACCTATTCGGCCCGCGTGGTCGAAGCCGAGCCCCCTGTCGACACGCAAATCGATACACCTGTTGAAACGCTTCCGCTGGGCGCGGCACGCGGTCAGGTTCATGAAAACTACATCATCGCCCAAACCGGTGACGGCATGGTGATCGTCGATCAACACGCCGCCCATGAACGGTTGGTGTATGAAAAGCTCAAAAATCAAATGGCCGAAAACGGGGTCGCCGCGCAGGCGCTGTTGATCCCCGAAGTGGTCGAACTGTCTGCTGATGATCGGGACAGGCTCTTGGCCTTGTCAGATGACTTGTACAAAATGGGCATGGGCATCGAGCCATTCGGCGGCACCGCAATCGCAGTTCGCGAAACACCCGCCATATTGGGCGAAGTCAACGCCGAGGCACTGTTGCGCGATGTGCTGGACGAACTTGCCGATTTCGGCTCCAGCCAGCTGGTGCAGGAAAAGGTCGAGGCGATCCTGTCGCGCGTTGCCTGTCACGGCTCGATCCGGTCTGGCCGACGCATGCGGGCCGAAGAAATGAATGCCTTGTTGCGCGAAATGGAAGCAACGCCCCATTCGGGACAATGCAACCATGGCCGCCCAACCTACGTGGAACTCAAACTCTCCGATATAGAAAGGCTGTTTGGCCGCACATGATCCAGATTGGTGAAACAACGATCGCGTTCGATGACCCCGTGACGCTCGTGATTATCGGGGGCGTTATTCTCGCTGTGGTCTTTTTGATTTTGCTGATCCTCGCGGTGCGGGCTTCGGGCCGTTCGGCGCGTCTGGCCGAACCGCTTGCCATGCAATTGGGGCAACTGGGCCATCGTGTTCAATCGCTTAGTGAAGGTCAGGAACGATTGTCTGGCGGATTGTCCCACGTGTCCGAAGCGCAGGCTCAAAGCCAAACCGCCATGTTGCAACTCATGGAACAGCGGCTGGCGCAGGTCCAGGAACGCATGGGCGAAACGCTCCAGGGTTCCGCGCGGCGCACGGCACAGTCTCTTGGCGAATTGCAGGAACGCCTTCAGGTCATCGACAAGGCGCAGGACAACATCACCAAGCTGTCCGGCGATGTGTTGTCGCTTCAGGACATCCTGAGCAACAAACAAACCCGCGGCGCATTTGGTGAAATTCAGCTGACTGACATTGTCGGCAAGGCGCTGCCGTCAGACAGCTACACATTGCAAGCCACGCTTTCAAACGGCAGGCGCGCCGACTGCCTGATCCACTTGCCTAATCCCCCCGGCCCCATCGTCGTAGACGCAAAATTCCCGCTGGAAGGTTATGAGGCATTGCGCAGGGCGGAAACGCAGGATCAGCTCAACCGTGCCGCGCAGCAGCTGCGTCTTTCGATCCGCAAGCATATCCGGGATATTGCTGATCGCTACATCATAGAAGGTGAAACCGCCGACGGCGCCTTGATGTTTTTGCCCTCTGAAGCGGTCTATGCCGAACTGCATGCCAACTTTTCCGAGCTGGTTCGTGAAGGCTTCAATTATCGCGTTTGGATCGTCTCCCCTACGACATGCATGGCCACCCTGAACACGATGCGGGCTATCCTCAAAGACGCGCGCATGCGGGAACAAGCCGGCGCCATCCGACGAGAACTTCAACTTCTGCATACCGATGTGGAACGGCTGGGAACACGCGTCGGCAATCTCGATCGTCATTTTGGTCAGGCGGCCAAAGACATTGAAGACATCAAGATCAGTGCCGACAAAGCCGGGAAACGCGCCAAACGCCTCGACAACTTTGACTTCGAGGAATTGGCCAACGAAGATGACGCCGCCACGGTCGTGAAATTAAAACCCGGAGAATGACCGGGCAGGAGAACCCAAATGCCCTTTAGCCCCCGACTGTTCAATGATGACGACCTTAAAGGGCTGGGCATAGGGCCAGACCGGATCGTTGACTGCATCGAGGAAGCCATCGCCGCCAAAGCCGCAGGTCGCTTGATCACGACGCCCAAATCCGTGGTGCAACCCGGCGATGGGCGCTACATGATGAGCACTCTGGCCAGTGGCGATGTAACGGTACTCAAGGCTGTTACCGTTTGTCCGGAAAACCCTGCAAAAGGTCTGCCGTCCATCACGGGTGCGATCATGGTGCTGGACGCGCACACCGGCGAATGCCGGGCTGTCATGGATGCCGAATGGATCACTGGCGTCCGCACGGCCGGGCTTTCTGCGGTTGCCGCGGTTCGTCTGGCCGATCCAAAGTCCGAGTGCATCAGTTTCGTGGGTTGCGGTGTACAGGCCCGCTCACATTTGCAGTTGTTTGCCGGCTTGTTCCCATTGAAACGCATCAAGGCCTATGGGCGCGGTCAGGCGAACATCGACACGCTTTGTGCTCTCGCCGACGATCTGGGTCTTCAATCAGAGGTTTGCGACACCCCGGACAAAGCCTTGGAAAATGCCGACATCGTGGTGACATCGATTGCCATCACCTATTCCGGCGAACCTTTTCTGGACGCCCGGTTGCTAAAGCCCAGCGCCTTTGCCTCTGTGACAGACGCAGCGAAACCGTGGATACCCGCCAGTCTCGATGCCTTTGCGACCGTTGTCGTCGACGATCGCCAGCAGGAACTGTCGATGCCGCAACCCATGGTGACAGCAGACCGCATCGCAGCCGATCTAACCGATTTGGTCTCGGATGGAATTGCGCCAGGAAACGGCCCCCGTGCCTTACTGTTCAGGGGAATCGCGGTTGGCGACTATGCTTTGGCAGCCGAAGTTTGGCGCCACGCGAACGGCTAAAACCGGCGAGCCGGCAAGAAAATAGCACTGCACAGACACCTGCACGAAATATTGTTTAATATTTAACTATTGCCATGCGCATGGCGCATGGATGATATGCGTTGCGCTGTCTGCCGCTGCGTCAGGCGACGTGCTAATTCCCTTTTCAGACGAAAACAGCTCTTGCGGTTATTGGGTAGACCCTGTGCCGCATCGCAATCCTAAGAGCATAATTTAAGTCTAAACAAATTATGCGTGAACGCCCAAACGGCGCGGCGCAAGTCAGGGAAGAGGATATATGACGGACGCTCCCCAAGATATTGACCCGATCGAATCCCAGGAATGGCAAGAAGCGGTCGAAGATGTGATCCAGCGCGATGGCGCAGACAGGGCACATTTCCTGCTCGATAAAGCGGTTCAGCAAGCCCGCGCTGCCGGCGCCAAGCTGCCCTTTTCGGCAACCACCCCATATCAGAACACGATCTCACCGGATGACGAAGTCGAGATTCCCGGTGACAAGGATATGGAATGGCGCATTCGGACGATCAATCGCTGGAACGCCATGGCCACGGTGGTCAAACGGAACAAGGAAAGCAGCGAATACGGCGGGCATATTGCCTCCTTCGCCTCATCCGCCGCGCTCTATGACGTGGGCCTGAACCACTTTTGGCGCAGCAAATCGGCAATTCACGGCGGCGATCTGGTCTTTTTCCAAGGTCACGTTGTTCCCGGCATTTATGCGCGCAGCTTCATGGAAGGCCGCATCAGCGTCGAAGAGCTTGAGAATTTCCGTTCCGAAGTCGCAGGCGGTGGTCTGTCGTCCTATCCGCATCCTTGGCTCATGCCGGAATACTGGC
This sequence comes from Paracoccaceae bacterium, assembly GCA_020630695.1. Classification (GTDB taxonomy): domain Bacteria; phylum Pseudomonadota; class Alphaproteobacteria; order Rhodobacterales; family Rhodobacteraceae; genus Thalassococcus_A; species Thalassococcus_A lentus. The sequence continues at coordinate 8,168 of JAHDIS010000051.1, read as the reverse complement.
AATTCCCAACGGTCTCGATGGGTCTTGGCCCGCTGATGGCGATCTATCAGGCCCGCTTCATGAAATACATGGAGAACCGTGGCCTGATCGAAAAGTCGGACCGTAAAGTCTGGGCCTTCCTCGGTGACGGCGAGATGGACGAACCAGAAAGCCTCGGCGCGATCCATCTGGCCGCCCGCGAAGGGTTGGACAACCTGATCTTTGTGGTGAACTGCAACCTGCAGCGCCTTGATGGCCCGGTTCGTGGCAACGGCAAGATCGTTCAGGAACTCGAAGGCAACTTCCGCGGCTCCGGCTGGGACGTAATCAAACTGCTTTGGGGCAAAGGCTGGGATGACCTTCTGGAAAAGGACACCTCTGGCAAGCTGCGTCAGTTGATGGACGAAACCATCGACGGCGATTACCAGACCTTCAAATCCAAGGATGGCGCCTATATCCGCGAGCATTTCTTTGGAAAATACCCAGAGACAGCCGCACTGGTGGAAGACTGGACCGACGATCAGATCTGGTCCTTGCGCCGTGGTGGGCATGATCCCAAGAAGGTCTACAACGCCTTCAAACGGGCAAGCGACGCCAAAGGGCAGCCAACCGTTCTGCTGGTCAAGACCGTCAAGGGTTATGGCATGGGCACCGCTGGCGAAGGCCAGAACACCACGCACCAGCAAAAGAAGATGCAGCTGGACCAGCTCAAGGCGATGCGTGATCGTTTCCAGATCCCTGTCACTGATGAGGAACTGGAAAAGGACATCCCGTTCGTCACGCTGAACAACGCGCAAAAGGCCTATTTGGCCGAACGGCGTAAGGAACTGGGCGGGGCATTCCCAAAACGCTTTACCGACGCCCCATCGCTGGATGTGCCGGCACTGGACAAGTTCAAAGCCCAGCTTGAAAGCACCGGTGATCGTGAAATCTCGACCACCATGGCCTTTGTCCGCATTCTGACGACGCTGCTGCGTGACAAGCAGATCGGTAAAAATGTGGTGCCAATCGTGCCCGATGAATCGCGCACTTTCGGGATGGAAGGGCTGTTCCGCTCAGTGGGCATCTACAATCCGCTCGGCCAGCACTACACGCCTGAAGACCGTGATCAGATGATGTACTACAAGGAATCTGAAAGCGGTCAGGTGCTTCAGGAAGGGATCAACGAGGCCGGTGCCATGGCAGATTGGATCGCGGCGGCAACGTCCTATTCCAACCACGGCGTGCCGATGATCCCGTTCTTCATCTACTATTCGATGTTTGGCTTCCAGCGGATCGGTGATCTGGCATGGGCCGCTGGCGACAGCCGCGCACGCGGCTTTATGCTGGGCGGGACAGCGGGCCGGACCACACTGAACGGCGAAGGTCTGCAGCACGAGGACGGGCACAGCCATATTCTGGCCGGAACCGTTCCAAACTGCATCAGCTACGATCCGACCTTCAGCTACGAAGTGGCCGTAATCGTGCAGCACGGGCTGCAACGCATGTTTGCGGATCAGGAGGACGTGTTCTTCTACCTGACCTTGATGAACGAGAACTATAGCCATCCCGAAATGCCCATGGGTGCAGAGGAAGGTATCATCAAGGGCCTGTACCGGATGAGCAAAACCGCCAAGCCGGGGAAAAAGCACGTCAACCTGATGGGGTCAGGCACCATTTTGGTGCAGGCGATCAAGGCCGCCGAGATGCTGAAGGCGGACTTTGGCGTGACCTCCGACATCTGGTCGGCCACCTCGTTCAACGAGCTGGCGCGTGATTGTCAGGATGCGGCTCGTTTCAATCGCCTCAACCCTTTTGCGGAGCCACGCAAGGCCTATGCCGCGCAACTTCTTGAAGGTGTCAAAGGGCCGATCATTGCAGCGACCGACTACATGAAAAACTTCGCGGAACAGATCCGCCCCTGCGTGCCGGGTCGGTTCACCGTATTGGGCACCGACGGTTTCGGCCGTTCGGACAGCCGTGTGAACCTGCGCCGCCACTTTGAGGTGGATGCAAACCATATCGCCGCGGCTGCGATGGTCGATCTGTGGCGCGAAGGTGTGATCAAAGATGCCGACCTCGAAAAGGCTCTCAAGAAATACGACATCGACGGCGGCAAGCCGAACCCGCGTACCGCGTGACCGGGACAGGAGGAATTAAGTTATGACAACCGAAGTAAAAGTCCCTGACATTGGCGATTTCAATGATGTGCCCGTTGTGACCATTCTGGTCAGCGTTGGCGACACGATTGCCGAAGAAGACCCCATCGTCGAACTGGAATCCGACAAGGCCACCATGGAGGTGCCATCGTCACACGCGGGTACGGTCAAAGAGATCAAGGTCGCCGAAGGTGACAGCGTTTCCGAAGGATCCGTCATTCTGATCATTGAAGCCGATGGCGCCGCCGAAGCGCCCAAGGCCGAGGCAGCCCCTGCACCTGCCGCAGCGGCTGTCGCACCCGCCGCTGCTCCCTCTGCACCGGCCCAAGCACCGGCCCCAGTGACCGATGCAGGCTTTTCCAAGGTCCATGCCTCTCCATCGGTTAGGGCCTTTGCGCGCCGTGTCGAAGTCGACCTGAACAGCGTCAACGGATCGGGCCGCAAGGGCCGCATCCTGCGCGAAGACGTGGAAAAAGTGCTCAAGGCAGCAGCCCCCGCTGCTGCGCCGGGTGCACCAGCGGCTGGCGGCATGGGCATCCCACCAATCCCGGCCGTCGACTTTTCCAAATTCGGTCCGGTCGAAGATGTGGAAATGCCGCGGATCAAAAAGATCTCTGGTCCTGCGCTGCACCGCTCGTGGCTAAACATTCCGCATGTGACGCATAACGACGAAGCGGACATCACCGAGTTGGATAAGTACCGCAAAGAGATGGACACCGCCGCCAAGGAAGAAGGCTACCGCGTCACGCTGCTGAGCTTTGTGATCAAGGCCTCGGTCTCTGCGCTCAAGCAACATTGGGAGTTCAACAGCTCCATTCACCCCGACGGTGACAAGCTGATCAAGAAGGCCTACTACAACATAGGCTTTGCCGCGGACACACCGAATGGCCTGATGGTCCCAGTGATCAAGGATGCGGATCGCAAAGGTCTGGTGGAGATTTCCAAGGAATTGATGACCCTGTCAAAAGCCGCCCGCGAAGGCGAGCTGAAGTCAAAGGACATGCAGGGCGCGACCTTCACGATTTCGTCGCTGGGCGGCATCGGCGGCACCAGCTTTACTCCCATCGTGAATGCGCCCGAGGTGGCAATCCTTGGTCTGACACGCTCCAAGATGGCACCGGTCTGGAATGGCGAGGAATTTGTGCCACGCCTGATGCAGCCGCTCTCGCTGTCTTATGACCACCGTGCCGTTGACGGTGCCTTGGCCGCGCGCTTCTGTGTGACGCTCAAGACGCTGCTGGGCGATATGCGCAAGCTGATGTGGTGAGGTGAAAACAATGGATATCAAAGTACCCGATATTGGTGATTTCACCGACGTGCCTGTCGTCACTGTTCTGGTGTCTGTCGGCGATGTGGTCGCCGAAGAAGACCCGTTGATCGAGATCGAGTCAGACAAGGCTACGATGGAAGTTCCATCTCCGGCCGCCGGCAAGATCACTGCAATCACCGTTTCAGAGGGCGATAAAGTGTCGGAAGGCTCGGTCATCATGCAGATCGAAGGCGACCAGTCCGCGGCGAAGCCTGCGGCACCGGCGGACGAGCCCCCTGCAGAAGCGCCCAAAGCCGTTGCGGCAACGGGCATGGCGACAGGTGCAGGCGACGTGCATGCCGAAGTTGTTGTTCTGGGCTCCGGCCCCGGTGGCTACACCGCAGCCTTCCGTGCAGCGGACCTCGGCAAGAAAGTGGTTCTGATTGAACGATACCCTTCGCTGGGCGGCGTTTGCCTGAACGTAGGATGTATCCCATCCAAAGCTTTGCTGCATGTGGCCAAGGTCATCACCGAAGCCGAAGATATGAGCAGCCATGGCGTCAGCTTTGGCAAACCAAAGATCGACCTTGATGAGCTGCGCGCGTTCAAGGATGGCGTCGTGAACCAGCTGACCGGCGGCCTCGACGGCTTGTCCAAAGGGCGCAAGGTTCAGGTTGTACGCGGCTATGGCCGCTTTGCCGGGCCAAACATGATTGAAGTGACGGGCGATGATGGCATGACCACCGTCAGCTTTGATCAATGCATCATCGCTGCCGGGTCCGAACCTGTAGATCTTCCGTTCATCCCGCATGACGACGACCGCGTGATCGACAGTACCGGCGCGCTTGAACTCAAGGACATTCCCAAGCGGATGCTGGTTCTGGGTGGCGGCATCATCGGGCTGGAAATGGCCTGTGTCTATGATGCGCTTGGCTCCGAGGTGACCGTTGTGGAACTGATGGACCAGATCATCCCCGGCGCTGACAAGGACATCGTCAAGCCGCTGATGACCCGGATCAAGGGCCGCTACGAGAACATCCACCTCAAGACCAAGGTCACCGCCGTTGAGGCCCAGAAGAAGGGCCTGAAGGTCACCTTTGAGGATGACAAAGGCGAGCCGTTTTCCGACACCTTTGACAAGGTGCTGGTCGCCGTGGGCCGCAGACCCAACGGCAAGCTGATCGATGCCGAAAAGGCGGGAGTGGCGGTGGATGATCGCGGCTTTATCGCTGTGGACAGCCAGCAACGCACTGGCGTGCCACATATCTTTGCCATCGGAGACGTGGTTGGCCAGCCAATGCTGGCACACAAGGCCGTGCACGAAGGCAAAGTCGCCGCCGAAGTTGCGGCTGGCGAAAAACGTCACTTCGACGCCAAGCTGATCCCTTCGGTCGCATACACAGACCCGGAGGTCGCATGGTGCGGGCTGACCGAAACCGAGGCCAAAGCCAAAGGTATCGCCTACGAAAAAGGTGTTTTCCCATGGGCTGCTTCGGGCAAGGCACTGTCCAATGGCCGTTCTGAAGGGATCACCAAGTTGCTGTTCGATCCTGCCGATCAGCGCGTCATTGGGGCCTGCATTGTCGGCACCAATGCCGGTGACCTGATCGCCGAAGCCGCGCTAGCGATTGAGATGGGCGCCGATGCCGTGGATCTGGGCCACACCATCCACCCACACCCGACACTGTCTGAAACGGTGAACTTTGCCGCCGAGATGTTTGAAGGCACCATCACCGACCTGATGCCGCCCAAAAAGAAAAAGGCGCATTGATATCTGCCGGACATGGCCCGCAACAAAAGCAAAAGGCCCCCGATCATGGGGGCCTTTATTCGTTTGGCTTTATTGCTGGGGTCGAACCGGGTAGCGATCGCCTTTTTCATCCAGCAGGATCATCCGTCCAGCGTTCATCACGTAGAGATCGCAGCGGGAAAACCCGTTCACGAAATCAATGCAGACCGACCCATCCGCGGCAACTTCCCAATACCCATAGGCCGTGCCGCCCTGGTGCGCATAGGTGTAGGTATAGCGTCCGTCCGTGAAATATTCGGACTGTCCGTTATCATAGAATGTCACCACCTGGCCTGACAGCCGATCCAGCAACACGCTCCGGTCAAAACGTGCATCACCCTCTTTCAATCCAAAGGCCTGCGAGGCCACTGGCCCCGCAGCAAGGCTCGTCAATATGGCAAGGATGCTAAAAGGTTTCATGCCACAAGTCTAACAAGACAGGGGCCAAACGCCATTCACGAATTCTCACAAGCGCGCGGTCGCTTTGCCGTTGCAGGCTGATTCCGGGCAGGATGCTTCTTTGTGCCAAAAATATCCGGCCTTATGTATCAAACGCACCAACAAAAGTGAATCCTTGCCCGCCTGATTTCGCTATTCTCCTCCCATGTTGGACAAGAGCATAAACGGGGCGTTGCTGGCGCTGCGAAAGCAGATCATCCGACGCGATGGCGAGGGGCAGGAGCACGTTGAGGCGCTATTGGCGATGCGGGGTGTGGGTATGCCGCGCGTGATGCCTGCCAAGCGGTCTGATGTGGCAAGGCGAGGTCATATGCAATTGCTGATCCTCGCGTCACTCAGGGACGGGCCTAAGACAATCCGCGAGATCGTGGCCTACGTGGCTGAGAGGCGCCCAGAGATAAGCTATGAAGCCGCATATACACGCACAGGGCAGCGGCTGCCTGTCATGCGGGCCAAAGGGCTTGTGAGGCGTGGGGATGGGGTGTGGGGGCTTGAAATCCGCCATAAAGACGACAACTTTAAGCTATAGTGTTAACCCGTAGTTAAGAAGACTATGGAACAACCTTGCGTTACGGCTTATACTGTTCCACCTCTTATCTGAGGTGAGCTATGTCTGAACTTCAAAAATTGCAGAGCACATTGTTTGAGCAAAACAGTGTAGGTGATGTGAAATTCTACCCCGGCGAAAGCCGTGACGCGACCGTAGAAGATATGGCCCGCGAGATGAATGCCTTTTTGGCGGATTTGAAAGCGGGTAATGCAACGCCAGCAAGCGATTAATCGCGAAAGAAAGCCGCTCTTGCAGTATCGTGAACTTTACTCGTGGGTTCAAACTCACGACGGCCGAGTGAGCACCAGAGACATAAGAAATAAACTTATTTCTGAGGGTGTTGTAACCAGAATTGACGAGTTTTGGCATGGCTTCAACGCAGAATTTGTGCGCGCTGTTTTCATGAGAGGGCCCCTCGAGTTGGGGCCTTTCAGGCTGGCTGACAGCTCCGAATGCCTTTTTTCAGTCGCCCGAGATGTGGGGCGCGACAGAAAAGAAAGGCGGGTTACAATCTGCAAGGAGTTAATGCACGTTTTTGATTCCGACGAGGAACGTACGTCTGGCCCAAATGAGCTTGACCAGTTGATGGGATACTTGACCCAGATGTCATCCCAGACGGGGCGAATCGAAGCAACCGAGCCACGAGCTCTTGTGCGCGCTCTTGCGACCATTGTGCCTGAAAAATTGCGACAGAAAGCTCTTGAAGATTCGGGCAAAACCTCAATGTACGACCTCTCTGCAAGCCTCGGTGTGCCGGAACGGCATGTCGAAGTTTTACTGCGCCAAGATTTTCTGAGTTTGCTTAAGCTAGATTAAGCCGCCCGCTGCCAGTAGCCTTTCCAGTTGCGCGACACGGGCGCGCCCATCGCGTTGGACACCACCAGCTTAGCCAGTGTGCCGTTATCAGTGCGGCGGTTGTCTTCCAGCCATGCGGCGTGGTTCGCATACTGATAAAGGTACTGCGGGCTAACATGGTGGTGTTGACCTTGCACCATGCGGCGCAGGCGCGAGAAATAGCTTTCAACCATGTTGGTGTGCTTTCCGTGGTCGCTGTAAATCTCGGAATGGTTCACGCGGTCCACGTCAAAGCCCGCGTGGAGCATGTCCCAGTGGCTCGCCTCATCCGCTGACATGGTAGCCATACGGCAGACGTTCTCATTGGCCAGCACTACGCCTTCGGCTTCGCTCTCACCCACGAAGGGCAGGACACGGCCCTGACGCTCACGCATGGCGATAACAACGCGGCGCTTGCCTGTCTGGTGTTTCTTAAGGCGACGATCAACGCGCTTGGCCTTCTCGTTATGTGGGCGAATGTGACCGCCAAAGTACGCGCCATCAATCTCGACATGGCCTTCCAGCACTTCACCCGTCTGGACCTCACGCGCAATGGCCTCACGCAGCTTGTGGGCCAGCACGAAGGCTGTCTTGTATTGGCAGTCAATGTCGCGGGAAAGCTGAACCATGCTCATGCCTTTTGACGCGTTCACGATCAGGCAGATCGCAGCTAGCAGGTCAACAAAGTCCATCTTGCGGCTGGCAAAGATCGTGCCGGACGTGACGCTAAACTGGTGGTGGCAAGCCTTACACTTGAACTTGCGGCGCGTGGTGATCTTGTAAGTTTCGTCATGGGAACAACGGGGGCAAACAGCCTCGCCATCCGTCTCTGGCCAGCGCATCTCACAGAACGTCTGATAGGCCGCGTCTTCGCCAGCTTTGTAGATCGACCGCAGGCTAAGTGTGCGGGATGCTGCTGAAAGAAGGAAGTGCTGTGCCATGTTATACTATATCCGTTGATTACATATCAAATATAGTATGATGACATACTGAATGCAATAGGATATATACCGTAAATAGTATTTATTTAACGGGGGCGATATGCCAGATCAGAACGAATGGGAAAAACAGGCGGCAAACCTGCTCAAGTCGGAGTTGAAGCGCAAGGGGGTGACATACGCTCAACTTGTTGAAAAGCTGGACGCTATTGGAATCAGTGAGAAAGAGGTG
>JAHDIS010000050.1 GCA_020630695.1 Paracoccaceae bacterium | reverse complement strand
CTGCTGCTCTTGGTGGCGATCGGCATCTTCATCGCCAACAGCTTCGCCTCTCCCTCTCCATGCCTGGAACCTGAGCGATGCCACCTTCAATTTCACCGAGAAGGCGATGATTGCCTTCGCGATGGCCTTGCTGATCATCTCAGGAGAGATCGACCTTTCCGTGGCGTCGATCATCGCGCTGGCATCCACGGCAATGGGCGCGGCCGTTCAGATGGGTGTCGGCACACCCGGCCTTGTTATGATCGGCCTTGGCGTCGGCCTGTTGTGTGGCGCCTTCAACGGTGTACTGGTCACGCGTTTCGGCCTGCCGTCTATCGTGGTGACCATCGGCACGATGAGCCTGTTTCGCGGTATCAGCTACATCATCCTGGGTGATCAGGCCTTCAAGGGATACCCAGCCAGCTTTTCATGGTTTGGTCAGGGGTATGTCTGGTGGGTCATCTCGTTCGAGCTGGTCCTGTTTGCGGTCATCGCGGTGATCTATGCGGTGCTTCTGCACAAGACCAATTTTGGCCGCGCCGTATACGTCATTGGCAACAACGCAACCGGTGCCATGTTCTCGGGTATCCGTGTTGCCCGTGTTAAGTTCATCCTGTTTCTGCTGACGGGTCTTATGTCGGGCATCGCCGCGGTTTGCCTGACGGCTCGCCTGGGATCGACCCGGCCGTCGATTGCAACCGGTTGGGAGCTTGAGATTGTCACGATGGTGGTCCTTGGGGGCGTAAGCATTCTGGGCGGATCGGGCACCATTGTTGGTGTGGTCATTGCGGCCTTCGTGATGGGGTTGGTGACCTTCGGTCTGGGCCTTTTGAACGTGCCCGGCATTGTCATGTCGATCGTCATCGGCGCGTTGCTGATCGGGGTTATCGCCCTGCCACGCCTTTGGTCCATGTGGCGGGCACGGTGATGCAGACATTCGCCTTCAAAATGCAACTCAACGCTGGCTGCCGTGCGGAATACATCAAGCGCCATGACGAGATCTGGCCTGAACTGGTGGACCTTCTCAAAGACGCCGGAATATCGGATTATTCCATCCATCTGGATTCGAGCACGAACATCTTGTTTGGTGTTCTGAAGCGGGACGCGGGCCACGCCATGGATGACCTTCCAAATCACCCGGTCATGCAGAGATGGTGGGCTTATATGGCGGACATCATGCAAACCCACCCCAATAATGAACCGGTTTCCACGCCCCTAGAATCCGTCTTTCACATGCCATGATGCATATCGCTGTTATAGACATCGGGAAAACCAACGCCAAACTGGTTCTTGTTGATCGGCAAAGCCTGTCCGAGATTGCGGTTATCACCCGCCCCAATACCGTCTTGTCCGCGCCCCCCTGGCCGCATTTTGACGTGGATGGCCATTGGGCATTCCTTCTGAACGGGTTGAGGGACCTTCACGCCATCCATGGCATCGACGCGATATCGGTGACAACCCATGGGGCCTGTGCGGCCCTGCTCGACACCAAGGGAGAGCTCGCAGCGCCGATCCTGGATTATGAATTCGCCGGACCCGACGAGATGGATGACGCCTACAACGCCATCCGACCGCCATTCGAGGAAACCGGATCCCCGCGCCTTGCCGGTGGGCTGAACATCGGCGCGCAGTTGTTCTGGCAATTTCAGGTTGATCCTAAGTTGAAATCCAGAACCCATCGGATCGTCACATATCCGCAGTTCTGGGGCGCAAAGCTGACTGGTCGAACTGCCATGGATGTGACATCGCTGGGGTGTCACACCGATCTCTGGAACCCGCGGGCAGCTACGTTTTCCTCACTGATCGACAGGCTGGGCATCGCTGACAAACTCGCCCCCGTTTGCAAACCGACGGACGTTCTGGGTGTGATCTTGCCAGAGGTTGCGCAGCAAACAGGATTGCCGCTGGACACCCCTGTCTACTGTGGCATTCACGATTCCAATGCGTCGCTGCTGCCGTATGTGTTGGCGCAAGACCCACCCTTCAGCGTCATATCGACCGGCACTTGGGTGATTGTCATGTCCGTTGGGGGCGCGGCCAAAGCGCTTGATCCCGATCTTGATACGCTCATCAACGTGACGGCTTTGGGCGACCCCGCACCCTCTGCGCGCTTCATGGGAGGGCGAGAACACGACATTGCTTCGGGCGGATCCTACCCTGAGCCCGCGCCCGAAGACCTTGATGCGGTTTTGGCTGAGGGGGTCATGTTGATGCCCGCGCTGGCCGCCGAAACCGGGCCGTTCAAAGGGCACCAATCGGGCTGGATCGGTGAAGAGCCGGAGGTGGGAACCGGCAGACGGGGCGCTGCCGTCGCGCTTTATCTTGCGATGGTTGCGAACGCATGCCTGACAAACGTCGGCCATGACGGCGCGATTATCGTGGAGGGTCCTTTCGCCAGCAATCGCATCTTCCTCGATATGCTGGCCGTCGCATCTGGGTCTCAGGTTTTCCGAGCCTCCGGAACGACCGGCACCAGCATGGGCGCTGCCCTGCTCGCAAGCGGGACAACGCCATCGCTTTCGACAATCGACGTCCAGGCACCGACAGGCGCCGGCACGATTGCGGCCCTTCGATCTTATGCAACCAGCTGGATGCAAAAGGCGGTAAATCGGTCCGCGGCTTAGCAAGACCAGCGTTGCATGAGTCCCCGAACGGTTTGCTCCAGAACACACCTCAGGACATGACGGCGAATTCATACGCTCGGACGGAACAATGAATATGCCGCCTTCGTCCTGGATGTCATCAAATTCAGCCAAATAAACTAGGATGTGATCCTGACAGAAGAGATATTATTCTGAGGAATTGAAGTGCGGTTTGAGCGGCTGAACCGCTCCTACCAGCTCTTCAAAGACATGATTGGCCGCGCTTTTTGAAAGTCCGCATTTGGCCAATAGCTTGAAATCATTTGCACAGGCAGCAAACGTCCGCTTTCCGCCCATGCTGCTTTCCGCTTCATCAGCAACCTGAAAAAGCGGCCATTGGTTAAATTTGCTTTAACGTCAGCTTCTTCCCGCACAGCAGACATATGAGAGTGTGAGGAGCTTGGTGTTCTCGGCGGTATTTTGGGGTTCCAAATAGGTTTCCTCTGGATGTCTTTGCCTCTCCACCCCAACATTGCCTAAAGTCAGCGCAAATGAGGGAGGGATATCATGACCGATCATGTACGTTGGGGCATTCTTGGGGCCGCGAACTTTGCGCGCGAGCATATGGGACCAGCCATTCATCTGGCGAAGCGTGGGCGGTTGGTGGGTCTGGCAACCAGTTCGGCCGAAAAGGCTGCGCCGTTTGCAGCGCTCGCACCGGGCTTGCAGGTCTTTGACAGCTATGAGGCTTTGTTGGCAGATCCCGAGATCGACGCGGTCTATATCCCGCTGCCCAACCATCTTCATGTGGAATGGGCTCTGAAAGCGCTGGATGCGGGCAAACATGTTCTGGTGGAAAAACCGCTGGCAATGAAAGCCGATGAATTCGATGCGGTTATCGAGGCGCGGAACCGGACCGGACTGCTGGCCGCAGAGGCCTATATGATTGTTCATCACCCGCAGTGGCAAAAAGCCAAGGCGCTTTTCGAAGACGGTGCGATCGGACGCCTGATCCGTGTCTCCGGGGCCTTTTCCTATGACAACCGGGCCGATGTGGGGAACATTCGGAACAAGCCGGACACGGGCGGCGGCGCAATCCCCGATATCGGTGTCTATATCTACGGTGCCGCGCGGTTCGTGACGGGCGAAGAGCCAGAACGCATTTTGTCGGCGCGGATCAACCGTGAGAACGGGGTTGATGTCTGGTCGCACATCACCGCCGATTTCCCGTCGTTCCATTATACCGGCGTGGTGTCGATGCGGATGGCACAATGGCAGGACATGACGTTTCATGGTGAAGATGGCGTCATGCGCCTGACAGCTCCGTTTAACCCACAGGTCTACGGGCAGGCCGAGATCGAGTTGCACCGCAAGACGGCCTCGGGCGAGCCTGAGGTCAGTACGATCCGCTTCCCGGCGGTCAGTCACTACGTCGAGCAGGTTTCAGCCTTCAACAGGTGAGTGCTGATGGGCTCTGACTATCCCTGTCCACTGGAATTTTCACGCGGCACGCAGGCGATGATCGATATGGTTTGGGCGGCTGAGCGCGCAGGTTAGTGGAATGGGCGGGATGGAGACGCTGCTTGTGGCCGCTGGCCACGTCGCCCCGCCCACCATCCCGTCATTTGTCCGGGCGCGGTCAGTCTGCGATCCGGATGACAACCTTGCCGGTTGATTTGCGGCTGCGCAGCAACTCCATGCCTTCGGCAGTTTGCTCAAGCGGCAAAACGTGGCTGACGTGGGGTTTGAGCCGGCCTTCGCCGTACCAGCCCAGAAGCGTTTGGAGCGATCCGGTCAGGGCGGCAGGTTTGAATGCCAGATAACCGCCCCAGTAGAGGCCGAGAACGGAGAGGTTCTTGACCAGAAGATGATTGGCCTTGATTTGCGGCACTTCGCCTGAGGCGAAGCCAATTGTCAGAATGCGGGCTTCGGGCCGGCATGACCGGAAAGCGGCTTTGAACTGATCGCCCCCGACCGGGTCGTAGACGACATCGGCGCCGCCCAGTGCTTTCATCTCTTCGCGAATGTCTTGGCTGGCAGCGTCGATCAAGTGATCGGCCCCTGCCTGGCGCGCCACGTCAAGTTTATCCGCGCCACGTGCGCAGGCCACAACGCGGGCGCCCATGAGTTTCCCGATTTCAACCGCCGTCAATCCGACGCCGCCGGCAGCGCCGAGCACCAAAAGGGTTTCGCCAGCACCCAGACGCGCCCGATAATCCAGCGCGAGATGGGAGGTGCCGTAGGCGATCTGGAAGGCTGCGGCATCTTCCCAGCTCATGGCATCAGGGATTTTGACCGCACGGGCCGCTTCGAAACAGCCAAATTCGGCGAGCCCGCCCTGACCGCCAAAGACCGCGACGCGATCTCCGGGGGCAAAGCTGGACACGCCATCGCCGACTGCGTCGATTGTGCCAGCCACTTCCATACCCATGACAAAGGGCAGGGCAGGTGTGTCCTGATAGCTGCCATTCAGCATCAGCAGATCAGCGAAATTGAGGCCGCAAGCCGCGATTCTGACGCGAATTTCGCCTGATCCGGGTTCTGGTGCGGGAATGTCGCGCAGCGATGGTGGTCGTTCGTGTGATTCGAGAAAAAAGGCGCGCATGTTCGGCTCCGAAGTGTTTGGGTATCTGGCCTGATGCGGACACTTGTGTCAAACATGTGGCGGTGTCGGAAAGACCGTTTTCAAAAGCGCGACAGTGTGCAGCGTAATTCAACTTTGTGGAGAATGGTATTTTATTTCACAACGATCGACTGTCCGTTATGCTTGATTTTGAATACAATTATGATGTAGCCATACTCAATCTTTCGGCGCATTCTGGTGTCGACTGAAACCTCAGTCCGGGCCATTTTTTGGACCGTCCGGTTGAAACGAGAAATAGGAAACGAATAATGGCACATCCGGTCGATGTTCATGTTGGTAAGCGAGTTCGCCACCGTCGCTGGCTGGTCGGTATGACCCAGCAACAGCTGGCTGAAAAAGTGGGTATCAAATTCCAGCAAATCCAGAAGTACGAGACCGGTGCCAACCGCGTCAGTGCGTCCCGCCTTTGGGATATCGCCGATGCGCTTGATGTTCCGGTCAGCTTTTTCTTCGAGGGGCTGGAAAACGGTGTTGAGGCTGAAGAAAAGCCTGACAACGTTCCGGCAGACATCCTTGGTGACAAGGAAGCGCTGGATCTCGTCCGCTCTTACTATGCAATTCCGGAAAACCAGCGCCGCCGTTTGTTCGAGCTGGCGCGTGTTTTGTCCGACGTCGCTTGAGCCGACGCGCGCGACGGGGTAGGCCTTGCTGGTCTATCCCGGAGTGACGATGACAAAAGAGCATCAACAGTCAGCCTCTGAACTCATTGAGGTTGCAAACGCAATGGCCGACGCAGCGCGGGCGGCCATTCTTCCGTATTTTCGGGCCACTGGTCTTGGCGTGGAAAACAAGCTCAGTGATGGGTTTGATCCCGTGACGGTTGCAGACAAGGCAGCCGAGAGAGCGATGCGGGATGTGTTGGCGGAACTCCGCCCGGATGACGGAATTTTCGGTGAAGAATACGGCCAGCAAGAAGGCAGCACCGGTCTGACATGGGTGTTGGACCCGATTGACGGCACGCGCGGGTTTTTGGCGGGAACGCCGACCTGGGGTGTGCTGATTGCTCTTTCGGATGCGTCAGGCCCTATTTTCGGTATTATCGACCAACCCTATGTTTCAGAACGCTTTATCGGCGGGCTGGGCCAGGCAGACTGGGCCGGACCACACGGTGGCGCTACTCTGGTAACCCGAACAACCAAGGGCCTGGAAGACGCCATTCTGTTCACGACTTTTCCTGAGATCGGCACGCCGCAGGAACGGGTGGGATTTGAACGGGTTGCGCAGGATTGCAAGCTGGTACGCTATGGCATGGATTGCTATGCCTATGCGCTGCTGGCCGCCGGTCAGATCGATCTGGTGATCGAGGCAGGGTTGAACGCCTATGATATTCAGGCCCCAATTGCGGTGATCAAGGCAGCCGGAGGCATTGTGACAGATTGGGAAGGCAACCCCGTACATGACGGCGGTCGCGTGGTTGCAGCGGCAAACAGCGCCTTGCATGCGGCGGCATTGGAGCGGTTGAACGCGGGCCGATAGCCCGCTCCGTTCTGTCGTGCGTCCTTCCCTTTTCTGGCGCGGCAGAACGATCTTGCACCGAAAAGGGGGTGTAGGAGGCTTCAAATGAACCAGTCAGAAACATTGATCCGGGGCGCCAGCTACGTCCTGACCATGGATGACAATAGCCGCGAGCTGAACGGCGCAGATATTTTGATCCGCAACGGCATTATTGCCGAAATCGGTTTTGGATTGACCGGAAACGGCCGGATCATCGAGGCAAACGGCTGCGTGGTCACGCCCGGTTTGGTCAACACTCATCACCATCTTTATCAGACCCTGACCCGTGCAGTGCCGGGGGGACAGGATGCCTTGCTCTTTGGTTGGCTGCAGACGCTCTATCCGATCTGGTCCAGATTCGGACCCGAAGAGATGTTTGTCTCGGCGCAGATCGGACTGGCCGAGCTTGCCTTGTCCGGCTGTTCACTGTCTTCGGATCACCTGTATCTATACCCCAACGGGGCTCGTCTCGACGACACAATTGAGGCCGCGCGCACTTTGGGGATTCGGTTTCACCCAACCCGAGGCTCCATGAGCATCGGGGAATCAGATGGTGGATTGCCGCCCGACAGGCTGGTCGAGGATGAGGCCGCGATCCTAAAAGACTGCATTCGGGTCATCGACGCGTTTCATGACTCATCCGAAGGGGCCATGGTTCGAGTTGGTGTCGCGCCTTGTTCCCCGTTTTCCGTCAGTCGTGAGTTGATGCGCGACGCGGCGCTTTTGGCGCGGGACAAGGGCGTGATGTTGCACACGCATCTTGCGGAAAATGACGAAGACATCGCCTACAGTGAGGCGAAGTTCGGGTGCAGGCCGGGACAATATGCCGAAGAACTGGGGTGGACCGGCCCGGATGTCTGGCACGCCCATTGCGTCAAACTCGATGCGCAGGAAATCGGCTTGTTTGCGGCATCGCGCACAGGCGTTGCCCATTGCCCCTGTTCGAACTGTCGGTTGGGCAGTGGCATTGCACCTGTGCGTGCAATGCGCGACGCCGGGGTCAAAGTTGGGCTGGGTGTTGACGGTTCGGCCAGCAATGATGCTGGAAACCTCGTGCTTGAGGCGCGTCAGTCTATGCTGTTACAGCGGGTTGCCTATGGTGCAGATGCCATGAGCGCGCGCGAGGCGCTGTGGATTGCAACACGCGGCGGCGCGCAGACGCTGGGCCGAGAGGATTGCGGTCAGATCGCGGTGGGCAAACGGGCGGATATTGCCGTCTGGGACATCAACGGAATCGAAAGCGCAGGCAGTTGGGATCCTGCGGCTTTGCTCCTTGCTGGGCCGACGCGGGTCAAACATCTGCTGGTTGAAGGCCGCAGCGTTGTCAGCAACGGTGAGGTGGTGACAATCGATTTGCCACAAGCCATTGTTAGGCAGAATCAGCTAGCCAAGAAATTGTCTGAAAGCCTTTGACGTCACGGAGTGTTTCCATGCTGCGCGCAGCCCTTTTTGCATTGATCATTCTCGGCCTCAGTGGGGCTGAGGCGCAGGCGCAGCAAGTTCGCCAGATGCTGAACGGTTTGCGCGCAGAGCAGGGGCTTGATCCGGTTACGCCGTCACCGCGGCTCGAATCTGCCGCGATGGCGCATGCTCTGGACATGCTGGACAACGGTTTCTTCGGGCATACGGGCAGCGATGGCAGCGCGGTTGGCGATCGCGCGCGGCGTGCCGGATACGGCTATTGTTTGATCGCTGAGAACATCGCGCAGGGGCAAGGCAACCTCGCCGAAGTCATGGGTGCTTGGGCCAATTCGCCGGGCCATCGTGCCAATATGCTGCGCGAAGACGTCAAGGACTATGGTTTGGTGCGCGCGCAGGGGAACATCTGGGTGATGGTTTTGGGCCGCGACGGCTGCTAGGCCACTGCTGGACAAAACGCGCCGCTTTGGGCTGTTCTAGGATGTTGCCCCGGCTTTTTGACCGCCAACCCATGTCTCTTTGATCGTCCGGTCATCGCCCAACATGATCGTGGCAAAGATGGCTTCCCAAATGTCATCTGCCCGCTGTGTCCGCTGTGCAAGGGCCGGTGTTGCCGCTAAATCCAAAACATTAAAATCGGCCTCCAACCCTTTGGCAAGGTTTCCGATTTTGTCTTGCATATGCAGGGCCGTCGCCGATCCGCTCGTTCCAAGCCAGAGCAACTCGCTCGCATGGAGTGCACGACCACGCAACTGGCCGATTTCATAAGCCGCAGCCATCGTCCGAAGCATGGAAAACGACGATCCGCCCCCGGTATCTGTGGCAAGACCGATGCGTTGGCCCTCTCGCAAGAGCCCGTCCATGTCAAACAATCCCGATCCGATAAAGGTGTTTGACGTCGGACAATGCACCAAAGCCGCACCTGTCTCGCGCAGGCGATCCCTTTCGCGCTGTTCCAGATGAATTGCGTGCCCATAAAGACCGCGCGTTCCCAGCAGTCCAAAAGCCTCGTAGGTGTCCAGATAATCCCGGGCGTCGGGAAACAGACTGCGGACCCAAGCGATTTCGTCGGTTTGTTCGCTCAGGTGCGTTTGCATCAGGCACTCGGGGTGTTCGGCCCAAAGTGCGCCCAAGGCTTCGAGTTGCTCGGGCGTTGATGTCGGCGAAAACCGGGGCGTGATCACATAGTCAAGCCGCCCGGTTCCATGCCAGCGCTGCAAGAGCGCCTTGCTGTCGTCATAGGCGCTTTGGGCGGTGTCGGTCAGGCCTTCCGGGGCGTTGCGGTCCATACAGGTCTTGCCTGCCGCAACGCGCATCCCACGCGTGTTCGCAGCGTTGAAGAACGCATTCACCGATTCCGGATGGATGGTCGCATAGCTGCAAACCGTCGTCGTTCCGTTTGACAGCACCAGATCAAGATAGCGACCGGCAATTTCATTGGCATAGCTTTCATCAGCCAGCCGCATTTCTTCGGGGAAGGTGTAGTCGTTCAACCAGTCGATCAGCCGTTTGCCCCAACTGGCAATGATCGCTGTCTGAGGATAGTGAACGTGAGCGTCGACAAAGCCTGGCACGATGATTCCGTCTCCGTGATCGATCACCTGCGCCTGTGGATTGGCCTGGCGCAGAGCGTCGGCATCGCCCAGTTCGGAAATGCGACCCGATTCGACCAAAAGCGCTCCACGGCTGTCGTGAATGGCGGCTGAAATCCCATCTGCGGTGGGGTTTCCGTCAAAGCGTATCGTCTGGCCGATATGCAGCTGTGCGGTTGTCATGAAGCGCTCCGGAGTTTTAGCGCAGATTATGCGCATGTCCGGGTTAGGTAAATGCAACCAAGCCCTGTTTCTTTGGTTTGGCTTGGCCTAAATTGCGACCAAAGAGCGGAGGGCATCATGAGCGACGATACCGAGGTGTTGGCACCCGAAGAGCCCCGCGAAGACGACGGTTATGCGCTGGATCGCAAGGCCGTTGCCCGTATCCTCTATGCCGTCGACATCGAAGACCGTGAACAGCTGATCGCCTTGATGGACCCGCTGCATCCGGCGGATATCGCGGACCTTCTCGAACAGGTGAATGCCTTCGACCGGATGCGCCTGATCCGGCTCTATGACCGCGAATTCGACGGTGAAATCCTGTCGGAACTCGATGAGACGATCCGCGAAGAAGTCATCGGGGTCCTGCGCCCGCAGGTGCTGGCAGACGCGGTACGTGATCTGGAATCCGATGACGTGGTTGATCTGGTCGAAGACCTCGATGCTCCGCAACAAGAGGCGATCCTCGACGCTCTGGAAGACAGTGACAGGGTCGCGGTTGAACAGTCGCTGACCTATCCGGAATATTCTGCCGGTCGTTTGATGCAGCGCGAAGTTGTCATGGCGCCAGAGCATTGGAACGTCGGTGAAGCGATTGATTTTCTGAGAAACTCCGACAACTTGCCGGAACAGTTTTATCACGTGATCCTCGTTGATCCCCGCCTGCGTCCGGTTGGAAATGTGACCCTTGGAAAGTTGATGGGCTCGCGCCGTGAAGTTCTGCTGAAATCAATCACGGAAGAGACGTTTCATGTCATTCCTGCAGCGCAGGATGAAGGCGAGGTGGCCTATGCGTTCAACCAGTACCACCTGATTTCCGCGCCGGTTGTCGACGAAAACGAACGTCTGGTCGGTATGATCACCATCGATGATGCGATGGTCGTTCTGGATGAAGAACACGAAGAAGACATACTGCGACTGGCCGGTGTTGACGAAAAGAGCCGGATTTCTGACCGCGTGATCGACACCACAAAACGTCGTTTCCCATGGCTGGCGGTCAATCTTGTGACTGCGGTTCTGGCCAGTATGGTGATCGCGCAGTTCGAGGCCGCTATCACGCAGATCGTGGCTTTGGCGGTGTTGATGCCGATCGTGGCATCGATGGGCGGCAATGCCGGCACGCAAAGCCTGACAGTGGCCGTGCGCGCCTTGGCGACCAAGGATTTGACCGGCTCGAACCTGTGGCGGGTTATCCGCCGAGAAGTGCTCGTCGGGGCGGTGAATGGCGCCATATTCGCGGTGATCATGGGGATCGTTGGCCTGATTTGGTTTGGCTCTGCCCAGCTGGGCGGCGTAATCGCAGCCGCGATGGTAATCAATTTGGTCGTTGCCGGACTAGCGGGCATCGTGATTCCGGTATTGCTTGAAAAAGCTGGGGTCGACCCAGCGCTCGCGTCCGGGGCCTTTGTGACGACGGTCACGGATGTTGTTGGTTTCTTTGCCTTTCTGGGCCTTGCAGTCACGGTACTGCTCTAGGGGTTGCGCATGACGTTGGAACAGAAAAAAGCCGCCGCGCGCAAAGCCGGTTTCGCGCGGCGCAAGGCGGCTTTTGACGCGCGGGGGCCGGGTGTCGCTGGCAAACTCAGCGAGGTTCTGGCCGGGTATCGCGGTGTTGCACTGTCGGGTTACATGCCGATCCGCACCGAAATCAATCCATTGCCCGCCATGGAAGAAGCCTCGGCGCATGGGCCGGTTGGTGTGCCTGTGATCGATGCGGCGGGGCAGCCGTTGCGATTTGCGCAATGGGAGCCTGATTGCGCGATGATCGAAGGTGCCTTTGGCGCCCAGATCCCGGCCAATCCGTCGTTCTTTGAGCCAGAGATCGTGATTGTGCCGTTGGTTGCTTTTTCTCGCACGGGCGGGCGTCTTGGGTACGGCGGAGGCTTTTACGACCGCACGCTTGAGCTCTTGCGCTCCAAAAGGCCGACCATGGCCATCGGTTTTGCCTTTGCCGCGCAAGAAGATCCGGACATCCCGCTTGAGGCGACGGATCAACCGTTGGATATGATCGTGACCGAAGCAGGACTGATTCAACCCGGCGCGTGACGGGCTCAGGCGTCGAGGCTGTCGAGCAGCGCGGGTAGGGCAGAGGCAGGCAGGCTGGGACGCGCCCGCCAAGGGGCATTGGTCAACGCGACCCAAATGCCAAATCCGCTGAGGGCCAGAATTGGCACAGAGGCTTCGATCATCCGGTCCGGGCTGACACCGGTCATCAGGGCAGCGATGGGAATGCCCAATCCGAAAACGATGGCCAGAACACCGATGGCAAACATGGCCATCCGTGCCCCATCACCTTCGCCAATGGACGCGGACAAGCCGGGTTGATGCTCTGCCAGAGTCGAGGCAACAGCATGGATCAGGGCAAAATGCTCGGCGCGGTCCGGATCGCTGGGTGCCGTACCTGCGGATACGTTGAGCGCGATCCGCGTGGTCGTATCCGGCAACTCGATATCGAGGCGACGCAGCAACTGGCCCCGAAAGCGACGCTCTGCCAAACGCAGCGCCGTTGCTGCGCGCAGATCGGTTTGCCCGTCCGGGCCATGCAGGATCGTCCCGTCGAGCGTCCAGTCCTGCGCCTTTTGCAACAAGGCGGGCTTGTAGCGAAAGCGCCTAGCCAAGAGCACGCCAGCCGATGTCCCGCCGGAAGAACCCGTCTGACCAGTCGACAGCATCAGCCAGCGCATAGGCGCGTTGTTGAGCTTCGGCCAGTGTCGCGCCTCGGGCCGTGGCGTTCAGTACGCGCCCGCCACTGGCAACCACGGATTCTCCGTCGCGGCGGGTTCCGGCATGAAACATCTGGTGAAAGCTGTCCTCGGGCAGATCGCTCAAACCGCCGATCACCGTGCCCTTGGCGTAGCTTCCGGGATAGCCCTTGGCTGCCAGCACGACTGTCATCGCGTGATCGTCCGCCCAGGTCACACCCGTGTCGGCAAGACGGCTCTCGGCGCAGGCATGCATCAGGTCAAAGGCCTGCGCACCCAGACGCATCATCAACACCTGACATTCAGGATCCCCGAAACGCACATTGTATTCGACCAGTCGGGGCTGCCCGTTCTCGATCATCAAGCCCACATAGAGAACGCCTTGATAGGGCATGCCGCGCTGAACCATTTCGGACATGGTCGGGCGGACAATTTCGTCCAGCGCTTTTTGAGTGACGGCATCCGTCATGACCGGGGCAGGGGAATAGGCGCCCATACCGCCGGTATTCAGACCGGTGTCTCCTTCACCGACCCGTTTGTGATCCTGTGCGGTGCCGATGGGCAGGCAGGTTTCACCGTCCACGAGAACAAAGAACGAGGCTTCTTCGCCTGTCATGAACTCTTCGATCACCACTTCTGCGCCAGCACCTCCAAACGCCCCGCCAAACATGTCGTCGATGGCGGCTTCGGCTTCGGCCACGGTTTCCGCGATAATCACCCCTTTGCCCGCAGCAAGCCCGTCTGCCTTGACCACAATCGGCGCGCCCTGATCGCGCACATAGGCCTTGGCCGCTTCGGCATCGGTAAAGTGCCCGTAGGCGGCGGTGGGCGCCCCAGCGGCGTCACAGATTTCCTTGGTAAAGCTTTTGGATGCTTCTAGGCGGGCTGCGGCGGCAGAGGGGCCAAAGACCAAAAGGCCTGCGTCACGCAAACGATCCCCGACGCCAGCGGCCAATGGGGCTTCGGGGCCGATGATAACCAGATCGATGGCATTCTCGGATGCGAACTCCGCCACGACGCCGCCGTCTTCGATATCCAGCGCGGCACATTCGGCAATCTGGGCGATGCCCGCGTTGCCCGGCGCGACGATCAGCTTGTCGCACTTGGGGTTTTGCATGGTTGCCCATGCCAAGGCGTGTTCGCGCCCACCGCTGCCGAGAATGAGGATATTCATGAGCCGGTCTCCTGACTTGTGCCGTATCGGGGGCGCTGCCCCCGGACCCCCGGGATATTTAGAGCCCAAAGAAGCAGGGGCGCTTTCGCCGGAATTGGCTGTGGTTTATGCTGAGCGCAAAGTGAGAGCAAGCGAGGCGGGCATGGATCTGATCGACGAAGATACAGAGCAGGGCGGCAATACGCCGGAATTTTCCGTTTCCGAGCTTTCGGGTGCCGTCAAGCGCATGATTGAAGGCGAATTTGGCTTTGTTCGGGTGCGGGGCGAAGTCGGGCGGGTTTCGCGTCCGCGATCCGGGCATGTCTACATGGATCTCAAGGACGACCGATCGGTTATTTCCGGGGTGATGTGGAAAGGTGTGGCCGCACGCCAGCAAACCCAGCCCGAAGAAGGAATGGAAATTATCGCCACCGGGCGCATGACGACCTTTCCGGGGCAAAGCAAATACCAGATTGTGATCGAAGACATTCGTCCTGCTGGCGCGGGCGCCCTGATGGCGATGCTGGAAAAGCGCAAGGCCATGTTGTCCGCCGAAGGGTTGTTTGATCCGGCACGCAAGAAAGCACTGCCCTATCTGCCCGAGGTTATCGGGGTGGTCACGTCGCCGTCGGGCGCGGTTATCCGCGATATCCTGCATCGTTTGCGTGACCGCTTTCCGCGCAAGGTTCTGGTGTGGCCGGTGGCGGTTCAAGGCGCGGCCTGCGCCCCCGAGGTGGCCCGCGCCATCGAAGGGTTCAACCGGCTGTCGGTGGGTGGCGCACTGCCGCGCCCCGATCTTTTGATCGTTGCCCGTGGTGGCGGCTCGGTTGAAGATCTTTGGGGGTTCAACGAAGAGGTGGTCGCTCGTGCGGCGGCCGCATCGGACATTCCCCTGATCTCAGCGGTTGGACACGAAACCGATACGACACTGATCGATTTTGTTTCGGACATGCGCGCGCCGACCCCTACAGCGGCGGCGGAATTGGCGGTGCCGGTCCGGATGGAACTTCTGGCCTTTGTGGGCGACAGCGGCGCACGGATGACCCGGGCCATGGGTCAGCGGCTTGAAATGCGATCACAGCGGTTGCGCGATCTGTCACGTGCATTGCCGCGCCCGCAGGAATTGCTGGAAACTCCGCGACAAAGGCTCGATGTGCTGAGCGATCGCCTTCCTTCGGCCCTGATCCGGCTGCTGGATCGTCAAAAACTGCGTCTGTCGGAACAGTCCGGCAGTCTGCGCCCCAGTGTTCTGACGCGTGCGCTGCGCAGCGAAACCCAGCGGCTGGACGACCGTGCGGCCCGTCTGGCGCCAGCCTTGTCACGCATGGTCAGCGCGCGTCGTGAAGCATTGGCACGCCGGTCGGACAAACTGAGCCTGCGATCGGTGCAGCGGGATATTATTGTGCAGTCAGAAAGGCTGTCTTCCATGGTGCGCCGATTGGATGATGCGCAACGGGCCCGCGTCGAGGCCCAACGCGCGCGTCTGGACGCGCTGGAGCGCCTACGGGAAACCTTGGGATACCGCGAAACGCTGCGCCGCGGCTACACGGTTGTGCGGGGTGAAGGAAAGGTGTTGACGACCAAGGCTGCGGCCGAGGGCGCCTCTGGACTTGAGATCGAATTTGCCGATGGCACACTGAAGCTTGGCGGCGGTGCGGGCACCCGCAAATCGGGCAAGACACCCCCACCGGAACAAGGCAGCCTGTTCTGATCAAATCCAGACACAAAGACGCAGAATGCTGCACAGGCTTCCTTTTCCTGCTGCACTCGCATAAGCTTTTCTGCAACGCTGCATTCCGGGGGGAGGGAAACCCATGGCTGACACCGAAAAACCGCTGCTGATCAAGCGCTACGCCAGTCGTCGTTTGTACAATACCGAAACGTCTGATTACGTCACGCTCGAGGATATCGCGGGGTTCATTCGGGATGGGCGCGAGGTACAGATCGTTGATCTGAAATCCGGTGATGATCTGACCCGCCAATACTTGCTTCAAATCGTGGCCGAACACGAAAGCAAAGGCGAAAGCGTCTTGCCGATCAACGTGTTGACCGATCTGGTGCGCAGCTACACCACGCAAAGCGCCACGATGGTTCCACAATTTCTGGCCGCCAGCTTTGAAATGTTCCGCGACAGCCAGTCGAACTGGGTGGAAAAAATGGGGTCCATGAACCCTATGGCCAATATGCCCGGCTTCGAAGCGATGCAGGCGCAGCAAGAGGCTTTCCTGAAGGCGATGACCGGTGGTCTTGGCCAGCAGTGGTCCGGCCCGGGCGGAAAAGAGCAAGAGTCCGAAGGCGAAGAGCTCGATTCCATCAAGCAGCAGCTTGCGGACCTTCAGGCCAAACTGAGCAAGCTCGACAAGTAATCTAGGCGGGCCCTACGCGCAGGCCGGTTCCATGACCTTTTGGGCTGCGCGGATCAAAACATCCGCGACAGCGTCACAGTCTGATTGGGTCAGCCGCGCGGGCAGTCTCGTATCGCAGGCCCGCATCAGCATTTTGCGCGTTGCAGGAAGTTTCGGCATTTCGGGCAGGAATTCCCAGTTCCAATAGGCGCGGGCATTGTCTGTCGTCAGGCCAAAAACCTGCACTTTGACCCCTTGTGCATCTGCTTCTTTCACAAAGGCGCGCACGTCTTCGTCGGTCATGTCGACAAGGTTGAACTGGAGTGAGTCCGGGGCTCTGGTTTCCGGGGGCAGTTTGTCAGGCACAGAAATCCACGGACTTGCGTTGATCCGCTCTGCGGTGTGATCGTGATTGCGCCGCCCGTCCGCGACTCTGCGAGGGATTTCAGTCAGTTGTGGGCGGATTACAGCGGCAGACAGGTTGGACAGACGCAGATTGTAGAGCGGCAGTTTGTTTTGCCAGCGGGCAAAGGCCTGTTCCAGTTCGGCAGAGTTGTCGCCGGGGCTCATGTGTTTGGCCCAGTTGTGTTCGTAGGCTCCTGACAGGATCACGGCACGGGCGACCAAATCGGCGTCATCGGTAATCAGAATGCCACCTTCGCCTGCATTAACCAGCTTGTATGACTGGAAGGAAAAGCAGCCAATGCAGCCCAGCGTTCCGATCTTTTGCCCGTTCCACAAAGTGCCTAGGGAATGCGCGGCATCTTCGATGACTGGAACACCGAGTTCACTGCAAAGCTTCAAAATCGCGTCCATGTCAGACGTGTGACCACGCATGTGGCTGATGATGACTGCTTCGCATCCCGGCAAGCGGGCTTCGAAATCAGCCAGATCAATGCGGTAGTTTTCCCCGACTTCGCACAGGACAGGGATGCAATCTGCGTGCACAACAGCGGAGGGCACCGCGGCAAATGTAAATCCAGGGATCAAGACCCGTGCGTTTTGCGACAGACCCAAAGCCTTGAGCGAAAGGAACAATGCGGCCGAACAGCTTGACACTGCCAGCGCGTATTTGGTGCCCATCAAGGCCGCAAAGTCACGTTCCAACAGGGTGACGGGCGCGTCCTGTGCGGCGGTGTAGCGGAACAGATCCCCCGATTTCAAAAGCCGTTCAATCTCGGCGCGTGCGGTTTCCGGGATTGGCTCAGCATCGTGCATATTCGGGAGCATTGGATTGTCTTCCGCTTGGGATCTTCCCGGGCGTTTTAATCCTAGCAATGAAAGACAGCCAAGTGACAAAGCCATTCATTGCACCGGTTTAGCACATGTAAGTGCTTGCATCCCAATTTCGCGGCGCTTCAGACGCCAAGTCGATCCCGCAGGGCGTACCAAGTCATGGCCAGTGCAAGAATCGGGCTGCGCAATGTGCCGCCCCCTGGGAACCTCGGACTGCGCAGGGCGGCAAAGGTATCAAAGCCGCTGGATTGCCCTGCTACCGCATCAGCCATCATTTTTCCCGCCTGAATGGCATTGCCGACACCGTGACCAGAATAGCCCGAAGCGTTCAGAATGTTCGCGGCGGGCCGCGCCATATAGGGCATACGTTTTACCGTGATCCCCAGCGTGCCGCCCCATGCATAGTCCAGTTTGACATCATGCAGGTGCGGAAAGACCTTGAGCAATGGTTTGCGAACCACCGCCCGAATGTCGTTGGGGAACCGGTATCCATAGCTTTCGCCGCCCCCAAACAGCAGTCGCCCGTCATGGGACAATCGGAAATAATTGACCACAAAGCGGTCGTCGGCCACGGCGATGTCCTGTGCCAGAACCTCGGCGGTCCGACTGCCCAGTGGTTCGGTTGCGACGATGAAATTGTTGATTGGCATCACCCGCGCTGCGACCTGCCGGTTCAATCCGCCCAGATAGCCATTGCAGGCCAAAATCAGATGATCGGCCTGAACACGCCCGGCTTCGCACTGTACCGTGACTGGATTGCCTTCGTGAATTTCGTGCACGAGCGTGCGTTCGTAGATGCGCACGCCGGCCTTGGCAGCAGCCTGCGCCAAGCCAAGGGCAAGCCTGAGCGGATGCAGATGGGCAGCCCCCTGATCCAGGATGCCGCCGTGATAATCGGGCGAGGGGCACAGCGCAGCGAATTCATCTTTGTCCAGAACATCCATGGTGTAGCCGTAGTTGCGGTCCATGTGTTCGGCGTATTCAACCAGTTCATTCGCTGCGGCTGGGCTGGTCGCTGCGTCAGCGATGCCATCGCGCAGGTAGCATTCAATCGAATGTTCGCGCACCAGATCGCGAACCAGTTGTTTGGCTGCTTCGCCCAGTTCCCAGAATTTTCGCGCGTCTTCCTTTCCGACCGAGGCTTCGAGCGCCTGTTGATCCTGCCTTTGGCCGGAACCAAGCTGACCACCGTTGCGGCCAGACGCGCCGAAGCCGACCCGGTGCGCATCAATCAGAACCACGTCCTGTCCCGCTTTGGCCAGATGCAATGCAGCCGAAAGACCGGTAAAGCCGCCGCCCACGATGCAGACATCTGCCTTGATCTGCCCTTTGAGAGGGGCAAAGGGATCAAGGGGCTCAGCGGTCGCAGCGTACCAGCTTTGCGGGTAGGCGCCGCGCGTGTCATTGGCAAAGAGCAGGTTCAAACCAAGGCGTCCTTACAGTGCATGTGCGCATCAATGCGCGCGGGATAACATGGCGCAAAAAATCGGTGTGGTTCCGGTCAGACGTTCAACAGCAGGTGTTCGCGTTCCCACGGGCTGATGACTTGCAAAAATTCCTCGTATTCGGCGCGTTTGACGATGGAGTAAACGCGGGCGAAATCCTCACCCAGAACCGCGTGGAGCGCTTCTGCGCTATCGAACATTTCCAGAGCCTGCCCCAGAACCGGTGGAATATCTCCGTCGCCTTCGTATGCGTCGCCGCGGAACTGCCGGTCGGGGCGGCGCTCTTCGATCAGGCCCAGATACCCGCAAGCCAGCGAGGCTGCGATACCGAGGTAAGGGTTGCAGTCCATCCCAGCGAGCCGGTTTTCAACGCGCCGGGCCTCGGGGCCCGACAGCGGCACCCGGATGCCTGTTGTGCGGTTGTCCCGACCCCATTCGAGATTGATCGGCGCAGCATGGTCTTTCACGTAGCGGCGGTAGCTGTTCACATAGGGCGCAAGAACAGCAATCGCGGATGGCAAGTGATACTGAAGGCCGCCAATGAAGTGGTAGAACATGTCGGTTTCACCGCCCTGCGGTCCGGAAAACAGGTTTTGCCCGGTTTCTGAATCGAGGATTGAGTGGTGAATGTGCATGGCGCTGCCGGGCTCGTTTTCGATCGGTTTGGCCATGAAGGTGGCAAAACAGTCGTGCCTCAACGCCGCTTCGCGGATCAACCGTTTGAAATAGAATACTTCGTCGGCCAGCTTGACCGGATCGCCGTGGCGCAGGTTGATCTCTAACTGGCCAGCGCCGCCTTCCTGCGTGATGCCGTCGATTTCAAAGCCCTGCGCTTCGGCAAAGTCGTAAATGTCGTCGATCACCGGGCCAAATTCATCCACGGCAGTCATGGAATAGGCCTGACGTGCTGCGGCGGGCCGCCCTGAACGGCCCATCATCGGCTCAATCGCCTTGGCGGGATCGAGATTGCGCGCGGTCAGAAAGAACTCCATCTCGGGCGCGACGACCGGCTCCCAACCGCGGTCGCGGTAAAGCTGGCAAACCCGGCGCAGAATGTTGCGCGGCGCATAGGGAATGGGCGCGCCTTTGCGGTCATAGGCGTCGTGGATCACCTGCAAGGTCCAGTCCCCGGTCCATGGCGCAGCGGTGGCTGTGCTCATGTCAGGCTTCAGGATCATATCCTTTTCGATAAAGCCATCTTCATCGGCCGCTTCGCCCCAACCACCCGTGATGGTTTGGAAAAAGATCGAATCCGGCAGGTGAAAGTAATCCTGTCTGGCAAACTTTGAGGCAGGCACCGCCTTGCCGCGCGCAATGCCCGGCAAATCGGCGATGACGCATTCAACTTCGTCCAGCCTGCGGCCTTCCAGATAGGCCTGTGCCGATTCAGGCAGCGCTTCGGTCCAGTCGCTGTCCTTCATGCGATGCTCCTTTCCCGAAAAAATCGGGCAAATTGTAAACCAAGGTCTGCACGATCAAGCGGGCCGCCCATCTTGGCCGAAGCCTCTTTCAGAAGAGGGTCGGGCACCACGCCCGGACCGCGTGTTTCAAGCAGACCATGGATAAAGGTGTCGTCAAACTCGGGGTGCGGCTGAACCGTGTAGGCCTTGCCGGGATAAAGAACGGCGGCGTTTTTGCAAAACTCATTGCTGGCGACCACTTGGGCCCCTTCGGGCAGTGCCGTCACCTGATCCTGATGCCAGGCCTGTATGGTCTTGGCGCCATCCGGGAACGCATAGGTTTGCGGACCTATCGCCCAACCACCCCCAAATTTCTCAACCTTGCCGCCCAGGGCCTGCGCGATGATCTGGTGGCCAAAACACACACCAATCAGCGGTTTGTCTGCCGCAACGATGGCGCGGATCAAATCTTCGAGCGGGGCAATCCATTCGTGATCTTCATAGGCGCCATGCCGCGATCCGGTGACCAGCCAGCCGTCTGCGTCCTGTGGCCCGTCGGGGAACACGTTCTGGACAACGCTCCAGGTTTCAAAGTCGAACCCATGCGGTTCGAGAAACTGTTCGAACATTGCGGGGTATTCGCCTGTTGTTTCGGCCAATTCCGTTGGAACCAGTCCGGTTTGCAGGATACCGATTTTCATGCATCACCTGTTGTATGCTTGGCCCAAGCTAGGCGCCGCCCGGCATCTGCGCAAGGCTGCGCCCGATCGCGTCAGACCGTGTCGAGATAAATTTCCACCTGCTCGCTTGGCGAGAGTTCTGCCATATAGCGGGCTTCCTGTCGCTTCGTAAGGACAAGGTTGTCGATCAGTTCCTGCGAAAACAGTCGCTTGACCACGTCGCTTTTCTCAAAGGCGTCAATCGCGGCGGACCAATCGGTCGGAATGCGTGGAAGATCCAGATCGTATGCATTGCCGGTGATCGGGTCGGGCGGAGATTTACCGTCTTCGATACCGTTCAGCGCAGCTCCCAGAACAGCCGTCAACGCAAGGTAGGGGTTCACGTCGCCCCCTGAAACCCGGTGCTCGATCCGGCGCGCGCGCGGATCTCCGGAAGGCACACGGATCGCAGCGGTGCGGTTTTCATAGGCCCAGCAAACGCCGGATGGTGCATGGGCGCCGGGCACCACGCGATCGTAGGAATTGAGGTGTGGTGCAAAGACGAGAGCACTGTCGTGCATTGCCTCCAGACAGCCGTTCAGCGCGTGCAACAGGGCCTTCGTTCCCTTGGGGCCGCCATCGTCAAAGATGTTGCGCCCGTCATCATCCAGAACCGAGAAATGCGCGTGCATGCCAGAGCCGGCGTAGTCTTCGTATGGTTTGGCCATAAAGCTGGCGGCAAAGCCGTGGCGCCGGGCCAGACCTTTGACCAGCATCTTGAAAAGCCACGCGTCATCGGCAGCCTTTAGCGCGTCGTCGGTATGCACCAGATTGATTTCGAATTGTCCCAGACCGGCCTCGGAAATGGCGGCATCTGCCGGGATATCCATGGCGTCACAGGCTTCGTAGAGGTCGGTGAAAAAGGCATCAAAAGCATCCAGCGCGCGGATCGAAAGGATTTCCGCCGCCTTGCGCCGTTTGCCGGACCGTGGGCTGACCGGCACCTGAAGATTGCGCGTGCTGTCATCAATCAAGAAGAACTCGAGCTCGACCGCCACAACAGGGCGCAGCCCGCGGGCGCGATACCGTTCGACGCAGGCGCGCAAGGCGTGGCGCGGGTCAGACATGTAGGGGCGGCCATCTTCGTGGTACATCCAGATCGGGAGCAGCGCCGTGGGTGCTTCGAGCCAGGGCATAGGCACAAAACCGCGTTCGGTGGGATGCAAAACACCATCGCGGTCGCCCGTTTCGTAGACCAGCGGGCTGTCTTCGATGTCTTCACCCCAGATATCCAGATTGAGCACGGACATTGGAAACCGGGTTCCATCTGTCAGCAGTTTTTCAGCGCTGCGCGCAGGCATCCGTTTGCCACGCGCTACGCCGTTCAGGTCACAGGCAGCCGCGCGCACCGTGCGCACAGCGGGATTTTGGCGGAGCCAGTCTTGCGAGGGGGCGGGCATTCTTTGTCCTGATCTAAAAATTTGATCAAATTGTTACGCGGGCTTTGCGCAACTGGCAAGAGCGCTGATGCTGGCGCCGGTATTCGGGCCCGTTTTCCGCACTCTATTTGTGCAGAACAGCCAAAGCCAACAGGCTTTTGTCCATGCCTGGTTTATCGCGTTTTTCCATACTTGCGTGGCTGTGTGGCCATCCCGTATCCCTGATCCCATTGTTTTTCTCATTCGCGACCGGAGTGCGCCATGACCCGCCAGATCCTGAGCCGGATTTTGTTTTGCAGCCTTTTGGTGCTTTGGCCTCTGGGCGCATTTGCGCAGGACAGCGGCCCAACGGATGACGAGGTCACTGCAACAGAACAGGCTGTCGACGTCACTCCGGTGGCGCGGGACGATCAGATCGACACCCGGATCACGAACATTCTGGACGCGACAGGGTGGTTCCGGAATATCCGAGTCCGCGTCGAAGACGGGATCGTGTTTCTGGATGGACGCACGGCCAGCGAACAGCGTCAGATCTGGGCACGGGATCTGGCTGCCAAGACTTCGGGCGTCGTTGCGGTCGTGAACCGGATCGAGGTGGATGCCAAAGCGGACTTTAGCCTCGATCCTGCCATTTCGGCTGTCGAAGATCTGGGTACGCGCATTTTTCTGGCACTGCCGTCCATCATCCTTGCGATCGTGGTTTTGCCGTTGGCATGGTTTGCCGCGAGTTTCGTGCGCCGCTTTGCCCATTGGATGCTGCGCGGGCGCATGCAATCCGGCTTCTTGTCTGATCTATTGGCACGGATCATTGCCCTGCCGGTTTTCCTGATCGGTCTTTACGTGGTCTTGCAGGCCGCCGGGCTGACCAAGCTTGCCTTTTCCGTCGTTGGCGGTGCGGGTGTGTTGGGGATCGTGATCGGCTTT
This sequence comes from Paracoccaceae bacterium, assembly GCA_020630695.1. GTDB lineage: Bacteria > Pseudomonadota > Alphaproteobacteria > Rhodobacterales > Rhodobacteraceae > Thalassococcus_A > Thalassococcus_A lentus. The sequence continues at coordinate 10,319 of JAHDIS010000050.1, read as the reverse complement.
GCCTTTCGCGATATCGGCGAAAACTTTCTGGCATCATTGCTCTTGTCCCTGCGCCAGCCGTTCCGGCGCGGCGATTTCATCTCGGTTGCCGGGCAAAAGGGGTTGGTGCATTCGATGAACACGCGTTCCACGGTTTTGGTGTCCCCCGAGGGCAATCACATCCAGATCCCCAATGCTTCGGTGTTCAAATCGATCATCGAGAACTTTACGGCTGTGCCCAACCGGCGCGGTGAATTGGATGTTGGCATTGGGTATGATGCTGCGGTGTCGGACGCACAGGCCATCATCCGCGATATTCTGGAGGCTCAAGAAGGCGTCATCGCATCGCCAGAACCGATGGTTCTGGCGGACGCGCTGGGCGCCTCGGCGGTGATGCTCAAGGTCTACTACTGGTTCGACGGGGAGGCGGTTTCACCGCTCAAGCTGAAATCCTTGTTGATCCAGCGCATCAAGCAGGGATTGACGGATGCGGGTATTTCGATGCCGGGCGAGGTCCGCGAACTGGTGTTCCCGGATGGTATGCCGACCGGTGTCGAAGTGGCCGCCGCTGCTTCTGTATCCAGTCCTGTGGAACAGGCCCGCGCCGATCAGGTCGAGGCCCCCCGCGAAGATTTGCAGGACGTGGAGGACAGCGATCTGTCAAACGAAACCGAATTGCTCGAAGAACAGCTGGCCGCGCCCATCGAAGGCGACAGCGATCACGATCTTCTGGCGTCATGACCACAGATATTTTCTGTCTGAAAGATGGTACCGCCTCCCCGGCTCGAACGGGGGACCTCTTGATCCACAATCAAGCGCTCTAACCTACTGAGCTAAGGCGGCACTGGCAGGCGGGATACAAAGCCCGCTTCCCGATTGCAAGAGCCAATTCAGCCCGAGACCCCCGGAAAATGTCACACCGGCGCGGCGCTAGCGAATGATGTTCAGCTTCAGCTTCATCTTGGATCGGGCATCTTGTGGCAAATGCCGGTTGAGCCGTTTGTTGATCAGGCCGAACAGGCCGATCACGACCAGCGTCAACAGGATGAAGTAGCCCGCCAGAATTGGATAAGGCACAAAGGGATTGAAGGTTTTGTCCGCAAAGTAGTTCGCATAGTAAAGCGCGTCGCCCTTTTGCTGGCGCGCCGGAAAGCCGCTGAAAAAGACCAGCGTGGTGGCGTGAAAGAGGAAAATCGCTTCGTTCGTGTAGGCGGGCCATGCCAGTCGCAGCATGGTTGGCCATGTGATTTTCGAGAACTTTTTCCAGCCGGAAAATCCATAGGCGTCCGCCGCTTCGAGGTCGCCCTTGGGGATCGACAACAACGCACCATAGAAGATTTCGCCGGAATAAGCGGCCGTGTTGAAAAACAGAACGATCAATGCACCGGCCCAAGCTGCGGTCAGCGGGTCAAAGACCGGAGAGACAGCCTTGAGGCTGAGGAACAGGAAATAAGCAAAGAAGAACTGAATAAAGAGGGGGCTGCCTCGAAAAATAAAGATAAACCACTCGGCCGCCTTGCGCGCCGGGCCAAAGCTGGACGCCTTTCCGACCGCGAGGGCCGTGGCGAGAAAAAAGCCTGAGGTCAGAGCAAGCACGCCGAAATAAATGTTCCAGATCATGCCTGAGCCGATAAGGGTGAATTGCTGGCACAGGGTAAATCCGTCACGCGGCAGCAACCGTTCGCCCATTCCAAGGCTGCGCAGGCCGTAGTCAGCAATGGTCTCGATACAGCTCATGCGGTTTTCCTCTGGGCTTCGCCGCCCATCGTGGCCTGCCCGTGGGTCAGACGCTTCATCAGCCTGTCGAGGACGACCTCGGACACCCGCGTGAACAAAAGGTAAAAAACCAAAAGTGCGAGGAAATACCACATCCGCCAGTCGCCGTGTGGATAGTCTGTAAAGCGGGCGGTTTTCGCGCCGCCCAATTCGCGTGCCCAGTAAACGATGTCTTCGACACCGAGCAAGAACAGCAGCGGCGTTGCCTTGATCAGCACCATCCAGAGGTTGGACAAACCGGGCAGGGCAAAGACCCACATCTGCGGCACCAGAATGCGCCAGAAACACTGCCGCGGTGACATCCCATAGGCTTCGGCTGTTTCCATTTGTGCCCGTGGTACGGCGCGCATTGCGCCGTAAAGGACATTGGCCGCAAAGGCACCAAAGACGATGGCAAAGGTCAGAACTGCGAGGAAAAACCCGTAGGTTTCATGCACCCATTGCGCAGCATTGCCCAGCGGCAGTTTGGCCTCGGCGCAGACGACGAAATCATTGCCTTGTCTGATGGGTTCCTGCCAATCGGGGCATTTGACCGAATGGCGCATCCATTCAAAAAACTGGTCCAGCGCGATCACGAAAAACAGGAAAAACGCGATGTCCGGCACGCCGCGCACCAGCGCGATATAGGCCCGGCCCAGCACGGACACCGGCAAAAACCGCGACCGAGCGGCCGAGGCCCCCGCGAACCCAAAAGCCAGCGCAGAAGGCGCGGTAATCGCCAAGAGCAACAGCACCGTGCCGACCGACCAATAGAGCGACATATGCTTGCCTGTTGTCAGGTAGCAGGCCAGCCAGGACAGGTTTGCAAGGGAATCAGGATCAGTGCAGTAGCTGAACATCTGGAACTTTCGTGTTTGACCCAGAGGGCCCAAAGTGACCGGCGCTGTCAATGCCCCGGCGCGGGCTTGCTTGAAAAATGCGCAGAGGCGCAGCCGCTTTGACTTGAGACAAGCCATCTTGCCACCGTGCCGGGCGCGGTCCATCTTTGGGGCAGGGCCGTCTATGCACAAAGGAAACCGGTATGGCGCAAAAGGTTGTGGTCGTCGGTGCCGGTATTTTGGGCGCGCAAGCGGCCTATCGGATGCAAAGCGCCGGAGCCGATGTCACCGTGATCGACAAACGCGGTCCGGGCGGCGTTGCAACCGCAGCCTCATTCGGCTGGATCAACGCCAGTTTTTATCTGGACAATCATCATTTTGCACTGCGCCGTTCGGGCATGGCCGCATGGCAGCGGTTGATCCATGAGGTGGATTTGCCGGTTCAGCGGTGCGGCGCGCTCAGCTGGGAACATCAAGGCCCGGCATTGGACGCCGAGTGCGCAAGCCTGTCAGCCAAAGGATATGCTGTCGAAGTCGTGGAATCGGACAAAATCCGGTCATTGGTGCCCAGCCTTGGAAACCCGCCGGATCGGGCGCTTTGGTTCGCAGATGAGATGGCTGCGGAATCCGAACAGGTGGCCGCGCGGTTGTTGCAGTTGGCGGTGTCCAAGGGCGCGCGGCTTCTGACAGGTGCGGCGGTCACTGGGGTGAGCCAACAGGCCGAGACTGTAACAGGCGTTCAGACCGAAGCAGGCGCCATCGCGGCGGATGAAGTGCTGCTGTGCACAGGCACGCAAAGCGGGCCTCTGCTGGCGCCGCTTGGCATTGAGGTGCCGATGGCGCGGCGACCCGCCTTGATGTTGCGCACGCGACCGGTTGCGCAGTGTCTGGGCCCTGTGTTGGTCACACCGGCCGGTGAAATCCGGCAATTGCCCGACGGCAGTATCCTGATGCCAGCGGCCATAGGACATCAGGGCGCATCGGATGAGACGCTGACAGGCACACCACAGGACGCCGAACGGGACGGGTTGGCGCGCTTGCGCGCGCTATTTCCCGACCTCACGCTGGAGATCGCGGAAATGATGCTGGCGCAAAGGCCCTATCCAGCAGACGGTTTGCCCGTCGTTGGCAGCGTTGCAAAGGGGGTGACCCTGGCGGTCATGCATTCGGGGATCACGCTGGGTGCTTTGATGGGTGAGCTTTTGTGCGGCGAAATTCTTGATGGTCCCAGCAATGTCTCGTCCGATTTGCTCGCCCCATACCGACCGGACAGGTTCCAGTGATTCATAGCAAAACGGGCCCCGAAAAGGGGCCCGTCTGCAGAATTTCGATCCTGAGTGGAAATCAGAACTTTTCGCCGATTTCCCACTTTTCGATCAGGGCGTTCAGCGATCCGTCGTCCTTCATGGACTGAATGGCTGCATCAAACTTGGCGCGCAGCTCGCCATCGCTTTCGCGCAGGCCCATGCCCACGCCGCCACCGATCAGCACGCTTTCGCCCGCCAGAGCCAGTTCCGCATCTTCGTCCGCGATGGGTGTCAGATAGGCTTTGTCGGCAAGAACCGCATCTGCCTCGCCATTGCGCACAGCAGCAATGGTTTCATCAGGCGTTGCGAATTCGATCAGTGTTGCACCTGCTTCGGCGATGTAGGACGCCTGAATGGTGTTGGCCTGCGCTGCAAAAACGCCGCCGGCCAGATCGATCGTGGTGCCTTCCATGGCGAGGAATGCAGAAGGATCAGGCTGGGTGTAGTTCTGAGTGAAATCAATCACTTCGTCACGCTCAGCCGTGATGGACATACCGGCGATGATGGTGTCGTAGTTGCCCGAGACGAGGTTTGGGATGATGGAATCCCATTCGTTGGTCACCCACTCGCAGGTCAGTTCGGCACGCTTGCAGAGCTCATCGCCCAGTTCACGCTCAAAGCCGTCGACTTCGCCGGCGTCATTTAGAAAGTTGTACGGAGGGTAGGCGCCCTCGGTGCCCATACGGACAACAGAATGGCCGTCAGCCAGCGCAGCACCGGCGGTCATGGCAAGCGCGGCAGCGCCAAGGATCAGTTTTTTCATGGTGGTCTCCCTAGTGTCAGAGCCCGCGCGCTATGGCGCGGTTGGTGCCCCAGCGTTAAGCGATTGCGCAGGATTGGCAAGGGGGCAATCAGCAGTTCCGTTGGGGCAGGTTAAATGGCATCCAGCGATGCCTGTTCCGTTGTCAGTGGGCCATTGTGGCCGAAAGGAACCCACGCAGACGTTCGCTCTTGGGTGAGCCAAAGACCGCCTCGGGTGAGCCTTGCTCTTCGATCAGGCCCTGATGCAGGAAAACAACCTGATCGGACACATCAGCGGCGAGCTTCATATCATGGGTGACGATCAGCATGGTGCGGCCTTCTTCGGCCAGCGCCTTGATGACGCGCACAACTTCCTGTTCCAGCTCTGGGTCCAGCGCCGAGGTCGGTTCGTCAAACAGCAAGGCTTCGGGTTCCATGCACAGTGCCCGTGCAATCGCGGCGCGCTGTTGCTGTCCGCCAGACAGTTGCGCCGGATAGACGTCGCATTTGTCGCCGATACCAACCTTGTCCAGATATCCGCGCGCTGCTTCTTCGACCTCGGCCTTGTCTCGTCCCAGAACGGTGACTGGTGCTTCCATGACGTTTTGCAGAATGGTCATGTGGGCCCACAGATTGAATTGCTGAAAGACCATGGAAAGGTTGGTGCGGATACGCAGAACCTGTTTGGCATCGGCAGGTCGGCGGGAATGACCGGTTCCGCCCCAAGTCACAGGCTCGCCCTTGAACAGAATCTCGCCTTGCTGGCTGTCTTCGAGTAGGTTGCAGCAGCGCAAAATGGTGGATTTGCCTGACCCCGATGAGCCAATCAGCGAGACTACATCACCACGCCCGGCCTTGATCGACACGCCCTTGATGACCTCAAGATCGCCATAGGCCTTGTGCAGGTTCTGAATTTCGATGACTGGTGTGTCTGACATGGGGCTTCCTTCGTTCTGCCACGCAGGATGCCGCGAAACCCGCAGGCTCTGCAACGGTCAATCCGCAGGCGGCGGCGGTGCGGGCGGCAGGGTGATCGCCATGTAGGCAGCGCGGTCCGCAGGCACCACGCCTTCGGGTGCGATATCGAGCGCATCCTGCAACCACGGCAGATCATCGCGATCCACATAGTCGTAGCGCAGCGCCTCTTTCAGCGCGTTGTACAGCGCTGGCACGAGCTCTGGAAAGGCGGTGACATAGGGCAGCGCGGGCGAGAGCGCGGTTCGGTCAATAATCCGCAGGTATCGTCCGAAGTCACTCTGAAGCCCGCCGACCCATGTGGCCACGTCAATCGCGGCGATATCGGCCTTGCGCTGGATGACCGCCAGGGCCGAAGCCCGGTGCGAACCGGTTTGCAGGCCGGAGCCGAACCGCACGCCACGCCCCGCGGCATGGGCATGCATCAACCCCCAACCGCTTTGCGAAAGCGGCTCATTGTAGGCCAGCCGCGCGCCGTCGAAGTCCTCAAAGCGCAGGCGTGGGAATTCATCGCGCACAACGATCACGCTGTAATATTGGCCCGGCGGCAGACGCGTCGGGCGGGTGGGATCGGTGCTGGGAAAGGACGGCATGTCTCGGTCCGGCACCCAAAGCGCGGGCGCGGCCACCAGATGGAGCGTTTCGTGCAAGTGATGGCGAAAGGGCAGACCACAGGTCTGGGACAGCAACAGGCCGGGATTTGCCCAATCCTCGGCTGGGTTTCCGCTGCGTGTCAGCCTGTCGGGAGCGTCGATCCCCGCCTTTCGCAGATACCGGGCAAGCTCTGTCCACAGCTCATCGTTGTGCCACTGCCGCGCGTCCCAGTCGTACATCGGCAGGCTGGCGATCACCCGGCTTCGACCCTCTGCCGGGCCAGCGCGGAATCCCGGTCATTGATCCCCAGAAGGTTCGACACCAACCGCAGCAGCGCGTCTTCTTCGGCCTCACGCACGCCATCAGCCAGCACCACCTGCCAGAGCGCCTCGATCACCTTGATGCGGTCCTCATAGATCACGGCATCCTTGATCGCGCGGGTAAAGCGCACGGTGTCGGGTGCCTCGGCCTCCAGCGTTTCGGCGTCGCCGCGCAGGGCGCTGGCTTCAAACGGCGACAGGCCGTAGCGGGCGGCGGTGATCTTGTCGATCCGATCGCGCTCTTCGGCATCATAGGCGCCATCGGAACGCGCGACCCTTACCAAAAGGGCAGTCAGGGCAAGCCGCGCGTCCTCATCAGGCAGCGGGGCAGGATCGGTTGCGGTCAGCCGCTTCAGGAAATCTGCAAACATGGTGTGGATATAGACCTGCTATGGGGCGGAACCAAGGGCCTCAGGGAATGCTGGCCGCAGCGCGGGCGGCCTGACTGTCATCGCGGGCCATGCCCAATTGTTCTTCGATCAACTCGACCGCGGCGGTTTCACGTTCATCGGTGATGCCATCGGCGATCACGACCCGCCACAGCGCTTCCATGGTTTCACGGCGGTGATCATAGTCGACCGCTTCGCGGATGACGCGGGCCATTTCGCCATCGTCTTCGACGGAAAACGCCAGTTTTTCGCAGGTCGCACGCATTTTGGCAGCTTCGATCGGCGTCAAACCATAGGCCTCGGCCAGAATGCGGTCGATCTGCTCAACCTCTTCAAACAGATAGGCCTTGTCGGCCATGGCGACCCGCACCAGAAGCGTGCCAAGAGCAAGCCGGGCGTCTGGTTCTGGTAGTGGTGCATCCACCGGCGCGCGGCTTTTGAAAAGACTGGTCAGGCGTTCGAGCATGGCATTCCCCCTTTTGCCAGCCAGTCTGCGGCAGGGCACGCGCCGGTGCAATGGGTATTCGAGGCCGGGTTCCCTTACGTGCGGCGCGGTTTCAGAGCTTTTTGAACTGCTTGACCAGCTTCGCCGCCGCGTCGCCCAATCCCCATGGTGGATTGAGGATGAACATCCCCGAGCCAACCATGCGGTGCCCGTCACGGGCCGGCGGGAACCGGACCTCGCTGCGCAGGGCCTCGGGGTGGTCGTTCTCAAGCATTTTCAACATCTTGACATGTAGCCCGTCTGTCAGGATCGGATACCACAGCGCGATCACGCCAACATTCCATTTGCGGTGCAACTGCGCGATTTGCTTGGGCAGGCTCTGGTAGTCTGTCTTTACCTCAAAGCTGGGGTCGATCAACATCAGGCCCCGCCGTGGGGTGGGCGGACACAGGCTTTGCGCGAGGGCGAGACCTTCTTGGTGATGGACCTTGGTGTTCCGGGCCCGCGTGTTGGATCTGAGCGCCGCGAATTCGGCGGGGTGCAGTTCGGCCAGGTGCAGGCTGTCGGTAGGGCGCAACAGAGCCTGAGCGATCAGGGGCGATCCGGGATAGGCGGTTGCGCCATGCGCATCATGTACGGCCTGCCGCGCGCGGCTGTAGGGATGATCAGGGGCAAACCATTGATGCGTCTTGGAAATACCCTGCGCCGCCTCGCCGGTTTTGACAGCCTCGGGGGCCGTCAGATCATAGAGCCCGCGCCCGGCATGGGTTTCGATATAGCTGAGCGGTTTGTCTTTTTGCGTCAGGTAATCAAGCGCAGTGGCCAAAAGCGCATGCTTGTGCACGTCCGCCAAATTTCCGGCGTGATAGCTATGTTGGTAAGACAGCATTGGGTGGGGATACGCGATGCAGGGGGCAGGGGCAATGCATGCACAGAGTATGCATGGGAGGTGTGTTTGGTGTGGTGGGGAGGGACGGCGGGGTAAACTCCGCCCTACGGGTGACCGTGAGCCCGCGCGGAAACAAGGCCACAGGCCGCCGCGCGTCATGCCGGAGGCATGCCTTTGGCATGACGCGCCGCCCGTCGCACCAAAGTTGCGCGGATTATGGTTGGCTCGCCTCCGGCGAGATGGCACGGCGATTTGGCTGATCTTCGCGTGAGGCTTCGAAGTCACACGGGTTTGGCCGAGATAAACTGCCAGATCACGGCTTGAGGATCGCCGCACCGCGGCCCGTCGATACGCGGCTTGGCCACCGGCGAATTACAACCAACAGACCAATGGTAAGTGCCTACTGGCCTTGTTCATCATCGATTATGTCTGGAATAAAGTCGAGCCAACGCCTCTGGCTTGGAGAAATCAGATCATTTGAAGTGAGCCATCGCTTGTATCGAGGAAAAAGGCCCAAAACAAAGAAAAATATGAAAGCCCCGGCCATTGAAAAATAGAAGACAAAGAAAAATATCCCGCCATACCCGTCATCTATCAAAGTTTCCGCATGCCCTAGTGCCGCGAACACGAAACATACGATTACCAAATTCAGGCAATAAAAACCGATCTGAAGATTGCGTCGATTTTTGCTTCTGGTGGTCGTGAGCGTATTGAGTTTCATGTAATTCTTCCGACCATAGAAGACCTAGTTAAGGCGTTCCAAAATCATACCAATCGCGACACCTCTTTCGCCGCCCGTACAAAGTCTCTGAACAACGGGTGCGGGTCAAATGGTTTTGACTTCAGCTCTGGGTGGAATTGCACGCCGATGAACCAGGGGTGGTCTGGCCATTCGACGATTTCGGGCAGGGAGCCGTCGGGCGACATGCCGGAAAAACGCAGGCCTGCTTTTTCAAGCGCTTCGCGGTATTTGATGTCCACCTCGTAGCGGTGGCGGTGGCGTTCGTCGATGGCTGTGGTCCCATAGACCTCGGCCACCTTGGACCCTTCGGTCAGCACGGCGTCGTAGGCGCCCAGGCGCATGGTGCCGCCTTTGGCATCGGTTACCTTGCGCGACACTTTCTGGTTGCCCTGCACCCATTCCTTGAGGTGATAGACCACCGGCTCAAAGCGTTTGCCGCCGGCTTCGTGGTCAAACTCTTCTGATCCGGCCTTGGTCACGCCTGCGACATTGCGGGCGGCCTCGATCACGGCCATTTGCATGCCAAGACAGATGCCAAGGTAGGGGATGTTGTTTTCACGCGCGTATTGCGCGGCCTTAATCTTGCCTTCGGTGCCGCGTTCGCCAAAGCCGCCGGGCACGAGGATGGCGTTGAATTTTTCAAGGTGAGGGGCGGCGTCTTCGCGTTCAAAGATTTCGGCATCGACCCAATCGACGTTGACCTTGACCCGGTTGGCCATGCCGCCGTGTGTCAGCGCCTCGGCGATGGATTTATAGGCATCCTCAAGCTGAACGTATTTGCCGACAATGGCGACGTTGATTTCGCCCTCGGGGTTGTGCACGCGGTCGCTGACGTCTTCCCACTTGGACAGGTTCGGTTTTGGTGCCGGTGTGATGCCAAAGGCGTCGAGCACGGCCTGATCCATGCCTTCGCGGTGATAGGCCAGCGGGGCGTCGTAGATGGTGCTGAGGTCCTGAGCGGCGATCACGCTATCGGGGCGCACGTTACAGAACAGCGCCAGCTTTTCACGTTCCTTTTCCGGAATCGGCCCTTCGGACCGGCAGACAAGGATATCAGGGGCCAGACCGATCGAGCGCAATTCCTTGACCGAATGCTGGGTCGGTTTGGTTTTCAACTCGCCCGAGGCCTTGATCCAAGGCAGCAGTGTCAGGTGCATGAAAATGCATTGGCCACGGGGCTTGTCCTGACTGAATTGGCGGATCGCTTCAAAGAAGGGCAGGCCTTCGATGTCGCCCACGGTGCCGCCGATTTCGCAAAGCATGAAGTCAACCTCATCCTCGCCGATCGAGATGAAGTCTTTGATTTCATTGGTCACATGCGGGATCACCTGAATGGTTTTGCCC
>JAHDIS010000101.1 GCA_020630695.1 Paracoccaceae bacterium | reverse complement strand
CACATGGTTGCGCCAACCGATTCCGACAGAGCCGGTTCGAGGATGGCGATCTGTTCAAGCGTGCAACGATGCGATCGGGACACCGGGCCGTAGATGCGTTTGGCGATGTCCTCGCACAAGGCGTAGTGCTCTTCCGGGCCTTGGATCAGAGCGCAGACAATCCCTTGCGGTGCGTCGATCCCGCCAAAGAAATCCCGCTGGACCGCTTCATCTGGAGTGAAATCAAAGATTGGTGGATGGCAGGGATGCGAACAAAAATAGGTAACATCGTCCCGTTTGGGCATCTCACCCGCGTAGGGCGCCGCCGCATCCAGAACGACGAGCGCCGCGCCAGGCTTTACATCATCGATGATCGAATGGGCGATTTTACCGATCATCCGGTCCGGAACCGCCAGAAGAACCACATCGGCTTCACCTATATTGTCGGTTCCCGCAACGGACTGAAGCCCTGCTTCCTGTGCCAGTCTTTCACGGCCCGCTTCGGAAATTTCGATGTGCTCAACATCATAGGGCGAGTCGATCAGGTTCTTGGACAGGCGCACGCCCATTTTTCCGCCCGCACCCATCAAGGCAATTCTGGTCATCTCATTGATCCTCTTGCTGTGTTCCACCACCGGCACGTACCGCGCCGAAATAGTCTGTTGCGCCCATCTGACCGCCCTTCAGCGCCAGTTCGAGGCCGTCAAATCTCGGGTTCTCCGAAAACGCCCGGCACAGCGCCGCCGCCGGGATCGTCGGGGCCAAAGCCTTCAGCGCATAGATTCCCAACTGCTGTGTCGCATGGCCCGAGGTGTCGCCACCGGAAATGATCGCACGCCGACAATCGGTTTGTTCGAGCAACCGGCGCAGCACACGGCCAAGCGCCGCACCAATGCGCCCGCGCGCGTCCTCGAGCGGCATCCCTGCGGCGCGCGCCGCCGCTTCAAAAGCCGCAATTGCGGGATCATCCGGCCCTTTGGCGGCAAAAATCAAAGGCTGCATGCCGCGCTCCAGCGCCTGCAGCGCTTCGGTGACGGCCTGATCTTCGGCCACTGCCGAGCCGGCCGTCCCGAGCACGGCAGCGGCGTCAAAGCGTACGCCTGCAAAACCGTTGTCCAAAGCCCAGTCGATTTGTGCCGCCGTCACAACCGAGGCGGAGCCTGAAACCGCAACCAGCCGATCTGTGTGGCCTGCGCTTGGAACCGCTGGTTCCGCCTCAAGAAGCCCCTGCGCGCGCCAGTAGGCGATCAAAGCATACAGCACCCCTTGTGATCCAATGCCAAACCGCCCTGTCGCGCGGTTCTCCCAGATCAACGCGCCCGCTGCGGCAAGCGTTGTTTCATCTACTGCATCGAGGGAAACGATCCGCGCCTCTTGCTGAACACGCCCCAGCGCGCCCTGCCCGTCCACCGCCAGATCACGAATGGAGACCAGACCTGACGGCAGATCGGTCTGCGCGGCCAAGTGAAGGCACAGATCCGACTCGACCATCGGCGTTACGGGATGGCGCGCCATGACGGGATGACGGTCCAGCCTGTAGGTCCCACCCGGCCCGGCCGCAAACAAGTGACCAAAGACCTGCCATCGCCCAATATCGGGCGCTGCAACCAGCATCGGCATCCAGTCGCTTTGAAAGTGATCCAGAGCCAGTTCAGCCGCGCAACCGATCGAGCCCACATCAGCGGCGCTGTCGAAGGTGGAACAGACTTTGTAGAAATTGAACGGCGCTTTCAGCCCAGCCAGAGCTTGATAGACCTTTGGCAACTCACGGCGCATCCACTGGGGTGAATGCGATCTGGACACACCCGCGATCCCGATACCGCGGGCATCAGCAAAACGGGCGATTTGTCCCGGTGTTGGAACATCGACAAAGAGCACCGCATCCAGACCGGCAAAGGCAAAGACTTCCATCGTTGCCGCGGCGCCTGTGAAATCATCCCCATACCAGGCGGCCAGCAATCCGTCAGGCAGTGCGGTCATGACCGATACCAATTCAGCGCCGACGCCAAGGCCGGATGCGTTGCGGCATAGTCGTCCGCCGGAACACCGGCGATGGCCGCATCCCATGCTTCGCGCAGCGCCTTTACCCCTGTGGCTGGCCCCTGCGGATGCGCCATGATCCCGCCGCCAGCGGTATAGATCAGGTCAGCCGTACCCAGCCGTTCATAGGTTTCCCAAGGCTGCAAAACCGTCTGACCGGATGAAAACACCGGCATCACCGCGCAGGCTTTGCTGTCAAACATCGGCTCCAGACAGGATTTGGCCGCCGCGATAACACTGTCGTCGTCTTCACTGAATTTGTTGTTCAGACCGTTCACATGCATGTGGTCAGCCCCGGCCAGACGCCAAAGCTTGGACCATGCCGGATAGGACCACCCCAGTGCCGGGTGCCGGGAGAGATAGCCCCATCCGTTGCGATGCGCGTGGATCGGCAGTTCAGTGTGACGCGCCAACGCCAGCATGCCGCCCAGCCCCACCGAATTGACACTGACCATCACACAGGTGCCGCCCAGATCACGCACCAGGTCGTGACGGGCCCGCATGTCGTCTATTTCGCCTGTCAGGTTGAAGGCGTACATGACCTTTTTACCCGTGCGCTGGCTGTGTTCATCCAAGACCGTCATGACGGCGCGCACCCGCTCTTCGAACGGACAGGATGGGCCGTTTGCCTGCAACTCATCATCCTTGATGAAATCAATCCCGGCCTTTGCCAGCGTGGCGGCAAGTGCAGCAGTCGCGGAAGGGTTCAAGCCGACACTCGGCTTGATAATCGTGCCGATCATCGGGCCCTTGGCCACGCCAGCCAACTGGCGCGTTCCGTCAATCCCGAATTGCGGCCCGGGATAGGCCTTTGCAAAGGGTTCGGGCAAACGGAAATCCAGCAGACGCAATCCCGAAACTTCCTGCAATTCAAACAGGTTGCCAGCGATTGTTGCCATGAGATTGGGCAAATCTGGACCAGTATTCTGCAACGGCCACGACAAAGTAATCTTTGCCTGAACAACACAGGATCCGGGTTTTGCACCGGGCAAACTGGGGCCTGCAATGGATCCAAGCACATCCAGCTTTTCCAAGCGCGCGCCTGAGCGTTCCTTCAGCTCTGACGTTTCCCCCGGCACAGCAACGAAGGTACCGGATGATTGCTCGCCCGCCAGAACCAAGGCGGCGCGTTCTGGATCGATGGATGTTTCCATCAAATAGTCAGCTTCGATCCGCACAACCACGGCTCACCCTTCCGGAATCATTCTGTGTCTTGCCGCATACTCATCATACCAGTTTATCAAGTCAAGAAATCATACCAGTTAGGCACATCCCGAAACAGCGCAGTCTAACCGGTCTGCGGTTTGCGATATTGTTTGTTAGCGCGGTTGAGATGATCGCTCATGCGTTGCCCCGCCAGCGCACAGGCCCCTTGGTCGATCGCATCCAGAATTGCACCGTGTTCATCCACAGTCACAGACTCATGCCCTTCGGCACGCACCAACCCTGTATGAAATTCTGCCAGCCAATCGAACAGCGACCGGCTCAGCCCCTGAAAGATTGCGTTGCCAGACATGTCGGCGATACGGGCATGAAAAGCGCCATCCAGACGCAAAAACTCGGCCGAATTCTTACGGGCATCAGACTGACGATCCAATATGTCACGCAATGCCGCGATGTCGCGGTCTGTGCGATTGGCAGCCGCAAGGCTGGCCATCTGCGCCTCAAACAAGGCGCGCGCCTGTTTAAGATCATCCAGCGATGTGTCCGAATGCACCAGACTGTGTCGCACTGACTCGCCGAGCTGACCCAACAAGGCCGGCATGGAAGGTGAGGCAACCTTGGGCCTTTCACCATGCCGGATATCGATCAATCCAGCAGATTGCAGCGATTGCATAGCCTCGCGTACGACAGGACGACCAACACCGAACTGGGCCATCAGGGCACGTTCAGAAGGAATGACATCGCCCGGCGCCAACCCTTCGGTTTTAATCAGTTCCAGCAGCCGTTCACGCACTTCGTCCGATAGCTTGCGACGACGGTTGGTGTCTTTCTCGACGCTCATGGCCATGGTTCCTGGCTTCTGCGGCCTGTGCCGCGCTTTCCCGGTTATTCAAGCGGCAACAAGATGGTAAAGCAGCTGCCTTGTCCCGGATCAGACTGTATCTCGATCCGTCCACGATGACGTTCAACGATATGTTTAACGATGGCAAGCCCGAGCCCGGTGCCGCCTTTTTCCCGCGACCGATGGCCATCGACGCGATAAAACCGTTCGGTCAGACGCGGCACATGCAAGGATGCAATCCCCGGCCCCGTATCGCGCACGGCAAGACGCACGCCCTCATTTCGCAGTTTTGGCTCATAGGCCGGAGCACCAAGGGACACCGTGACATGGGCCCCTTTTCCGGAATACTTCACAGCGTTTTCCAGCAGGTTGGTGATCACTTGCCGCAACTGATCCTCGTCACCACAGACGCGCTGCACGGGATTGGCCAGATCAAGGGTAACGGAAACCTGTGCGTCATTGGCCAAGGGGGCCAATCCGTGTTCGGCCGCCTGAATCAAGGCGGCCAAGTCCACCGGGTCAGTGGGACGAACGCGCGCCTCGCTTTCCACGCGGCTAAGCGACAACAAGTCACTCACCAACCGGTTCATGCGCTCCGCTTCGTTTCGCATGATGCCCAGAAACCGGTCCCGGGCCGCCGCATCATTCGACGCAGGGCCTTTGAGCGTCTCAATAAAGCCCAGAAGCGCAGTCAGAGGCGTGCGCAGCTCATGGCTGACATTGGCAACGAAATCACGGCGGATCTGCCCGGCCCGCTCCATGGGCGTCGTGTCGATGAAACAAACCAGAACACCCGCGCGCCCCTCTGCCTTCACGGGGCGCACACTGACATCAAAGCTGGTGTCCTCGCCACCTTCATGGCCAAGGTATTGCGCCGAGCGCGGCGCGCCATCTCGCAGGCTCGCTTCGATGCTGTCGAGCAGATCCGGTTGCCGCAGCGCAGTGATGAAGTGACGCCCGGTCAGACCTGAGCCCAGAAAATTGCAAGCCTCACGGTTGACCGCCGTAATCCGCTCGTCGGCGCCGATCAGCAGCGCCGGAAGCGGGATTGCTTCAACCATCTGGGCCAGATCTGTCATTTCACCGCGCGCGCGGCCTTCAATCCCGCCTCAAAGGTCGCGGTCAGCGCCTTGGGGTCTTCCAGACCGACGGATACCCGGAAGAAACCTTCGGAAATTCCCAAATCGGCGCGGGCATCGGGCGACAGGGCACGATGCGAGGAAGACGCGGGATGCGACAGTGTGGTGCCCACATCCCCCAAAGTCGGCGCAAATGCCACGCCGTCCGCGGCGCGCACAAAGGCGTTGGCCGCAGCCCGCCCGCCTTCGATTTCAAAGCTGACCATGTTGCAGCCATAACCGCGCAACAATCCCTGTGCGCGCATGGCATCCGGATGATCCGCGCGGGTCGGATAAAGCACGCGCTTGACCCCTTTTTGCACCGACAAGTAAGCCGCGAGCGCCTCGGCCGTGGCCTGTGCCCGTTCAAAACGCAGATCAAAAGTGGCCAAGCCGCGTTCAGCCAGCCAGCATTCCTGCGGGCTTGGCGTCATCCCGGTGGTGACTGCAAAAACCCGGATTTTGTCCATCAGGTCCTGATCGTTCGCGCCGACCCAACCCAAGGTAACGTCGGAATGCCCCGCCAAAAGCTTGGTCACGGAATGCAAGACAATGTCCGCGCCCAGTTCCAGCGGACGAATGGCAGCGGGCGTCGTAAAGGTGTTGTCGACAACCAGCAGAATGCCACGATCCCGGCAGAGTTTGGCGATGCCTTCCACGTCCGCGACGCGCAGCGTCGGGTTGGAAACCACCTCGATCAAGGCAAGCCTTGTGTTGGGTTTCAAAGCAGCCTCGAACGCTGCCACATCCGTAGGATCGGCCAGACTTGTCTCGATCCCCAACCGAGGCAGGTCCT
>JAHDIS010000001.1:114896-130290 GCA_020630695.1 Paracoccaceae bacterium | reverse complement strand
CGCTGTCCAGCATTGCCCAAGCACCAAGCCGTTTGAACAGGCGGTTCTGCATCTCTGTCGCGGCGGCCTTGGTGTAGGTCAAACACAGGATGTGTTCTGGCTGCACACCGTCCAGAAGCAGTCGTGCAACCCGATCTGTCAAAACCCGTGTTTTGCCCGATCCGGCATTGGCAGCCAGCCAGGTTGAGGCGCCCGGTTCTGCTGCACGAACCTGTGCCTGTGTTGCTTCGTCCCGGATCATTTCAACACAACCTTTTTCGGCGCATCCGTCACGTCCCACTCCCCGAACCGGGACAGGTGATCGTAGTTGGCGCGATCGTCATCCTTGAGCAAGGCGCGGCGCGCGGTGAATCCCTGTTCTGCGGACAGATAGGCCGTGATCAGTCTTGTGAACTCTTGCCACGTTTCCTGCGGTGGGCACTGCTCCAAAGGCGCCTCGACTTGTTTGGGATCGCTTGGCTTCAAAGAAACAAATTTGGCGGCTTCGATGTGGCGTGGGCTTACGCCGGGAAACCCACCTTCTAGCACCATGGCCGCCTCAAGCAGCAGCTGGCGATCAAAATGGATCTGTTGTTGTTCACTCGAAGCCTTGCCCGTCTTGTAGTCGTAAATATAGGCTCCTCCGCGTTCGTCTATGTCGATCCGATCGGCCTGAGCGGTCAATGTAAAACCAAGCAGGGGAAGCTGGACTACGCCTTTGATCTCGAAATTGTCCGGGTGTGGCGTTGCATGGAATTGGCGGTCTTTTTCAGACTGAACAAACCAGTCCGCAACCTTTTGCATGCGGGCAAGCCACAAGGCTCTTGTGGTCGGAAACGGCACCTTTCCGGGATCGCCGATAATTCGCTCTGATACCTCCATGAAACTTTCCGGGGTAAGCCGGTTTGGATCAGCCATCGACTCGCGCAGGAATGCCTCGATGGTGTCATGCAGCATGATGCCCCGCATCAGGGCATCCGGTGCGCGCATCAGCGGATCCAGCTCGCGCAGGCGCAGCACTTTGCTCGCGTAGATATCGTAGGGGTCCCGAACCAGTCTCTTGATGGCCGTGACGGATAGTTGCCGCGGACGTGAATCTACGGGTGGCGCGGGTGAGGGCCGCGGCTCGGGGCTGGTTTCGATAGGAGTTTCCGCGACGCGCGCCAGTGCAAGCCAATGGGCACCGCGATCCTTCATTTGCCCAAGAGCGTCCGGGCCCTGTTGTGCAGGCAGGCCAGCCATGAGGTTCATCAACCGATTGACCCACCGCGACGGCACGGTTTCCGCATCATCCGATTTTACCGCCCGCGTCAGCCAGACTTCGGGTGCGGCGGCGGCCTGCTGAAAGTCGTGCGCAGAAAGGCCAATGCGCCTTTCAGGCAATAATAGACCCGCATCTGACCGCATTTTTCTGTTCAGCCAAGGATCAGCGCCGGGCATCTCGGGCCAGCTGCCTTCGTTCAGCCCCGCAAGGATCAAGAGATCTGCATCCATGACTCGGGCTTCGAGCGTGCCCCAAATCAGAATATTCGGATGCGGCGCATCGCGATCCCGAACGTCTGACTGGGACAGGATTGCGCCAAACAGACTGGCGTAGTCCATTGCAGACATATCTGCGCCGTAACCGGCTTCGGCCTCGAGGTTTTGAACGACGGCCTTTACAACGCGACCGGCGTTTTCCGCCCAAAGCGCACCTGCGTCATCACTGGATGATCCCGCCACGATTGCACTGGCCAGTGCAATATGCTGCTTGACCCAATCCGCTAGTGATCTTTGTCCTTCAACTGAATTGTCCGAGAAGGTCTCGGCCACCCAATTTGCCCAGTCAGGACAATTGCGCGCCTGCCCCCAGGCACGGATCAGATTGGCGTCGGGGTAAGGCCATCCTTTTCTGCGGATGTGCAGTTCGAGATTGGACGAGTTTAACCGATGGGGCCCGCGTTCCGCGCCAGTGTGGGTCAGCGGATGCTTGAGCAGTGTCAAAAGCGCTTCGGCTGTCAAAGGGCCTGAAAAGAGTTCAGCCACGTGGCGCAACAGACGCCCCGGGGGGCTGAGTTGCGCAGGCGTTCCGGCGCTGTCGTCTGGCAGAATATCCCAGCGATCCAGAGCCGATGTCACCTGTCGGGTCAACATACGATCCGGAGTAATCAGCGCGGCCCGAGTTCCCTTTTCCGCGGCCTCACGTAGCCGCAGGGCAATTGCGATGGCTTCTTCGCGCGGGCTGCGCGCCTCGAGCAATGTAACGTCGTTCATTGCGTCGGGTAGGCTGGGAAGGTTTGGTCCCTCGCTGCGCCATTGATGGGTGACGGGTGCCGGCCTTAAGGCCAAGGATACTACCGCGTTGCGCGCTGGGCTGGGGGCCGGGTCATTCGCCCAATGACCAACCTGCAAGACACGATAGTCCAGATCAGCCATCATGCGCGCAAAGCGATATTGCGGATGGTCTTCAGCCGCGAGGCTGCCCTGATCGGACGACAGCGCCAACCGGTCCCAAACGGTTTGTGGCATATCGAAATCGAACCCGGGCAAGATCACTGCTCCTTGTGGCAACTGCGTAACCGCGCGCATCAATTCAGCCGTGGTGCCGCGTGACCCAGTTGATCCCGCAATGATAATTGGGTTTTGAGGCGGATTCTGTTGCCAGCTCTCGAGTTTGGCCCGAAGGGCAATTCTATTAAATCCTGCTGAATCAGGCTCTGATTCCGGGTCGAAAAAGGGCTGAACGATCTTAATGAACTGCAGTGCACGGGCCCAATGGCCGGACTGATCCGAAACGTCGAGGTTGGCCACGGTTTCCGGCAGAACACCTTCACCCTGCATCTCTTCCATAAGCGATGCAAGGCTGTCGGACAGATCAAAAAGCGCACTGCGTGGCGCCAACTCTTTTTCGGCGTCCAAAAGCCGTGAAACCAGTTGGGTCAGCTCCAAACGACGACGCAATGGCGGGACCGGGCAGGGCAATTTTGCGCGCAGCAAAGGATCCGCAAGATTGGTCACGAGCTTGATCTTGGGAAGGAAGGTGTGTTCGCCGGCGTCAAAAACCGTTCTCAAGCGGCGTGCCATTCGGGTTGTGTTCACAAACAACTCGATCTTTGCAATCTCCTCAGGCGGACCAGCGAGACGTTGTCGCAGCCCGGCCACGAGTTGTTCCGCGAAGTCAGCCCCGGGGGGTAGTCCGAACAGGCGCGGCTCTGCTTCGTCAAACATCATTGGCCAACATCTCTTCTGCCAGACTGATACCCTCTGGATGACCAACGTCACACCATTTGCCCGCATATTGCAGACCATGTAGCCGCCCGGATTCGGCCATTCGATTCCAAAGGACGTTCAGAGAAAAAGCCTCTTCTTTGACCTCATGCAGTAGATCGGTCTTGATGATTTGCGCCCCGGTGTAGACCAGATCGCCTTTCCGAGTGAGGCGGCCCTCTGGCGATAGACTGAAGTCTCCGCCGCCTTTTCGTCCAATCGCCCGTTCTACCGGAACACACAGCAACAGAGCATCCATGGCGTCAGGGCGCCAAGCGTCACGCAATAGGCCCAGAGGTGCGTCGCCGGACCAAACAGCATCCGTGTTCAGCGTATAGACCGGCGACGTGTTCAGCAGGGGCAGCGCCTTACGCAATCCTCCACCCGTGTCGAGGATGTTCGGCTCTTCAACAGACACAGCAATTCCGGAACCCGCCAGATGATCCACAATTTGATCGGCGTAGTAGTGAGCGTTTACCACCCTGTTTGGAATACCTTCCGTAAGCTCCAATGCATGATCCAGCAGTGTTTTGCCTGCGACGGGAACCAGCGGTTTTGGGCGGCGTTTCGTCAGATCACCCATCCGGGTGCCGAAACCGGCGGCAAAGAGCATTACTGCTTCGGGCATGCGGTTTTCAGCCTTTCAAGATGATCGCCGGTTGGCTCTGGAAGAGCATCCAGGATCAGTGGTGCAACATGGGCCAGCGCAGGATGTTTGAGGTCGTTTTTGAGGTGTCCCCAAACACGCGGGATCAGATCAATATACCCGGGCTTCCCACGGGTTTTCGCAAGGCGAGCGAAAACACCCAGAATTCGCAGGTTTCGTTGTGCTCCAAGTACACTCAACGACGTATTAAACTGATCGGAATTCAGCCCAGTTGTGGTGATATAGTGACTGATGCAGGCGACTTTGGTGCCTGGAAACAAATCCCGTCTGGCGTCTTCGAGCAAAGAAATCAGATCGTAAGCCCTGTGCCCTTGCAATGCGTCCTGAAAGTCCAATAGCCCGGCGCGTGCCGGTCCGTCGCGAGTATCCAGATCGAGGATGTTTTCCGCATGGTAGTCGCGCAGGATCATCACATCGGTTGGCGTGGCATGGGCTTCGAGGATCGGTTGAAAAGCTGCGGCGACTTTGGCTGCTACATGCTTTTGATCAGCGTAGTGGACAAAAGCCAGGTCGGTCATGTTTGCCAGCGTCCGCGCATCGGCGACCGGCAAATCGGAGGGCGGCTCATGGCGATGCAGTTCTATCAATGCGTCCGTGGCCGTCAGATACAATGCACGTTCCGTGTGGTCATCAATGGCCAGTTTTGCGATCAGACTGTCACCAAAATCTTCAATCAGCAGCAGCCCTGCTTCTGGGTCTTCTGCGTAGATTTCCGGCGCACTTAGTCCCAGAGACTTAAGATGCCGTGAAAGACGAGCAAACAGTGACACATCGCCGTCAGGGTCTTGCATCAGCATCGCGGTTTGACCGTTCATTCGTAGACGAGTGTACCGGCGCGTTGACGCATCTCCCTGCAATGGGTGGTGCTCCGCATCGCCCCACCCGGCATTGACCAGAAACGAATTCATGCCCTCAGCTCCGCACAGATGGTGTCCCAACGACTGTTTGACCAAGTGAACGTCAATGTTCGCTCATGTTCGGATCGGGGCGGGGCATGTGTTTCGAAAGTGATCGACAGCGCATTTTCGGGCGTCATGTCCTGCAGACGGTCCGGCCATTCGATCAGACAAATCGCATCCTGCATTGCGTCCAGCAGTCCAAGTTCGGCCACTTCGTCCGGATCGGACAGGCGGTACAGATCAGCGTGCCACAGCATGCCTTTTTGGGTTTCGTACTCCTGAACCAATGTAAACGTAGGTGATGGGACATCTTCGGGGACGTCTTGCAAAGACTGGATCAAACGACGGGCAAAATGCGATTTTCCGGCGCCGATACCGCCAGACAAAAGTAACACGTCTCCACTCCGGAGCGTTGCGCCGATCCGCACTGCGATCTCGGCAGTTTTTTCCGGTCCATTTGATGTCAGGGAGGTTGATCGGCTTGTCATAGGCGCAAGGATACCGGGCGGGCAGTCAGCCGCAAGTGCAGATCAATCCCTGACTACTCCGTGGTGCCCATCGTTGCTGCCGGAACCGCGCTTGCTGCGGTCATCTTGGAAAAACGAACTAAGGTCGATCCAGCTGCGACTGGCTCGACAGAGCAAAAGAGGCTCCCACCTTGGCGCAGATCAAGCCCGGTATCCCAAGCAGCGCGATCCCGTAGCGTCAAAACGAATTCACGTATTTCCGGCCATACGGGTGTGGGCACGCAGGCTTTTGACCATGCCTGTGTTGCGTCGACAATTGTCATTTCGGCAAAGGCGCTGTCCGGCTCGCAATCCCACAGGGTTCGGTATGCCGTATTGCAAAACGTCAAAACGCCCAGCTGGGAAAAAACGGCGACCGCGTCGTCAAAACTGTCGATCACAGATTGCGTCATTTCCAGTTCTGATCGAAATCGTCTCGTCAATGAAATCTCGGCGCTGATGTCTTCCAGTAGGAAAGCGATTGCACCGTCGGGATGCGGACGGCCTGTGATCTTGTAGGTCAACCCGGATGGCAGGTTCCAAGTCTCGCAATAGCGGTCATCCTGAGCGGCGTTGACAACGTTGGACAGCTGGTCGCGCCAACTGGTGTAGTTCTTTGGCTCTGGCATCATGCGGTTCTCACGCATGTGATCAAAAAAGCTGAGCAAGTTGGGACGCGCAGACAGGAATTCGACCGGTAGTCTGGTCAGATCAAGGAGCGCGGGATTGAAAAGAACCAGACGGTGATCTTTGTCGAACACGGAAAGCCCGATGGGCAGGTGTGCAAAAGTCTTGGTCAGGGTTTGCACGAAATTGCGCTGGGCCAATTCGGCCGTGACAAGCGCATCAATGTTGCTGGCATAGTAAAGCGTTCCGGTTTCGGTGGGTTGGCTGGTGATTTCAAACCAATGTTTTTTGCCAGCAGCGGTCTCAAGACTAGCACGGGATTGCCGGGCCGTTTTCGTGTCAATGACAGGCAGGTTAAACAGTTGTGTTGGCTGTTCCCCGGCCGCGCCGCAGTCGCGGATCAAAGCATTATAGGCCGCATTGGACCAAATGATCTGGCTGTCGCTATTGGTTTTCCACATGGGTGTGACCGCCATTTCCACGGCTTCTCTGGAAGCATCCTCTGGTGTATCGGCGGCCGCAATGTCGCCGGATGTATGGATGTCTCCAAGCTCAAGGATTCTGGTTTCGCCGTCAGTCCGCAGGAATAGCTGCTGGCCTTTGGCACCAGTGTCGCCCAGAACAACAGGCTGGTCCGGAAGTTCATCGGGGAGACCATCTATAAATGTCGCCAGCCTGTCTTTCAGCCGACACCAACTTTGGCCGGGCAAAACGAGATCACCCAGGGAACGCTGTGCATGCTCGTTGCTATGGATGACCAATCCATCGCGCAACAGGATCACCGACCGTGGGTTGACTGATGGGCCGACGAACGACGCTTTTTGTATACGGTTGCTCGTCGCTATCAGGAACAAGCCAACCAGCCCGATCCCAATCCCCGCAAATGATGCTAACCATATGTTCACCAACGATCCCCCCGAATGGCGCTTCGAGGAGAGCGTCGATGACAAAGGTTAATAGCCGCTTAATCGTGTTGGTTAAGTGGGTCCTAGACTTCAAACCTCTGGTTTTCGCCCAGCACCGCTCCGCGCTTGCCTGCCTCGGCCAGAATTTTACTTGCGGGCCAGACCACTTCGACAATGGCGCCGCGGCGTTCGTTGTTTTCCGGACTCGGGAGAAACGGGTCAGTGCCGTTCGCAAAGCTTAGCTCGGCGCCCGTTCGTTCCAAAAGCGTTTTTGCGATGAACAGCCCCAAACCCATACCCTCGTATTCGGGCCGTTCTTTCTTTTCTTCTTCGGTTCGCCGCTTTCGGACAAACGGGTCGCCCATTCTGCCGATCAGATGAGGCGGAAATCCCTGACCGTCGTCCAAGATCCTGATCGAAACCAGGTCATCGGTCCATGTTGCTTCGATCCAGATATTGGCCCGGGCGAAATCAACGGCGTTTTGTACCAGATTCCGCAAACCGTGTATGACTTCTGGACGCCGCAGAATCTGAGGTTGGTTGAAATCGCCGCCGGGGCCCGGACCGTCTTCGATAAAAATATCTTTGCCTCGGTCCTGATGCGGCTCTGCGGCTTCTCGGATGACTTCGACCAGAGGGGCGTGGCGCATATGCAGGTCGTCCTTGCCGGCCCTTCCCATGGATCGCAGGATATCGCTGCACCGATCGGCTTGTTCACGGATCAACAAGGCATCTTCCTGCAACTCCGGGCGATCATCCAGATCGTCGGCCAATTCGGCTGATGTCAGCTTGATGGTGGCCAGAGGAGTGCCAAGCTCATGCGCGGCGGCGGCAACCACACCACCGAGATCATTCAGCTTCTGTGCGCGAGCCAGCGCCATTTGTGTCGCGGCAAGTGCGTCGGACATGGAATGCATCTCGCGGGAAATGCGGCGCGCGTATATCGAAATGAACACAAGGGCGATGGTGATCGCTGTCCATTGGCCAAAGACGAACACATCCGGTATCCGCAGGATGAAACCCTGTTCGGTCCTAAGCGGCATGTGGTAATAGACCATCCCCGTCACCAGAAGGAACGCAGTTCCGCCCAGAATGATGGTTGACCGCAGCGTCAAGACTGCCGCGGAAACGGTTACCGGGCCCAGCACAAGCAATGAAAACGGATTGTGCAATCCGCCTGTCAGGTAGAGCAGGAAACACAACTGGAGCAGATCAAACAGAACCATGAGCAGGTTCTCGTTCTCTGAAAGGCGCTTGTTTTCCGGGAACACAAAGATGGCCACCAGATTGCCAACCACGGAAACCCCGACCGCCAGATAGCAAAGCCCGAGTTCAAGTTGCAGGTTGTAAAGACGCTGAGCAATCGTGATTGCGCTGATCTGGCCAATAATGGCCAGCCAGCGCAGCCAGATCATCGTCCGCAGACGAATCCAGTTGCTTCGCTTTTGTTCGCTTAGAAATCCAAGTTCCGATTGTGCCATCTGCGCCTTTTCGTCCCTTGTGCACGGCTAGCCAATTGTTAGGTCTGATGCAGACTCCAATCAATTGGTCAAAAAGGTGCGACATGCAGAAACTTGCGGCGGCGTCAGGTGGTGTTGCCATCCTCGCTCTGATGGGGGCGATGTATTACGTCACAATGGGTCCGGACAGCGATGACAGGTTTGCGGGCTGTCGAAGCGGCGCGATTGCAGGCGGGCCGGGGGCTATTGGTGGGCCGTTCGAGTTGCTGGATGCCAACGGCCAGACGGTTACCGACGCTGACGTCATCACCGAACCAAGCATCGTTTATTTTGGTTACACGTTTTGCCCGGATGTTTGCCCGCTCGACACTGCGCGGAATGCCGAAGCCGTCGATATTCTGGCGGATCGTGGCTATAGCACGACCCCGGTCTTTATTTCTGTGGACCCTGAACGGGATACGCCCGAAGTGGTCGGTGACTTTGCCTATAACCTTCATGAAAAGATGATCGGGCTAACGGGTTCACCGGAACAGGTAAAGGCCGCAAGTCAGGCGTACAAAACCTACTACAAGGCACAACCCGCCGAGGATGAGTACTACCTCGTTGATCATTCGACCTTCAGTTATCTGGTTCTGCCGGAAGAAGGGTTTGTTCAGTATTTCCGAAGAGAAGTTGGGCCGGAACAGATGGCCGATCAGGTGTCGTGCTTTATCGATGCGATGTAGGGTCACAGACAGTGCTCAAATCAATGGTTTGACCCCCCAAAAGCCTAGGGGTAATACTTTTCTTCACAACCGCATCAATCCCGGGAGGAGCGCGCGTGGCTGATCGAGCAATCGAGGAATTGGGTGACGACCGTTCGCTGCTATTGGTTGATGATGACGAGCCGTTCCTCAGGCGATTGGCCAAGGCCATGGAAAAACGGGGCTTCGAGGTAGAGACAGCAGGGTCTGTTGCAGCCGGAAGCGCGATTGCTACGGCCCGTCCACCGGCCTATGCGGTGGTGGATCTGCGGTTGGAGGACGGCAATGGCCTCGACGTGGTTGAGGTGCTTCGCGACAAGCGCCCGGACAGCCGTATCGTGGTTCTTACTGGATATGGCGCCATTGCCACTGCTGTTGCTGCGGTCAAAATTGGTGCCACCGACTATCTGTCGAAGCCGGCCGATGCGACTGACATCATGAACGCATTGCTGGCGCGTGGAGATGATTTGCCTCCACCGCCCGAAAATCCAATGAGTGCCGATCGCGTACGCTGGGAACACATCCAGCGAGTTTATGAACTCTGCGACCGTAATGTTTCAGAGACCGCCAGGCGGTTGAACATGCACAGAAGAACACTACAACGGATTCTGGCCAAGCGCAGCCCGCGCTGAAGCTTGATTAGATCAAGGACAATGAGGACCGCGCCGACGTGGCGTGTTGTTCTAGCTTTCGTGTCTTTTGCAGGTACCAAGCGATACCGGGCTGACCCTGTTTTTCAGCGTTTTCCAGCGCAATGCGCGCCTCTGCCAAATCCCTTGCACTCAGCAATAGCGCTTCTGCTGCCTTTGCGCGAATGTCACGAATTTCAGTCAAACGGGCCTGATACGCATCCGGTGTGATTTCTCCGGTTTTACGCTGCCGTTTAAGGGTTTCCAATTCCGCAGACTGCGCAGCCAACATCGCGTCCAAGGTCGATTGAAGTGTTGTCATCTGGTCATCTGCCTTGGAAATGGCAGGCATTACGCGGTTCAAATCCACCAGCGCCATACGTTGTTCGATCTGCTTGCGTCCATTGGCATGTCCAATGACGCCACCAACCGCGCCGCCGACCACAGCCGCCTGAGCACAGCGCCCCGCGCCTGACGCTGAAACAGCCGAAAGCCCACAGCCCAGCACCGCCCCAACGGCAACGCCGCGCATCGTAGATTTGCGCAGGATGTCCTTGGACAACTCCGAAAGCCTGACGGCTTGCTCGCCAAGCGCGACCTCGTGAATGTCGGCACTCTGTACCGGCGCAATCGTTGCGTTGACCGTATTCTTTGACACGAAGGACGGCGCTGCAGTCTCACTACAGCTGACCAATATCCCCGTGCTCAATACGGCGATCAACAAACCTTTTGCACACATGACTACTGCCCTCTGAAACCATAGATGTTTTTTTCTTGTCGTTTCAGATCAGAGAACACTGAGGCAGAAATTGGGCGAATTGTTCGCAAATTGAAGGGTTTTCGAAGGTTTCCGATAGTTTTTTGGGTCACTTCCCCTACAGCGTGTATCTCTTGATTACTCTGTCAACCTTGGCGCCATCTGCGCGGGTGAAGTCATCTTTCCAGACTTCGTGGTCAACAAATCCAAGTCGGCTGTAGAACGCCAGTCCACCGGTGTTATCAGAGGTGATCTTTGCAATGATTTCTTTGGCGCCAAATGCGCGGCTGTCTGCCAGAGTTTTGGCAAACAAGGCGCGGCCGGCCCCTTTGACCGGATTTAGTCGATCTGTAAAGCTGCCGATCGACAGAACGTCATCACCCACATCAAAGGCACCCTGAAACCCAACCACACGTGTTCCAAGCAAGGCCACGTTTGTGACCGGCGCTTCATCCAAGTAGTGATCCGAGAAAGCGTCCTCGGAAAATGGATCTTCGTAGGCTGTTGAGCCGCCCAATGCGATGATGTGGTTCACAATTGCCGTGCAGGCCGGCACATCCACCCGTTTCATGCCGCGAACTCTGATCATCCTGTCTGCTCCAGCAATGTGGCATGACGCGCAGTGAAATCCCGGCGCACTTCCATGGGGGGCCTCAAGCGTATTTGCATGCCTTGAATCAATTCCCGATCCGGGATGCCAAAGAACTTGTTGGCTTCTTCTTCGGTAAATCCGGCGATCTGGATTGCCTCCATCCATGCGCTGATCCGGTCTGCCTTTTTGATAAGCTTCTTGAGCTTGGCCGGTGTCGTTGCGGGTAGTCCAAACCGGATGTGCACCGCTGCCTCTAGCCTTTTATCCAGTTCAGAATAGCCCGGCCCGACAGCCGCTTTCACCGGAGAGATCATATCACCGATGACGTATTCCGGGGCATCGTGCAGCAAAGCGGTCAGCCGTTCTGTTGCCGTTGCAGTTGGGCAAATGCGTCCAAACAAGGCTTCGACCAGCAAGGAATGTTCGGCAACCGAATAGGCGAAATCGCCCCGTGTCTGGCCATTCCAGCGCGCAACAAAGGCAAGCCCATGCGCGATATCTTCGATCTCGATGTCGACTGGTGTTGGATCCAGCAGGTCCAACCTGCGTCCGGATAGCATGCGTTGCCACGCTCGGGGTTGTTTGGCCATCTGTTTACTCGTTGTACAGAGAAGTGGCGCCTAGCTAGCGCGAAGGCCTTGGCGCGTAAACTGATCAGATTGAAATGCCGGACCCTTCGACAGCATAAACATGGTTTCCGTGCAGTTTGCCGATACGCTCGTAGCCCAGCCCGCGAAAATTGCGGTTAATCCAATGAAGCTGTCCAAAGTACTCCAATACCAGAATGGGCTTCCATCTGTTGATGATGTGGTACGCGCCTTTCATGGCCTCTTTTTCGTGACCTTCGACATCCAGCTGCAAGATGCTGACCTTTCGATCCAGCGGTACAACGTAGTCGAGCATCATGGCGTCAACGGCCTCGACGCCATCGCCGTCCTCTTGGACGAAATGGGACAAGCCCCCCAGCGACTTTCCCTTGTCGTCCTTGGTTTTGAAGAGAATTTGACCAGAGGTGTTTGAAAGCGCGGCATTGAACAGATTGGCATTTTTCAGCTTGTTCATCTTGGCGGTTTTTTCGGCCGCTTCGAAATTGCCGGGGTTCGGTTCAAACCCCCACAACTGAGCATTCTTTGCCAAGGCGGTGCTCAGGGCGGGTAGGAAATCTCCGAAAAACATACCCGCATGAATGATGTCACCATCCCCAGCGTTGGCGCGCATGAATTTCAACGTGTCGGGTTCGTAGGGAACACCGGACAAAACGGCCTTGGCAGCGGGCCTGCCCTCGAGGCCTTCGGGTACATGGTAGGTGCCATACTCATTCTGAGGTTTTGCTTTTGTACCGGTCGTTGCCATTGCGCTGCTCGCTTCGCTTTTTAGTTGCATGCAGCTTATCCTCGTTGCTCAAATTGGCAAGGAATGATACCTGCCTGCGCAAGATTAAGAACGAGCAACCTCGGAGGCAGGCCCATGGCCAAGGACTATATTGTCAAAGACATCGAACTGGCCGAATTCGGTCGCAAAGAACTGGACATCGCCGAGACAGAAATGCCGGGCCTTATGGCTTGCCGGGCGGAATATGGCGAAAGCAAACCGCTGAAGGGCGCGCGCATTGTCGGTTCGCTTCACATGACGATCCAGACCGCGGTACTGATTGAAACGCTGGTGGCGTTGGGCGCAGATGTGCGCTGGGCATCGTGCAACATTTTCTCAACACAGGATCACGCTGCTGCCGCCATTGCAGCAGGCGGAACACCCGTGTTCGCGATCAAGGGTCAGAGCCTGGAAGAGCACTGGGACTATCTCGACAAATCCTTCCTGTTCGATGATGGCCCGAACATGATCCTGGATGATGGCGGCGACGCGACCCTGTACATCCTTCTGGGCGCTCGCGCCGAAGCTGGCGAAGAGATCATCCCGGTGCCGACATCGGAAGAAGAAGAGGTGATCAAAAAGCAGATCGCCAAGCGCATGAAGGCAAGCCCCGGCTGGTTCACCAAAATTCGTGACCAGATCAAGGGTGTGTCCGAAGAGACGACAACCGGTGTTCACCGCCTCTATGAACTGGTCAAGCAAGGCCAATTGCCGTTCCCGGCGATCAACGTGAACGATAGCGTGACCAAGTCGAAATTCGACAACAAGTACGGCTGCAAGGAATCGCTGGTTGATGGCATTCGCCGCGCAACAGACACCATGATGGCTGGCAAGGTTGCCGTGGTCATGGGCTATGGTGACGTTGGCAAAGGCTCTGCCGCGTCGCTGCGTGGCGCTGGTGCCCGCGTGAAAGTCACCGAGGTTGATCCGATTTGTGCGCTGCAAGCTGCAATGGACGGTTTCGAAGTCGTGCTGCTGGAAGATGTCGTCGGTGATGCGGATATCTTTATCACCACAACTGGCAACAAGGACGTGATCCGGATCGAGCATATGCGCGAGATGAAGGACATGGCGATTGTGGGCAACATTGGCCATTTCGATAACGAAATTCAGGTTGCTGCACTCAAGAACCACAAGTGGACCAATATCAAGGAACAGGTCGACATGATCGAGATGCCAAACGGCAATCGTCTGATCCTGCTGTCCGAAGGCCGCTTGTTGAACCTTGGCAACGCTACGGGCCATCCTTCGTTTGTGATGTCTGCGTCGTTCACGAACCAAGTCCTCGCTCAGATCGAGCTTTGGACAAACGGCGGCAACTACAACAACGAAGTGTATATCCTGCCCAAGCACCTCGACGAAAAGGTTGCGCGTCTGCATCTGGACCGCATCGGTGTGAAGCTAACCAAACTGGACACCGAACAGGCCGCGTACATCGGTGTGACACCAGAAGGTCCCTTCAAGCCAGAGCACTATCGCTACTGATCACGGTCTTCTGGACCTTCAAAATGTTTTGTGGTGCGGCAGTCCAAAATGGATTTGCCGCACCATTCACGAAAAATTTCCCTGTCGATCCGCTCGTTGTCGTTGAAACTCCGGTCGATTTGGACCTTTGATCAATCTCAGATGTTTCGGGCATCCAATGGCCCGAATGTGTAGATCGGAAAGGTCCCAGATGTTCACTAGACGTCACATGGTTGCGACAACTCTTACTGCTCTGGCTGCGCCTGCGTTGATCAATCCAGCATTGGCTTCGCCCAGCGATTGGGACGGCTGGGATTCGCAGGTCACGCCCGCAGACTTCGATCTTGAAAATTCAAACCCCTGGGGATTGCACCGCCGGTTCCTTCCGCGCCGCGTACAGGCAAACGAAGGATTGAAGCCGGGTGATATTCACGTCGATGCTGTCGCCCGCTATCTCTACCACATCGAAGAAGGCGGGACCGCGATGCGCTATGGCGTCGCGATTGGTCGTGACGGGCTCTATGAGCCGGGCGTCTATACAATCAAGCGCAAAGCCAAATGGCCGCGTTGGGTGCCGACCAATGCAATGATCGAGCGTGAACCCGAGAAATATGCACGTTGGGCCGATGGCGGACAGGATCCGGGCCCGGCCAATGCGTTGGGTTCGCGGGCCTTGTATCTCTATGTCGGGAACAGGGACACCTACCTGCGCATTCACGGCACACCAGCGCCGCGTTCCATCGGAACACGGGCAAGTTCAGGCTGTGTGCGTATGGTCATGGCGCATATCAACACGCTTTATGATGCGGTTGATACAGGTGTTACGGCACACCTTTATCCAACGGATGGCGGTGCGCTTTAGCCTTCGGCGTCCTGAGCCTTGGTGCAGATCGGATTTCCTGCTTTGGTCCGCAGGGGAAGCTGCGTCGTCTCGACCGGCCCCTTGTGTGTGTACCAGTAGCATCCGTCTTCTGACCGGATGCGTGCAGAGGTCAGATCCTGAAAGGGCGCCGCGATTGATGAAACGGACTCCGGAACGGTCACGATACCACCGGTAGCTCCGGCATCACCGGGTACAGGTTCGCAGGCGGCCAAGGCCAAGAACGCCAGAGGGCAAGCAACAAGAGCGATGGTTCGGGTCATTTCAGGACTTTCTCAGGTCTAAACAATTGCCCGCACCGTCGCACCCGGTGCGGTGTTCTACAAGTTCTCACAGGGTATCTGAGCCAGTTAGTACGCTAACGTGACCTTCGCGTAGCACATCAGGGTCATAAGCTTTGCGGCCAAAGACCTCTCGAACCATGGGTTCGAAGTGCTCCAGAGTTTTGCTGTCATAGTCAGGGTCAAAGCTGGATTGATCCCACCGCTCGCAGAACGCGGCGCAGCTGTCGTAGCAAGGGTGATCCTTGAACTGTTCGCGCGCATTGCGATCCCAGCCATAGTGGTGCCCGTAGTAGAACATCTGGAAAATACCGTGGTGTTCGACCACCCACGCCACGTCCCATCTTACGAAGGGGCGGATCACCTCGGCTGACATGCGGTCGTGGTT
>JAHDIS010000001.1:0-114886 GCA_020630695.1 Paracoccaceae bacterium | reverse complement strand
TGAGGAGCCAACCCGTCACCGATGTCGTGCAAGAGCGCCCCAACGACCCAATCAATATCAGCGCCGTCTCGTTCCGCGCGGGTGGCCGATTGAAGGCCATGTTCCAGCCGGGTGATCTTGTAACCCTCCAGCGTGGCCTCACCGGCG
This sequence comes from Paracoccaceae bacterium, assembly GCA_020630695.1. Lineage (GTDB taxonomy): Bacteria > Pseudomonadota > Alphaproteobacteria > Rhodobacterales > Rhodobacteraceae > Thalassococcus_A > Thalassococcus_A lentus. The sequence goes on along the minus strand of JAHDIS010000001.1, from coordinate 114,739 downwards.
CGCCGCAGTTCATCCAATACTCGATCCGCCGTCATACCCAGGAACGGCTTTTCCAGTTCTTCCAGCAGCGCGTAGTCTTGCTGCGTGCCGTCTTTCATCTGCGTAAAGCTGACAGTTCGCGGGTCCGTCATCACTGTTGTCCTTGTGCTTGATAAAGGCCGACGCTGGATTCCGCCCCGGCGGCAAGTGCCTTGGATTGATGGGCCAGAACCTGATCATAAAGCGCCAGATCATCCGGTGCAAAAAGCGTACTGGCACCTGCAACATTGATCCACCCCCGAACAGGATCGCATCCACGCACCAACATCGCGTAGTCGGGGCCCAATGCGGGTTGCCGAACTTCAGGTGTGACATAGCGGATCGCCAGACCAATGCGCCGGTCGTCGGACTCATTCGGGCCGGATGCATGAAAACAGCGGCCGTGATGAAACGACATTTCACCGGGCCGTAGTGGGCCGTGAACCGCCTGCGTTTCATCGATGCCCTGAATTTCCTGGCCGCGTGAAAGAAGGTTGTCTGGATCGAATGTGTCGTCGTGATCGACGATTTTCCCTTTGTGGCTGCCTGGAATGAACCGCATGCAGCCGGCTTTGATCGAAACATCCGAAAGGGCAATCCAAGCCGTCAGTTCTTCATCCGTTTCCCCCATGCCCCAATAGGTCAGATCCTGATGCCAACTGACCACGGATTGAGTGCGCGGTTCCTTGATGAACAATTCGACCGACCAAACCAGCAGGTTTTTGCCAAGCACGGATTGCACGGCGTCCAGAATGCGGTTCGACCGGCCAACCCGGGCAAGCAGCGGTATGACAAGCTGTCCGTTCACGCGGAAAAACTGACCCAGGTCATGTGCCCCGGACCCAGAGGTATGATTTCTCTCCAGCGTCTCGATCTGCGTTCGCAAGTCGCGCACTTCATCAGCGTTGAATGCTGCCAAGCCGGTGACAAAGCCGTTTTGCCGGTATTGGTCGAGCTGCGAAGTCGTCAAAGTCATGCAATACCCTCCTTCTTCGCTACAAGTTTTCTGGTGTTTTGGAGGTCGTTCTATGCATGTGGCGACATCGTGTGCGTCGTTTCCATACCGCGCGAACGGTTCAGAGGGGAAAAGTCCTGCGGTTTTTTCCGTTGCCCGCACTGGATTTCCCGTTAACCTTGCGCGCGAAGGCAAGAGCCATCACACCAAGCAATGCGGTAGTCCGCTTTATTTTTAGGGAGAACACCATGGGAAAACGTGACGATTTGATCGCGAAGTATGCAGACGACCTGCGCAACAAATGCGGAATGGAGCCTGACATGGCCCTTTTGACTAAGGTCACAATCGGTTGCGGTCCCGCAATCTACAATGCAGATGCATCAACCGTTGCAGGTGGTCAGCCCCAAGAGCTGGAAACCGTCAAGAACAACTTCCTCATGAAGAAGCTGGGTCTTGCAGATGGTCCTCAACTGATGGAAGCCATCGACTCGGTCATCGAAACCTATGGCCGTTCCGAGCGCAACAAGTACCGCGCCGTCATCTATTACATGCTGACCAAGCACTTTGGCAAAGAAGCCGTCTACGGCTGATCTGCTTAAAAAATCTGGTTCAAAAGGCTCCCGCGATTTGCGGGGGCCTTTTTTGTTGTTTGAACCCGCGGTTCGGGCCATCGGAAATTTGACCGACTGCGGCAAAGGGGGTTTGAAACGCCCGAACCCGCTGGGCTTGGACTGGATCAACTGTTTCTGATTTCGAGGCAGTTTGGTGTTCTGGTCCGTGGATTGGGATCATGAACGGTTCCAAAGACCTTATATTTGTCATGGTGCCGCTGAAGGGACTCGAACCCCCGACCCCATCATTACGAATGACGTGCTCTACCAGCTGAGCTACAGCGGCCCTTGGTGGGCGGCCAGATAGCACTCCGGCCGCCTTGGGAAAAGCACTATTTGGCAGCCTCTTTTTCCGCTTCCGCGATCGTTTCCGCGTCTTCGATTTCCGGCTCTGCCTCGGGTACTTCCGGTGCCGCCTCAACCTCGTTGACCGGGGTGACCTCGATCATGCCGGGGGCTTCTTCCACCTCTTCCAATGCAGTTTGCGGGTCTTCAGCGGCCCCGATGAGCAGCGGCAGCATATCTGCGCCTGCCGGCAGAACCACTTCGGATTGTGGTGGCGATTTCCAGCTCAGGGTATCAAAGGCCCCGCAGTTCGAGCAAAGCGGTGCCCATTCTGCGTGGATGGTGTTGCAGTTGTCGCAAACCCACTGTGGCCCACGTGGCGCAGTCAAGGCGCGGGCAAGCCAGCCCCGGACCACATTGTCCGATGCACCTTCACCGCGCTCAACGGCGGCCATGATCGCGAGAACGCGGGCATCCGGATCCTCTTCGACCAGAGTACCCAGTGCACGGCGTGCGGCTGGAAAATCTTCGGCGGCCAGGTTCAATTCTGCGTTCAGCAGTTTTGTTTCGCGATGATCTGCGTTCAAGGACGTCAGTGTGCCAAATCGTTTGAGCCGCTGTGCCGGTGTCTCGTCAGGTTCGATCTCTGCAAAGGCACTGGCAAGATCAGGATGGGGATGGGCTTTCCAAGCCGATTTCAGAACTCGGACAGCATTGCGCTTTCGGTTTTGCTTGATGTAGCCCCGAGCCGCCATGGCGGCCGCCGGGATCAGGTCAGGCGAAGCTTTGTTGGCCTTGATCGCGGCCTCAGCTGCCTGTGCGCTTTGCTCATCGTCCGTGATGGCTTGCGCCTCGGACAAGGCCAAAACTGCATCACGACGGCGGTACACGTCGCGGGGCAAAGTGCCGTGCTTGAGCTTTGCAGCAAGTGTTTTGCGCGCACCTTCGTAGTCAGCGGATTCAGCCTGAAGCCGCAGCAGGGTATCCTGCACTTCACCGTGCTTGGGCTTGATCGCAAAAGCACGCTCAGCCAGTTTGAGCGCTGTGTCGGTATCGCCCGCGTTCAGTTTCTGCTTCATCAGGCCACGCACACCAACGAACCGGGTCTGATCGTTTTGCAAAAGACGTTTGTAGACTTCTTCCGCCTTTTTCTGATCGCCGGTCATCTCTGCTGCCTGCGCGGTCACGAGATCAGTCAGTTCCGGTTTGTGCAGGTATTTTTCGGCACGGGTCGCCTTGGCCATAGCAAGGCGGCCTTCACCAGAGGCCAACGCCATCAATCCTTCGGAGAGGGCCTGATACCCCTTGCGTTCGCGGTTCCGGTCAAAATACCGGCTGAGCGCGGTTTCGTCGCCGTTGATGAATTTGAGCACGGCGATGATCAGGCCGAAAACCTTGAAGAAAAGCCAGGTCAGAATAATCAGCGCGATCAGCGCCAGCGCCAGCTTCAATGGGCTGAGCGAATACTCCACGCCACCAAGTACGACACGGGCTTCTGCCATTCCCGACCCATCGCTTTCAATGAGATAGCCAAGTCCGTAGGTCAGTGCCGCAACGATCGCGACGAAAACGACAATCTTAATAAGAGACCAAAGCATGATCGAAGACCCTTGTTACTGGTTCAGTTGCTGAGCGAGATCAGACGCGGCTGACAGCGCATCGCGCCGCAATTCAGCCTTGCTGGTCCAGTCGGCCAGAACGGATTGCGCGCCTTCCGGCAGCGCACTGATTTCGGTCAGCGCAGCGTCCAAATCACCGTTCTTGACCGCCGCTTCTGCGCGCGAAAGAACTGCATCAGGATCATCACCTTCTCGTGGGGTGACTGAGCGTGCACCAAGTTGATTTTGTAGAAAGCTTGCAAAGCCGCCGCCGCCTTCTTCGGTCTCGTCCGCTGAAGATCGGGCAACACTCAGCGCTTCGCGGGCGACACCCGGGAATTCGGTCGCCAGCGCCGCGAGTGTCGGAACACCATCTGCTGCGGCTGCGGACAGAGCGTCCGGAACAGCAACGCCGTTTGCGGCTAGCACTGACAGAGGACCTGCAAAACTGCGTCCTGCCTGGGCTGCACTGGTCAGTTCCGCCAATGCTGCGCGGCTTGCGGCCAAGGTGGCCTGTTCTTCGGCGCCCGCTTCGGCAGCCATGGCATCTTTTGCCATGGTTTCGATTTCAGCTTTCTGCGCAACCAGAGCGTCCTTCTGATCCTGAATAGCAGCGCGAAGCTCTCCCAGCTCCCGTTCGTAAGCGGCAATTGCTTCAGGGCCAACCGCCGACGCAACGGGCTGCTTTTCCAGAGCGGTCAGGCGACTGTCGAATCCAACAACCTGATCTTCCAGATTGGCAACGGCATCATTGGCTTGAGCGATCTGATCCTCGACACCCGCCAGAGCAGACATGACCGGGTTCAAGTCAATGACCTCGATGGCTTTCTGGGTGTTCTCTACGGATGCGCCCAATGCAGCGATCTGTTCCGCTTGCGCATCCAGACTTTGTTCAACTTCCGCTTTGAAGGGGTCCGGCTCTGGCGCCGGGCCGAAAGGCAACGAAATGTCCGTGAATTGTGCGGCTGCAAATCCGAGGCCTGCAGCCACCACGCCTCCGAGCGCCATAGGGAAAAACCCGCCTTTCCGCTCAATTACCTTTTGTTCGATAATCTGCGGTTCTGGTGCGACGTCCGCGCTGTCAGTCGGTGATTGCTCGGCTTCCGATTCGGCCAAGGCGGCAGCCTCTGGTTCGGATTCGGTCTCAACGATCTCCGACTCTGCCGGATCATCGTCGCCGCCTTCAATAGCGGAGGCGCTGTCTAACTGTTCTTCTGTTTCGGCTGTGACTTCATCAACGGCTTCGACAGTTTCGTCGATCACTTCGGCAGCAGTTTCCTCTACCTTTTCCGCAACTTCCGTTGCGTCTTCAGCGATGTCCTTTGCAGTCTCGACTACATCATCAATCGCCGTTTCGGCTTTTTCGGAAACAGCCTTGTCGGTGGCCGACTTGCTTGCTGTCTTACCTTTTTTAGACTTGGCCACGTCCCGCCACCTCTTCAATAACAATCAAAGTAGACACTCTATGTGTCTACATTAGTTTACACTTACTGCCCATGCCTCTCAAGCGACCTAGCCTCTTCGAGCAGGTCGGCAACGCATTGCCTCATCGAATGAGAATCTGGATTGGCAGCCGTTCTCAGTTTCTGAATATGGAGTTTTTCAAATGGCTTGGCCACTGCTTCACTCATAGCTGCGACAAGAAGCGGTGCCTTTGCCGGTATTTTCGTCAGTTCCAGCGCGGTGCGTGGTGAAAACACCGGCGCAACCACGGGGCTTTCGCCCTGAAGTGCGGCAAGTGCCGCCGGTGTCGGGGGCACCGCAGGTTGGCCGTATAAAACGGTTTCTTGCGTTGGAATCCCTGCGCACGACAGTTTTTCTGCGACCGAACCGCGGCTGTGTTCGCCGCGAATGTGCATCAAGGGCGCATCGGGTTTGGCATCCATGATCATCTCAATCAGGGCCTGCGCGTTCCCGCTTGCGCTGTTGCTTTGCATTCCCAGTTTGCGACTGGCCTCAGCGGTTTTGTCACCAACACAGTACGCCGGCAGATCCGGACGGCCACCTGCGTGGTTGTAGGCCAACACGCCTGCGGCAGAGGTAAAGATCAAACCTTTGAAGCCGTTCAAATCGGGCGGCGCGCGGTTGCGTTCGACGCGGATCAGGGGACTGACGATGGTTTCGAATCCGGAAATGCCCATTTCTTCCAGCTCTGCCAGAAAACGCGCTGCTCCGTTTTCGGGGCGGGTCAGCAGCAAAATGGGAAGTGTGGCAGGCATTTAAGGTCCGGTGTTGTTAGGCGACTTGCCCGGTGGTACTTGCTGAGCGAAACCGACGCAACGGGAACCCCGCATGAGCCTTCCCCCTCTTATACTCGGAATCGAGAGCAGCTGCGATGACAGCGCGGCCGCCATTCTCAGGGGGCGCGACATACTGGCTTCGGTCGTCAAAGGTCAGAACGCCCTGCACGAGGCCTACGGCGGCGTTGTTCCCGAAATCGCTGCGCGGGCCCACGCTGAGCGGCTCGATTATTGTGTTGAACAAGCCATGCAACAAGCTGGGCTCGAATACGACGCGCTGGATGCGATCGCGGTGACAGCCGGTCCGGGTTTGATCGGCGGTGTCCTGTCTGGTGTCATGCTGGCCAAGGGGCTTGCTGCGGGTTTGGGCAAGCCGTTGATCGGCGTTAACCATCTGGCGGGTCATGCGCTGACACCGCGATTGACGGACAATCTGGATTTTCCCTATCTTATGTTGCTTGTCTCTGGCGGGCACTGTCAGTTCTTGATCGTACGCGGCCCAGAGGATTTCACGCGTGTCGGTGGCACAATCGACGACGCACCTGGTGAAGCGTTCGACAAAACGGCGCGCATTCTTGGGCTGCCACAACCGGGCGGCCCATCGGTCGAAGCCGAAGCCAGAAACGGAGACGAAAAGCGGTTTCGCTTTCCGCGGCCTCTTTTGGATCGTGAAGGTTGCGACATATCGTTCTCTGGTCTCAAGACTGCAATACTTCGGCAGCGCGATTCTCTTATTGCCGAGCAAGGCGGACTGCATATTCAGGATCGCGCTGACATTTGCGCAGGCTTTCAGGCTGCGGTCCGCGATGTTCTGACGGAAAAAACCCGGCGTGCGATTTCGGTCTATCTGGACGAAGCGCCGGGCACACCCGCGATGGCGGTTGCGGGTGGTGTTGCTGCTAACACTGTGCTTCGCAACGCGCTGACAGGCCTTTGCGCGGAAATGGGGCTGTCCTTTTCTGCGCCTCCGCTGGCGCTTTGCACGGACAATGCTGCCATGATTGCGCATGCGGGGGCTGAATTGTTTGCGACGGGGATAGAACACGACATGACCTTGGCGGCCCGCCCGCGCTGGCCTTTGGATCAATCGGCCGTGCCGCTGGTTGGGTCAGGCAAAAAAGGGGCCAAGGCATGAGCGTTTCCATTTTGGGTGGTGGCGCATTTGGGACAGCCTTGGCTGTTGCGATCGGACAGCAACGTCCGGTCACGATTTGGGCGCGCAATCCCGAAACTCTGCTGAGCACCCGGCAAAGCCCACGCTTGCCCGGAGTTTCATTGCCAGACGCGGTGACCGTGAACCCAAATCTCAAGGCCGCATTGGATGCGGACGTCATCTTGTTTTCCATGCCAATGCAAAGTCTGACCGGCTTTGCCGAGCAGATCGAAGACGGGTTGACGGGCAAAGCGCTGGTCGCGTGCTGCAAGGGGATTGATCTGAATACCCTTCGTGGGCCAACGGATATTTTGGCTCAGCAATGGCCGGATGCGACTGCGGCGGTTTTGACGGGTCCGAGTTTCGCTGTCGATATTGCAAATGGATTGCCGACTGCGCTCACCCTTGCGTGCAGGGATGACCTGCTTGGCATCAAAATGCAGGAACAGCTGTCGACCCGCGCGCTTCGCCTATATCGGACAGTTGATGTCACGGGTGCAGAACTTGGCGGTGCGCTGAAGAACGTGATCGCTATCGCTTGTGGTGCCTGCATTGGGCAGGGTTTGGGTGACAGCGCGCGGGCGGCATTGATGACTCGCGGCTTTGCCGAAATCGCACGGCTCGCTCAGCATTTGGGCGCGGACCCGTCAACTCTGGCTGGTCTTTCAGGGTTCGGAGATCTGGTCCTGACGTGCACGTCAGAAAAATCCCGGAACTACCGTTTTGGGCAGGCGCTTGGCCGCGGCGAGACGTTTGACGATGACACGACGGTTGAGGGTGTGAAAACCGCTGCAGCGGTGACGGCTTTGGCGCGCAAACTATCGCTCGAAATGCCAATCTGTGAAGCCGTGCAAAATGTGTCACAAGGTGCAAGTGTGACCAAAACCATCCAAAGTTTGCTGAACCGACCCCTTAAGGAGGAATGAACATGTTGATCGCGCTGATGGCACAAGACAAAACCGGTGCCCTGCAAACCCGCAAAGACAATCGCGAAGCGCATTTGGCCTATATTCAATCAACAGGCGTTGTTGCCCAGGCGGGACCGCTGCTGGATAGCGATGGTGAAATGTGTGGCAGCCTGATCATTCTGAACGTTGATGACATGAGTGCCGCGCAGAATTGGGCAGACAACGATCCATACGCCAAAGCCGGTCTGTTTCAGAACGTGACCCTGATCGAATGGAAGCGGGTGATCGGTGGATGAATTACTGGCTGTTCAAATCTGAACCGTCGACCTGGTCCTGGGAGGATCAGGTTGCCAAAGGTGACGTAGGCGAAGAATGGGACGGTGTCCGGAACTATCAGGCCCGCAATTTCATGCGCGACATGGCCTTGGGCGACCGCGGCTTCTTTTACCATTCCCAAAAGGAAAAATCGGTTGTTGGTATCGTCGAAGTGATCGCAGAGGCGCACCCCGACAGCACAACCGATGACGCCCGCTGGGAATGCGTAGACATCAAGGCCGTCCGCCCCGTGAAAACGCCTGTCACACTGGAGCAGATCAAGGCCGATGAACGTTTGAACGATATGGTTCTGGTCAACAATTCCCGGCTTTCCGTCCAGCCGGTCACCTCCGAGGAGTGGCGGATCATCTGCGCGCTGGCTGGGATAGAAGACTAGTCGAAAACATCTTTTAGATGCACACTGTTCCCACGACAGATGGGAGCAAAACATGTTGGAACTGGTAAATGTGATCGTCGCCGCGGTCGTCGCCTTTGCGGCCGGCGCCGTGTGGTACATGAAGCTGTCCGAGCCATGGATGGAAGCGTCGGGGGTGCCGCGTGGTCCGGATGGCCAGCCAGAAGGTGGTCAGTCTGCCGGGCTATTTGCCTTTGGATTGGTGATGCAATTAATCGTGGCCGGAATGATGCGGCACGTGTTTGACCTGGCAGGAATAGACACGATTGGCAAAGGGATCGTTTCCGGTCTCGGTATCGGACTATTCATCATCACGCCTTGGATCGGCCTGAATAATTCATACGCTGGCCGCCCGCTGAAACTGACGATGATTGACGGGGGCTATGCTGCGATTGCCTGTGCGATCATGGGGGCTGTGCTGACGTTGTTCTAAACGCCGCAAATCGAAAAAGTAGGGGGTCCGGCCAGTGCCGGAACCCCCATCACCCCGCGTGCTCCCTACGCACCACACGCGAATTGAATTTCGGTCCCGGCCGTTCTGGCCATACTTGAACGCTACCGCTTTGGCGCAACATTCGCAAAAGCATACTGTGTGCAATTCAAACCAGTTTTGATGCTTTTGAATACCTGTCAGCGGGCTTTGGTCAGATCGTCAATTTCACGCAGACCGCCCAGAACAGATGCCAGCTGCTCGATTGGAACCATGTTCGGGCCGTCCGACGGCGCGTTGTCGGGGTCTTGGTGCGTTTCGATAAACACGGCCCCAACGCCGACGGCTACGGCTGCCCGCGCAAGAGGCTCCACATACTGTCTTTGACCGCCCGAGGACGTGCCCTGACCACCGGGCAACTGCACCGAATGCGTGGCGTCAAATACAACCGGGTAGCCTGTCTCGGCCATAATCGGCAGGGACCGCATATCGGACACCAGCATGTTGTAGCCGAAACTGGCGCCCCGTTCGCATAGCATAACGCGCTCATTGCCTGTGCTCGCGATCTTGTCAGCCACATTCGCCATGTCCCAAGGAGCAAGAAACTGACCCTTTTTCACATTAATAGCCGCGCCGGTTTCCCCAGCCGCCAATAGCAAATCTGTCTGACGGGAAAGAAAGGCAGGGATCTGGAGGATGTCCACGACCTCGGCCACGGTTTTGCATTGTTCTGGCCCGTGAATGTCAGTCAGCACAGGAACCTGAAACTCTTTCTTGATGACCTCAAGAATCCGCAATCCCTCGTCCATGCCGAGACCACGTTTGCCCGACAGAGAAGATCGGTTCGCCTTGTCGTAGCTTGCCTTGAAAACCCAGCCGGTTCTGGCCTGCTCTGCAGCGGCCGCGATTTTCTCGGCGAGCATGCGCGCATGAGATTCAGACTCAAGCTGGCAGGGCCCTGCAAACAGAACAAAAGGCGCAGCATTCGATATCTCAAGCGATCCGACAGAGACAGTTTTCATGCTGTATTTTCCTTTTTCAAAACGGATTCGATGCGCTCCACATCGACCGGGTTGTTCAATTCCCAAAACACACGGCCCGGCGCTTCAACCGGAACGCAGGTGACGGGCGCGCCGTTGAACAGAAACCGCAACTGTTCCAGCCCTTCAGCCTTTTCCAGCGGGCCTTCTGGCCACGCGGCGTAAAGGCTCAGGGCCTGTGGTCGGTATGCATAAACGCCAACGTGATGCCAAACCTCGGGCGCGTTGTTCAAATCGCCAACATAAGGCAGCACCTCTTTGCTGAAGTACAACGCCTGACCATCGTCGCGCATCACGGCGGTCGTGCCGCCAACGCGACCGTTCTGACGATCGGTGACAAAGTTGGTCAGAGTTTCCGCATCACAGCGCAGAACTGGTGTCGCCATCTGCACAGCAGGGTCTTCCATCGCAGAAACAAGCGCTTCGACGAACCAAGGCGGGGTCAGCGGCGCATCACCCTGCAGGTTGACGATGACATCAGGCGGTGACGGCAGTTGTGCCGCCCCTTCTGCGCAACGCTCGGTGCCATTTCGCGCATCAGACGACGTCATCAAAACGTCGGCACCAAAGCCCCGCGCGGCTTCGGCAATCCTGTCGTCATCGGTCAGAACATAAATCGCATCGACCCCTTTGACTTCTTTGGCGGCTTCCCAGCTGCGCTGAATAAGTGTCTTGGCGATTCCGGTTGCGCCACGCAGTTCGACAAGGGGTTTGCCCGGATAGCGCGTGGATGCATACCGCGCTGGAATGAAGATGACTGTGCTCATGCGACACCTGCCCGTAGAACGTCATGGATATGCAGCAGTCCGACCAGAGTGTGGTCTTCTTCGACAACCATCAAAACTGTGCGTTTGGTTTTGTTCATGATGCCCAGTGCCTCGGTCAGCAAAGTATCGGGGCGCGTGATCAGCGGTGTCCGAGTCGCCACTTCTCCGGCGGTGCGGTCCATCAACCCGTCCATGTTGCGACGCAGGTCACCATCAGTGATGATCCCGGCCAGTTTGCCGCTGTTGACCATGGCCGCGACCCCAAACCCTTTTTGGCTCATCACCAGCAGGGTTTCGGACATCGGTGTTTCCTTTGTCACGGTTGGAAGCTCATCCCCACGGTGCATGACCGCCGAAACGCGAAGCAACTGTGCACCCAAGGTGCCGCCCGGATGGAAGGCCAGAAATCGTTCTCGATCAAAACCGCGGCAGTTCATCAGCGCCACTGCCAAAGCATCGCCCATGGCCATAGCCATCGTTGTCGACGTGGTTGGAGCCATCCCGATGGAGCAGGCTTCGGGGGCATCCGGCATCAAAAGCAGGTGGTCAGCGGCCTTGGCCAAGGTGCTGCCCGGCCGCTTTGTCATGGCAATCAGAGGAACCGAAAACCGGGCGCAATGGCCGATCATATCCGACAATTCGCGCGTTTCACCTGAATTGGAAATCAGGATCACCGCATCGTTGGGCGTGATCATGCCAAGATCGCCGTGGCTGGCCTCGCCCGGATGCACCACCTGTGCAGGCGTTCCCGTGCTGGCGAGCGTTGCGGCGATCTTGCCGGCCACATGCCCGGATTTTCCCATTCCGGAAACGATCACACGTCCGGGTATTGCCAACAATTCATCGACGGCCGCATCGAAATCTTGCGGCAGATCCTGACCAAGCTGGTTCAGGGCCTTGCTTTCGGTTTCCAGAACGCCGCGCGCGATATCAGAGGGGGTCTGTGTCATGTCGGTCCACTCGTTAGCCTTGATGGCCTGTTACAGCGCCCGCGCCCGCGTGTCCAATCCGGCATAGGTTGGCTCGCTTTGTTTGCCCTTCGTTGACAATCGACCCCGGCAAGTCGCATTAGAACGCCAAGAGGCCAGCGAAAAGGGCAGAGATATGAAAATCGCTATGATCGGCACAGGCTACGTGGGTTTGGTGTCGGGTGTATGTTTCTCGGACTTCGGACATGAGGTTGTCTGCGTAGACAAGGATCCGCGCAAGATCGAGATGCTCGAGCGCGGCGAAGTTCCAATCTATGAGCCTGGTCTGGATGCCTTGATGGCCAAGAATGTCGAGGCGGGCCGCCTTTCGTTCACACTCGATCTTGAAAAGGCGATCGATGGGGCGCAGGCTGTCTTTATTGCCGTTGGCACACCCACACGCCGTGGCGATGGCCATGCGGATCTGACCTACGTTATGGCGGCTGCCGAAGAAATCGCGAAAACAGCCAAGGATTATGTGGTCATCGTGACGAAATCCACGGTTCCGGTCGGCACCAACAGACAGGTCAAACAAGTCGTTGCCAAGGCCAACCCGGCGCTTGACTTTGATGTGGCGTCAAACCCGGAATTCTTGCGCGAAGGCGCTGCGATCGAAGACTTCATGAAGCCGGATCGGGTGGTTGTCGGGGTTCAGAACGAACGGGCTAGCGAAGTGATGGCAGACATCTATCGCCCCTTGTACCTGCGCGATTTCCCGATCGTTACGACCGATCTGGAATCGGCAGAAATGATCAAATACGCGGCAAATGCGTTTCTTGCGGCCAAGATCACATTTATCAATGAGATCGCGGCCCTTTGCGAAAAAGTCGGTGCGGATGTCAAACAGGTGTCCAAGGGCATGGGTATGGACAACCGTATCGGCAACAAGTTTCTGCACGCGGGTCCCGGCTATGGCGGCTCGTGTTTTCCAAAGGACACCAAGGCGCTCGCCCGGATCGGTCAGGAACACGCGGTTCCAATGCAGATCACTGAGACCGTCATCAAGGTCAATGAAGAGATCAAGCGTCGTATGGTCGACAAATTGCTCGACCTTTGTGACGGGTCGTTCAATGGCAAGACCGTCGCCGTTCTGGGTGTGACGTTCAAGCCAAACACCGATGACATGCGCGATGCGCCTGCCCTGACAATTGTGCCCGCTCTGGTGGGCGGGGGTGCCAAGGTGCGCACCTGCGATCCCCAAGGACAGCATGAGGGCGAAGCGCTGCTGCCGGGCGTCAACTGGGTGGATGATCCGTACAAGGCGGCGCACAATGCTGATCTGGTTGTGTTGCTGACGGAATGGAATGAATTCCGCGCGTTGGATCTGAAAAAGCTGGCCCGCAAAATGACCACTCCACGCATGGCTGATTTGCGGAATATCTATGCGATCAAAGATGCAAAGCGCGCTGGCTTTGAAGCCTATACAAGCATTGGCCGCAGTGGTTTCGGTGACGACTGATTTCAGGCGCGACTAAACTGCCACAGGGTTTCGCACACTGCCACCGCCACCCTGTGCACAACTTAGGATAGGTGCTAGTTCTGCTTCTGCCTTGGGGGGCACGAAACAAATAGGACCAAAATGCCGTTTCGCGCCATTGCCCTGGCTCTCGCAGCCAGCATCGTAACCGCTACTACAGCGCTGTCCGAAGGTCGGCAGATGCTTGGGAACGGTCGTCTTGTGAACAACGATCTTTTCGGCGATTTGAATGATCGCTGGCAGAGTGGGTCCGTGGCAGCCAGTCGCGTCAAGGGCCCCGCCTGGACCGGCGCGTTGCCGCAACGACCCTTTGAAATTCTTGAGTACCGCGTTGGTGCGCAGGTCATGGCGCCTGAAAATCTGCGTGCGCCCGCAGCAGGAGATCGCCCTTTCGCCGGTGCTGTCGCCTTGGGTTTGCACACGCATTTTGAACGCGGTGGGAATGAGATCGCGCTGGGCGGTGACCTGGTTTTCACCGGGCCGCAAACCGGCCTGGGCGCGTTTCAGACCGCATTGCATGATGCGATGGGTGTCAGCCCCGCATCAAATTCTGTCTTGGCCAATCAGGTTAAGGACGGAGTGCATCCGACCTTGGTTGCGGAGGCTGGTCGAACCTTTGCGTTGGGCAGCCGTGGCACGATCCGTCCGTTTACAGAACTGCGCTGGGGCGTTGAAACGTTAGCGCGCGTCGGTGCCGATATAACCTTTGGACCCGCAGGTCAGGGTGAGTTGATGGTCAGAGATCCCGTGACCGGGCAACGGTATCGCAGCGTGCAGCAGTATGTGCCGGGCCTCAGTTGGGTTGTCGGCGGGGATTTCACCTATGTCGAAGACAGTGCCTTTCTGCCGCAATCCAGTGGTGTTCAAGCGACGGACACGCGTACCCGGGTTCGAACCGGCGTGCATTGGCAGGGCGAACAGAACGCGGCGTTCTACGGCGTGACGTGGATGTCAGAGGAATTCACGGCCCAGCCATCGGGTCAAATGGTGGGTTCCATGAGGCTGGAGTTTCGCTTCTAGGGGGTGTGCGTTGTTTTCATGCAACGCAGAGGCGAAAAGTAGGCATTGAATTGTTAACCCTGAGTAAACAAACGCTATTCATAACACAGAAGCTTTGTTAGGCTATTCGTTAATAATAATTAACAAACGACAAGAGCAAGGCAGGCTTACAGGCATGGGAACGGGCTATCGGGGCACGTTCGTCATCTCTTGGTCACAGACGGATATAGACGGTCTTCAGGCCGCACCTCCGTCGTCGCTTAGTGTCGGGGCCGCATGGTCCTGGCGCGGAGAAGCGGTGCGCGTGGATGGACCATCTTCCATTCTACGGCTGGATCAGGCTGAAGGCGAAGCAGATATAAGACACCGCGCAGCGAAAATGGTGCGCAGGTTGGTGGGTGCGGCTGTGTCGCCATCACCGCGAATTGGAGCAACAGATGTGGAGCATCCACTGACGGACAGCAGTTTCGTCGTAACGGATGGATCCAAAAGCTACACGGTTACATTGATTGAGGTTGGCAAAGCGGCGCGACCGTTGCTGATGTTCCTTGATGAGATGCCGCCGCGGGATTGCGATCTCTGGATCGTGCATCACAATCTGGAGCGGGTCGAAACCTATGCGGCAGGCGATCAGGCCGGCGGCGTGATCTGTTTCACACCGGGGACCCGGATTTTGACGCCAGATGGACAAGTGCCTATCGAGACGCTGCGCGAAGGCGATCTGGTTCAAACCAAGGACAACGGATTTCAGGAAATCCAGTGGATCGGCAGTCGTCATATGACCGGAGCCCGGTTGTTTGCGATGCCGCGTCTGAGGCCCATCAGAATTCGTGCGGGCGCCTTTGGGATCGAAAGGCCGGACGCTGAATTCCTGGTGTCGCCAGAGCATAGAATGTTGGTCCGCGGCGTCGTGGCGCGGGCGCTCTTCAATACCCCTGAGGTCTTGGTTGCCGCGCGTGATCTGGTGAACGGAGACAGCATCGTGGCGGATATGAATGTGCGCGAGGTGACGTATATTCACATGTTGCTTCCACGGCACGAGGTGCTGTTTGCCAATGGTGTTGAAACCGAAAGCTTCCACCCCGCCAATACAGCGATCTCGACGATCAGCGATGGGGATCGGGCACGGCTGTTGTCTCATCTTCCGACGATCAGGGACAATCCTCATACCTATGGTGCTTATGCGCGGCGCAACCTATCCTCATCTGAGGCAGCAATCCTGTTGCACGAAGCAGCCTGACGACCCTTTAGACCAAAGAACGCAAAAAGGCCCGGAACCTGCATGGTTCCGGGCCTTTTGTTCGCAGCGTATCCTATTCGCGTAGTTCGCCGGGCTTTACCCCCCACAGGGCTTCTTTGCGGGCCCAGCCCTTATAGCCGCCAGCCGTCAGGCGGCACCATTGAGGTTGGCATTCACCCAAACGTGCGATGACGCCCATGGCCAGTCGGGCGGTTTCAGGGCTGTCCATGGTTGGCCGTATGTGAAGTGCCAGAAGATCCTTTTCGACGATCACCGTACGCACACCGGACAGAAGGGAATAATGGACCCAACCGCCTGCTCCGTCACGATCCTGAACCCGGCGCCAATGACCGTGCTCGGCGGTGATTTGCAAAGGCATGTCACGGCGTTTGTAGACCCAGTCAATTCTATGGCTGAGCGATGGGCCGCGACGCACATTGCCTTCCGAAGCTTTCATCGAAACAAAGCGAGGCAAAGGCAGCTTGGTCACGCTTCCACGGTCCTGTCCGGCAGACACCGCCCCTGCGAATATCGCAAGCACCAGCCCAATCGACAAAGCAATCCGTTTCATAATTCTTGTTGTCCTGCTCGAATTGTTGGCGAGGTTCTTGTGCCTCGTCCATTGATGTCGCAGTTTAACGGCAAGAGATTGGATCACAAACAACCGGGAGCCCGCTGTGCCATCAAAACGTCTGAGTGTTGTCGTCACGCGACGCTTGCCCGAAGTGGTCGAAACGCGCCTGAAAGAACTGTTTGATGTGCGCCTGCGCGATGAAGACGTTCCGATGACCCGTGCGCAGTTGATCGAAGCCGCGCAAGAGGCCGATGTGATCGTCCCGACGATCACCGACAGTCTGGATGCTGGGCTGATCGGTCAGATGGGTGATCGATTGAAACTGATCGCCAATTTTGGTGCCGGTTTTGACCACATCGACGTCGAGACCGCGCGACAGCGTGGAATCCTTGTCTCCAACACGCCGGGTGTCGTGACTGACGACACTGCTGACATGGTGATGGCATTGATGCTGGGCGTCACACGCCGGATTCAGGAAGGTCTTGGTGTCATGCAGGAAGGCCGTTGGGACGGCTGGGCACCCACGGCCTTTTTGGGTGGTAGGCTGGGTGGTCGCCGTTTGGGCATTCTGGGCATGGGCCGTATCGGTCAGGCCGTCGCGCGCCGTGCATCTGCGTTTGGCATGCAGATCCACTATCACAATCGGCGTCGCCTGAGGGCTGAGACTGAAGAGGCGTTGGAGGCGACGTATTGGGACAGTCTCGACCAGATGGTCGCGCGAATGGATGTCATCAGCGTAAACTGCCCTTCGACACCCAGCACTTATCATTTGCTGAATGCCCGGCGTTTAAAGCTGCTCAAGAACACGGCCGTGGTCGTGAATACGTCGCGGGGCGAAGTCATCGACGAGAACGCTCTGACCCGCATGCTCAAAGCTGGCGAACTGGCTGGTGCGGGTCTTGATGTCTACGAACATGGGATCAAGGGAAACCCGGATCTGCGCAATATGCCCAATGTCGTGATGCTGCCCCATATGGGGTCAGCCACACAGGAAGGTCGTGTCGAGATGGGTGAAAAGGTCCTGATCAACATCAAGACATTCGCCGATGGTCATCGGCCGCCGGATCAGGTGGTTCCGTCGATGCTCTGAACTGTGCCGCTCTTGGCAGTCTCGATATCGTGCAAAACGTCCTGGGCCAGACCCATCCAATCCAGTGCGCGTTCCAGTGTTGGCAGCACTTCGCAGCGCAGTTTGCCTGATCGGCGCACTTGTGATGCGTAGTCCAGCAACAGTGGATACTGGCCCGTGTCATCGCTGACCAAAGCAATTTCCCACGGTTCTTCCATTTCCTCACCATCGGCCACGATGATGTGCGCAACCGAAGTCATTCCGTCAAAATAGGCGCGCAGGCCTTCAAGATGGCGCAGGTCGGCCAACACGAACCGAACGTGATGAGCGCCGGGCATTTTGCGAAACTGATGGTAGTTGTCTGCGACATCTGTCGCAGTAATGACACCGGAGTGATCCATGTAGAGCAACCGGTGTTCATGCATGATCTTGCTGATGATGGGCACAGGTCTGGTCTTCCGCAAATGTTTGGCGGGCACTACGCCCGCCAATCCTTAGTTAAGCGTCTTTATAGCTAATCTCTTTGACGTCTTTTCCAGTTTTTTCGCGGCGGACAACCAGCCTGTTGAGCGCGTTGATATAGGCCTTTGCAGAGGCAACCACTGTGTCGGTGTCAGCCGATTGACCGGTGGCGATCATCCCGTCCTCTTCCAGACGGACTGAAACGGTTGCCTGTGCATCGGTTCCCTCGGTTACAGCGTGAACCTGGTACAGTTGCAGGCGCGCCGCATTGGGATGCAGCATGCGAATGGCTTTGAACGTGGCATCAACCGGACCATCGCCCTGTGAGGTGGCGCTCACTTCCTTGCCATCGATCTCCATTTCAAGATCGGCAGTCGCCGGACCACCTGTGCCGCAATGAACGGACATGTTCACCAGCTGAAGGCTATCGGTTTCTTCATCGGCAGTGGCAGACACAAGCGCAAGAATGTCATCGTCGTAGACCTCTTTCTTGCGATCAGCCAGTTCCTTGAACCGTACAAAGATGTCCTTGAGTTGGTTGTCACCGACTTCGACGCCCAATTCCTTGAGCTTGGCCCGCAGCGCGGCGCGGCCGGAATGCTTGCCAAGTGGCAAGGATGTTCCGGCAATACCCACATCTTCTGGACGCATGATTTCAAACGTCTCGGCGTTCTTCAGCATCCCGTCTTGATGGATGCCGGATTCATGCGCAAAGGCGTTTTTGCCGACAATTGCCTTGTTGAACTGAACCGGGAATCCAGCAACCGTCGCAACCCTTCGTGAGATGTGCATGATCTTCTTGGTTTCGATCCCGGTGGTGAAGGGCATGATGTCACTGCGGGTCTTGATGGCCATGACCACTTCTTCCAAGGCGGTGTTGCCCGCCCGTTCACCCAAACCGTTTATGGTGCATTCGATCTGACGCGCCCCGCCTTCTACGGCGGCCAAGGCGTTTGCCGTGGCCATGCCAAGGTCATTGTGACAATGCGTGGCGAAAACAACATCAGGCGCGCCGGGGACCGTTTCGATCAGGCGCTTGATCAGATCAGCCGACTCGCGCGGGGCGGTATAGCCCACTGTATCCGGGATATTGATCGTTGTGGCACCGGCCTTGATGGCGATTTCGACAACCCGGCAGAGGTAGTCCCATTCGGTGCGTGTTGCGTCCATGGGCGACCACTGAACATTATCGCACAGATTGCGCGCATGGGTGACCGTTTCGTGAATCCGGTCTGCCATTTCATCCATCGTCAAGTTTGGAATCGCCCGATGCAGTGGGGATGTCCCGATAAAGGTATGAATGCGTGGTTTGCCAGCGTGTTTGACTGCTTCCCAGCAGCGGTCGATATCTGGCAACTGTGCGCGGGCCAGCCCGCAAATCACGGCGTCCTTGGATCGTTCAGCGATTTCGGACACGGCGCGGAAATCACCCTCGGAGGCGATTGGAAAACCCGCTTCGATAATGTCCACACCCATGTCGTCCAGCAGCTCAGCGATCTCGAGCTTTTCATCATGGGTCATGGTCGCGCCCGGGCTTTGTTCGCCATCGCGCAAGGTCGTGTCAAAGATGAGCACGCGGTCTTTGGTTTGATCAGTCATGTCGGTGTCTTTCTTGTCTTCTCAGGTTCACTTGGCGCGATCACGTATCCTCTGAGCGGACGCGCCAGGAACGGCACGCTCAGAGGCGTGTTAGGAGAAGACGCAGGCCAAGCGCAAGCGGCGCCTGAAGGCGCTGAGTGTTTGCGGTATGGCGGATCATTGTCATGGCCTGCACTATACGCAGCAATTCCTAAATGAAAACCCGCTTTTCACGCGGATTTCCGCGCTTGTTGCCACCACGCCTTTGCGCGTTGATGCGCAGTCGGGCATAGTGTTGGCAGGGCAAGGCAACCAATTACCAAAGCAGGGCAATTTCATGATCCGAGTGCTGCTAACCATGTTGGCGTTTGTCGCGCTGCCATCCGGCGTTTTCGCCGAACGCGACCAGAGTAAAGCGTACTTCTTTGGCAATTCGCTGATCAATCACCTGAGCGAAGACGCGGATCATACCAATGTCCCGCATTGGATCAATCAAATGGCCAAGGCGTCGGGCAGGCAATTCTCGACGGACGGTCAGTGGGGGTTTCTGCGGAACTTTGCAGACGGTTTGCCGCCAAGCGCGAACTGGTCCTTTCCGGGAGTCAGGGGTGCATGGTCGCCTGATCGGAATGCCTTTGGCGAAGCAGAGTTTGATGCCGTTGTCGTGGCACCGGCCAACTTTATTCAATATCAATTGCCTGACGTTCCCTATGACGGCGACAATCCAACCGGCGACAGCCCTTTGACGGCGTTGCTGCGGTTGTTTGATTGGACCACCAAAAATTCCCCCGGCTCTCGGCTTTATGTTTACGAAGGCTGGGCCGCCATGGGCGAGGTGACCGGTTCGTTTCCACCAAACGCGGCCGCGTTTGAACGCTATCTCGCGTTCAACGCAGATCAGCATGTTGGCTGGTACGACGAGCTTGCCGAAGATATTGCAAAGGCCCGTCCCAATCTCGTCGTGAGACGCGTGCCAACCGCCCGGATACTTTCATCGTTGCTTGCCGAAGGGGGCCAGCTGTCTGGATTGCCCTCGGAGGTGTTTTTCACAGACGATGCCCCGCACGGGACTGAATCGCTCTACCTATTAGTGGCTATGATCACATATGCCGCCATTTTCGAGACCCCACCACCTGCTGATTGGCAACCGCCCGCAACGATGCATCCGGATCTGGTGCAAGCCTATCCGCAAATTGCCGGGTTAATCTGGGAGGCCATGCCAGAAACTCCGCAAGAGGCCGCGCAAGCGGTCGCGGTTGAACAAGCCGTGGCGGCGCAAGCCGAACAGGCACCCTTGCCCGAACGACAGCCCGTTGCGCTGCCGCCTCGTGGTATTCGCCCGGATGGGGCACCGGCCCTTGGGATGGGGTTGAACGGCGTGGCTGACTGGTCGACTCAGCATCCCTTCATCGATCTGATGAAAACCGCCCGGGACTGGGTGGGGCATTTACCCGATCAGTGGGGTGGGTTTACGTCTGAGCAGCTGCGTGCCGGCGGGCACCTTGATGAAAATGGTTGGCCTATCGCGATGCCCGAAGGCGTGGAGCGCCTCGAAGCAGTTTTGCTGACGGACCAGCCTGAAGAGGCAAAACACCTGCGCGGCGACTACGTGTTGCTCTACGACGGGACCGGAGAGATTGAGCTGTCTGGCCGCGTTCGGCGGGTGCGGTACGAACAGGGGCAGATCACCTTTTCCTACGCGCCGGGCGATGGATTGGTTGGCGTCGTTATCAAGAAGATTCCGGAAAAAGATCCCATCCGGAATATTCGAATTCTGAGACAAGATCATATCGATTTGCATGAGGCAGGCGTGCTGTTCAATCCCTTGTGGGTCGAGCGCATTCGGGACCTCCGGTCGGTCCGGTTCATGGACTGGATGATGACAAACGGATCTCCAATTCAAAGCTGGGAAGACCGTCCGCGCCTGACCGACGCCAATTGGACCACTTGGGGTGTTCCGCACGAGGTCATGATCCAGCTGGCCAACCAGATCGGTGCAGACCCTTGGTTTACCATGCCACACCTTGCGGACGACGTTTATGTCAGGCGGTTTGCCGAGGCCGTCAAAGATGGACTCGACCCCGGTTTGAAAGCCTATGTCGAGTATTCGAACGAGGTTTGGAACTTTATTTTCCCGCAGGCGGTTTGGGCCGGGCAACAGGCTGAATTGCGCTGGGGCGAATCCGAAACCGGATGGATGCAATTCTATGGTTTGCGGGCTGCGCAGGTCATGGATGTGTGGACAGACGTTTTCGGCAGCGAGGCATCTGCTCGTTTGGTGCGGGTCGTGTCGACGCACACGGGATGGCCGGGTCTGGAAGAAAGCATTCTGGAGGCTCCGTTGGCTTTTCTGACGCTTGGACGTGCTCCGAGCGAGAGCTTTGATGCCTATGCTGTGACTGGCTACTTTGGGTACGAAATGGGCGGCGCTGAAATGGCTCCGATCATGACCGAATGGCTGGATCGGGCCGAGGCTTTGGCCGAAGCAGAAGGTCGCCGTCAGGGGTTGCGACGTGTGGCGCTTCGGGAATTTGTGAAGCAGAACCGATTTGAAGCAGCCATCGCCCCTGTTGCGCTTGCTCTGCAGGAAGGATCACTTCAGGAGCTTACGCAGGAAATCTTTCCCTACCATGGTGCAGCGGCCCGCAAGGCAGGTCTTCGGTTGGTGATGTATGAGGGTGGCACCCATGTTGCCGGCCATGGCGCTCAGGTCAACGACGAGCGGCTGACCGACTTCTTTACAGAGTTCAACTACACGCCCGAAATGGCAAAATTGTATGAGTTTCTTTTGACAGGATGGGTTGAGTCGGGAGGGACGTTGTTCAACGCATTCGTGGACGTTGCGCCGGCGACGCAATGGGGCAGTTGGGGGGCATTGCGCCATCTGAGCGATGCCAATCCACGTTGGGACATGTTGATGGCTTTCAACGCTTCGGCACCGACCGGATGGGAGCAGCGCGAAGCGTCAGTCTTTGCCGATGGTATCACGCGTATTGCAGGTTCCGGAAACCAAAGGTTGCAGGGCACCAGCCAAGAGGACGTGCTGATCGCCGGGTCCGGAAATGACACGCTGATTTCCAGCGGCGGGTCGGATCACATGCATGGTGGCACCGGGCAGGATCGCGCCGTGTTGCCCGGTGTCAGCAATGACTATGTGTTTACCCGGGAGGGCGAGCAGTTGATTGCGGATGGACCGCGAGGTCGGGTGACTCTGACTGCGATTGAAACCCTTGCCTTTGAAGGCGCGCCCAATCAGTCGGTCCCGGTTTCAGAGTTCTGAACGCGCTCTTGCGCTATGGCGATTTCCTGAACCAGCGTTTCGGCCCCTAGGGATGCGCGGTAGTGGGCCTCGACATGCGCGCGGCCCGCTTGCGAAAAGCGCATCATCGCATCGGTGTCGCCGATCAGTTCCCGAATGGAGCGCGCCAGTTCCGCCGGTTTCTTGGGTTCGACCAGCTTGCCTGTATGACCGTCTGAAATCAGTTCTGCGACACCGCCTGCATTTGTCCCGATGACGGGAACACCCATGGACATTGCTTCCATATAGGCAACGCCGAGAGGTTCATGCCAACTGGCGAGCACAAACAGATGCGCGTCGTTCAGCTTTTGCTTTACGGCTCCGGCATCAATTGCGCCCAAGAGTTTGACATGATCCTGCAAGCGTAGCTTTTTCAGATGCGCCTCAAGCTCGGATCGGTAACCCGTGCCTCCGGCGTCATCCTCACCTGCAATTTCAAGTCTGACATCGACACCCTGATCCAAGAGTTGGCGCATGGCACTCATGAGATCCTGATGACCTTTCACGACGTTCAGGCGCGCGCAGGAAAAGAGCTGAACCGGCCTACCGTGTTCGGGCGGGGTATATTTTGATGCCCGGCGCAACACATCGGTGTCGACGCCCATCGGTCTGATTGGCAGTCGGTCTGGCAAATCTCCGGGCAATGCCTGCTGCATTTCACCCAACAGCTTTTGCGTGATGATCGTCGCAAAAGATGCGCCGCGCCATTTAAACGCTTGTCCAGCACCATAGTCGGACAAAGGCCCGTGAAGGGTCAGTGAATAGGGCGCGCCCCCCATTTTGCGGGCAAGTGCAGCAACCAAGGCGGCGCGGCCACAGGAATGAACGTGGATGTGGTCGAGCGCGTGTGTGCGGCAATAGGCCAACAAGGCCTCTGCGGCTGGCGTTGCGATCATGGCGTCACGTGAAAAACTGAATCCTTCCTTGAACATCCACAGAGGAAGGCCCCTTGGCAGCAGTCGGGCCAGACCGCCTAACGCAAGACCGGGATTCATGCGGCCCAGATAGGTGGTCCGCGCCATGGCCTCATTTGACCAGTCGTGGGCAATCAGACCCTGAGGAGGTTTGCGCGTGGAAAGTACATGTACGTCATGCCCCATCGCTTCCAGCGCCAAAATTTCGCGCCAGAAAAAGATGTGCGTTTGTCCCGGAAATTGCGGGACAAGGTAACCGATCCGCATGGGGTGCGTCACGAAAGCCTTCCTGAGGTGTGTTCAAATTGATGCAAGTAACAGCAGCCCTTGTATATTGCTGGGCAGTTTCATTCTTTGGCCATAGTTAACTGCAAACAGCCTCGCCCAGAGGTATGGGTTTTTTGTAAGGTGTGGCCGCAGTGGTACGGCTGCCGGAAGGTAAGGGGCACAATTCATGGAGCCGGTGACGGTTATCCTTCCTGCCAGCAATGAAGAATCGCTGATTGGCGATTGTCTCGATGCGGTTTTGGCTTCGAGCTGGTCACGCATTGATTCCTTGCAAGTGGTCGTTGTGGCAAACGGGTGTACGGACCGCACCGCCGAAGTCGCACGGACCAGAACCTCCGATTTCGGAGGGCGTGGATGGTCACTTGAGGTGATCGAACTGGCACAAGGCAGCAAGATCGCAGCCCTGAACGCCGGGGACGCAGCCGCGCGGGGCGCGACCCGGATTTATCTGGATGCCGATGTCGTCGTCAGTGCGCCATTGCTTGAACAGATTGCCGGTGTTCTTGATGTGTCCGAGCCGCGCTATGCTTCTGGACTCGTTGAAATGACAGCACAGGGCTGGATCAGCAGAGCCTACGCAGGGATTTGGCGACAGGTTCCTTTCATGGCGGAATGTGTGCCTGGTTGTGGCGTCTTTGCCGTGAACGCACCGGGCCGCAAACGGTGGGACGAATTCCCCAAGATCATTTCCGACGATACGTTCGTAAGGCTAAATTTCACGCCAGTTGAACGGATTGGAGTTGCCGCAGGATATACGTGGCCGATTGCCGAAGGGTTCCGCAATCTGGTGAAGGTCCGGCGACGTCAGGATGTCGGAGTGGATGAAATAGGCCGCGCATTCCCGGACTTGCTAAAGAATGACGACAAAGTGCCGATGTCAAAGCGCAAGACGCTGGGTATGGCTCTGCGTAGTCCGGTTGGCTTTGCGGTTTACACAGGGGTTGCCTTGATCAGCAAACTGACCCGCCACCGCGCCAAGGGATGGAGTCGCGGTCGATGAACGCTTTGATGGATAAATTCCGCGGCGGATCGCTGGGTGCCCGAGTTTTGCGATCATCTGTTTTGACCGTTGGGGGATTTGGCTTCAGTCAGGTCATCAGACTGGCATCGAACCTGATCCTGACACGCTTGTTGTTCCCGGAAGCGTTTGGATTGATGGCGCTTGTGATGGTGTTTCTGATGGGACTGGGGCAGTTCTCGGATGTTGGGGTGACACCGGCCATCCTCCAAAGCAAACGGGGTGATGACCGCGCGTTTCTGAATACCGCATGGACAATACAGGTCATGCGGGGTTTTGCCCTATGGCTGGTGGCTTGTGCGGCCGCCGTCCCGATGGCGTGGATTTATGATGAACCGATGCTCGGGCAGATTTTGCCGGTTGCGGCGCTGACCCTGTTGATTGCCGGCTTTAAACCAACCCGTATGGACACGGCCAACCGTCATCTCATGTTGGGGCGCGTGACGGTGCTGGACATGGTGACCCAACTTTCAGGCGTCGTGGTTGCGGTTCTTTTGGCATGGTGGACCGGATCGGTCTGGGCGCTGGTTGTGTCCGGCGTCGTGGGCAGCATTGTCGAAGTGTTTATCAACTCGGCCTTCCTGCCGGGTGAGCGCAACAGGTTTCGGTGGGAAAAGGCGGCTGCGCGCGAGTTGATCAATTTTGGGAAATGGGTCTTCCTCGCGACAGTTTGCGGGTTCGTGTTTACGCAGTCTGACAAAATCCTGATTGGTAAATATCTGCCTTTGGATGTCTTTGGCGTTTACAACATCGGGTTTTTCCTTGCGGCGTTTCCGATGCTGTTGGGCGGTATTGTGACCCGCAAAATCCTGATCCCGATTTATCGCGAAACCCCCCCGACCGAGAGCCGTGAAAACTTTCTGCGTCTTCGAAAGATGCGCTTTGCTGTGACAACGCTGTTGCTATGTATGGTTACGGTCTTTGCCTGTCTTGGTGTCTGGTTGGTCGACCTCATGTATGACCCACGCTATGCGATGGCCGGTGCGGTTGTCGTCTTGCTGGCCTGCGCCCAAATACCCATGCTGATTGTGCAGACTTATGATCAGGCTGCGCTGGCAGCGGGCGATAGCAGACGGTTTTTTGTACTGGCCTTGGCGCGTGCCGTTCTCATGGTCATGTGTCTTTTGATCGGGCTGGAACAGGCCGGGTTAATTGGCGCGTTGATCGGGCAGGGTGTTGCCTTTGTCTTGGCCTATCCGGTCGTTGTCTGGCTGGCGCGGCGCATGGGTGCCTGGGATGGAATCCACGACGTGATTTTTGCCGTTTTGGGCCTCTGTGCTGCGGCTCTCGCTCTTTGGCTGAACTGGTCCGAGATTGTGGCTTTGGCGGGGAAAAGCGCTGGGTAGCTCCCGGTTCCAGAATTGCAACAATTCTGCTAGAGATGGCTACTGTTAACTAGTGGGCACCAGTTTCCTGAAATTGCCCCATAGAACAGGCCTTTTGTGGGGCGGATACCTAAAAATCGCCGCATTTTGCGCGTATTTCAACTCTAGGGGTTGAGTGTGTAGAAGGTGGCGGGATGCGGTTAGCATGACCAGTGACGTTTCAAACTCCTACGGCGATTCTGATATCGCCATCGTTGGCATGGCCGCGCACCTACCCGGTGCGCCGGATATCCATGCCTATTGGCGCAACCTGCGCGATGGTGTTTCATCAATCAGAAAACTGTCTGACGATGCCTTGAGAGAGGCTGGTGAAGACCCCGGTCTCATGCGGCATCGCGACTACGTTCCTTTCGCTGCGCCGCTTGATGGCTTTGAGATGTTTGACGCCGAGTTCTTTGGGTTCTCACCCAAGGAAGCGGCGATCATGGACCCGCAGCACCGGCAGTTTCTGGAAACTGCGTGGGAAGCACTGGAAACCGCAGGTCACGTCCCGGAAAATTTCCCCGGTCAGGTTGGCGTTTTCGCGGGCTGTGGCATGGGCAGCTATTTCTACTTCAACGTCTGTTCGAACCCTGATCTGGTGGAAAACACCGGCATGTTCCTGTTGCGCCATACGGGTAATGACAAGGACTTTATGACAACCCGGCTAAGCCATGTTCTGGATTTGCACGGGCCGTCGATCAACCTGCAAACCGCATGCTCCACTTCGCTGGTCGCCACGCACTACGCCGCGCAGGCACTGCTGAATGGGGAATGTGACATGGCCATCGCTGGCGGCGTCACGATCGAGCTGCCCCAGGGCCGCGGTTATCTCTACAAAGAGAACGAAATCCTTTCGCCTGACGGTGCGTGTCATGCATTCGACCACAGAGCACAGGGAACCGTATTTGGATCCGGTTCCGGTGTCGTGGTTTTGCGGCGCATGGCTGACGCGGTTGCCGACGGTGATCATATCTGGGCAGTCATCAAAGGAACGGCTGTCAACAACGATGGCGCACAAAAAGCCGGGTACCTTGCGCCTTCTGTCGATGGGCAGGCGCAGGCTGTTGCGGAGGCGCAGGCAATTGCCGGGATCACGTCTGACACGGTCGATTATGTGGAATGCCACGGCACAGGCACATATCTGGGCGACCCGATCGAAGTCGCGGCTCTGACCCAAGCCTTTTCTGAAACCAGCAGTGCGCTGGGCCATTGCCGGATCGGCAGCGTCAAGACCAACATCGGTCATCTGGACACAGCGGCAGGCGTTGCCTCGCTGATCAAAACGTCGCTTGCGCTTCATCACAAACAGATGCCGCCGTCGCTTGGATTTGAAAAACCAAACCCTGCGATCGATTTCGAAAATTCGCCGTTCCGCGTCAATGACCGGCTCGCAGAATGGCCGGCCAACGACCATCCGCGAAGAGCGGGGGTAAATTCACTGGGCGTGGGTGGTACAAACGCGCATGTGATTGTCGAGGAGGCACCGGAACGGGCGTTGTCTGCGCCCAGCGATTGGCCATTCCAGATTCTGACGGTTTCTGCTCGGTCCAAGGCTGCGCTGGATGGCAATGCCAAGGCTCTTGCTGATCACCTTCGCGCACATCCTGAACAGAACCTTGCAGATGTTGCCTGGACCTTGAAAGAAGGCCGGCGCGCATTTGAAAAGCGTACGGTTGTTGTGGCCGAAAGTCATGAAGAAGCCGCGCGGCTGCTGGAAGACGGAGATGCGCGCCGCGTTCACACACACACTGCGCTCGATCGCCCCGAGGCCATATTCATGTTCCCTGGAGGCGGGGCGCAGTACGCGGGTATGGCGCGCGACCTCTACGAGACCGAGCCGGTTTTTGCCGAATGGATGGACCACGGATTGGCGCATCTGTCGACACTGACAGATGTTGACATCAAAGCCTTGTGGTTGCCGGACAGCGCCGATCAGGCCTCTGCGGATGAAACGCTTCAAAAGCCCAGCCTGCAGTTGCCGCTGATCATGATCGTCGAATATGCGCTTTCGCAGCTTTGGCAAAGCTGGGGTGTGATTCCAGCCGCATTGGTTGGCCATTCCATGGGCGAAAACACCGCCGCTTGCGTTGCCGGTGTAATGTCTTTCGAGGATTGCATCGGGTTGGTTCATCTGCGTGGACGCCTGTTCGACACGGTCCCTGCGGGTGGGATGCTTTCCGTTGCATTGCCGGCCGAAAAACTGCGGCCCTTGCTGGGGGATGATCTCGATCTGGGGGCTGAAAACGGCCCTGAATTGTCGGTCGCATCGGGACCACAGGCAGCATTGGACGCGCTGGAACAGCAGCTAAAGTCTGACGGGATCGACTGTCAGCGCATTGCAATCAACATTGCCGCGCACAGCCGTATGCTTGAGCCGATCCTCGATGATTTCCGGGCCTATTTGCGTTCGATCCAATTGAATCCACCGCAGATTCCGCTGACTTCAAACCGCACCGGCGAGATAATGACCGATGCGCAGGCGACAGACCCTGACTATTGGGTCGAACACCTTCGCGGAACAGTGTTTTTCGCCAAATGCATCGGAACCCTTGCGCAGGACAACCGTGTGTTCTTTGAGGTTGGACCGGGCAAGGCTCTGTCGGCTTTGGCGCGTCAACATGATGCGGTGTCGGCCAATCAGGTGCTGAGCTCATTGCGCCATCCACTGGACGCCATTGCAGACGACAAGCATATGTTCGAAGTGCTTGGCCGATTGTCGGCCTTGGGGCTCGACATAGACTGGGATCAGATATGGGGTGATGCGCACAGGCTGCGTGTCGTGTTGCCAACATATACCTTCCAGCGCGCGCCCTATTTTATTGAACCGGGAAAAACATCGGATCAGCCTGCCCCTCAGTATCTGATGCGCAGTGATGAAATTTCTGACTGGGGCTGGAAGCCGGTTTGGCGTCCACGTTCGGCGCAGGTCGAGGTGGATGTGGCGAACGCGTTGAAAGATGCTGATCCGCAAACCTGGCTTTTGTTCATGGACGATTCCGGCATCGCGGAACGGGCCTCACGGCATTTGAAAGATGCCGGGCACCGCGTGGTTGAGGTGCGACCGGGCGACAGTTTCCAAAAGCTGACTGACACACGCTACCTCATTGCGCCCGAGCGCGGGCGCGAGGGGTACGACACGCTCATTCGTAACCTTTTGGATGATGGCGTTATGCCGACGCGGGTTGGGCATTTCTGGTTGGTAACAAAGGACCACGGCCACAGACCGGGTTCGAGCTTTTTCCATCGCTTGCAGGAACACGGGTTCTATTCGCTGCTATTCCTTGCGCAGTCGATCGCTGATGAAAACCTGCCGACGCCGTTGCATGTGTCGGTCTTTACAAACGGTGCTGCAAGGCTGCGGGATGAACCGCTGGCCTATCCCGGCAAGGCGACAATCGCAGGCCCGGCCCGTGTGATTCCCCGGGAATTGCCGGGCGTCACAGTTGGCACATGCGACATAACCCTACCGCAGATGCCCGAGGCGTCCTTCTGGACCAAAAGCAAGTTGGAGCAAGCACATTCGGATTCGCTCGATGCGCTTGGTTTGCGTGTGCTCGAAGAGCTTTGCGCAGAGCCTGCTGATGTGATCGCCGCATTGCGCGGGGATCGCAGGTTCGAATGCGCAATGAAACAAGTCGCCCTCCCGGATGAAACACCCGCGCTTGAGGCCGGGACTTATTTCATAACCGGCGGCTTTGGTGGCATTGGCCAGAGTATCGCGATGCAGGTCGCGGCCAAGGGCGCAAAACTGGTGCTTGTCAGCCGAAATGGCCTGCCTGAACGCGCGGACTGGATCGACCATCTGGCGCGTCACGCCCCGCAGGATCGAACGTCCCTTCGTATTCGTGCAGTGCAAGATTTGGAAAAGGCTGGCGCCGAGGTCTTGGTCGCCGCTGCGGATGTCTGCAATCTCACGCAGATGCGCCGCGTTAAGGACCAGGCCGAGGCGCGATTTGGATCAATCACCGGTGTGATCCATGGTGCTGGTGTGATCGCCGATGCGCCACTGCTGACCAAAACACCAGCCAGCATCGAAGATGTCTTTACGCCAAAAATTCATGGCACCGAGGTGTTGGGTCAGCTTTTCCCGGATGGTTCGGTCGATTGGATTGCTCTGTTCAGCTCGTCCTCGACGGTAACGGCACCTGCCGGGCAGGTCGACTATGTGGCGGCCAACGAATACCTGAACGCATTTGCGCGTGCGCGCAGCGGCGGCAGAACCAGGGTTGTGGCGATCAACTGGGGTATTTGGAACGAAGTGGGTATGGCCGCCGAAGCCGTCGCCGCACGCAGTGGTGATTTGCCCAAGGCACCGATCGAGCCGGTTGATTTACCAATGCTGGATTCCAAGAGCTTTGACGAAAATGGCAACCGGGTCTTTTCGGCTGAATATTCCGCAGCGGATTGGTTCATTGACGAGCACCGGACCAAGGCTGGTGATGCCTTGATACCGGGAACGGGATATCTGACCTTGGCGGCCCATGCGCTGCGGGCGCACCGTGAAACCGGCCCCTTCGAAATTGGGGATCTGGATTTTCTGCGGCCTCTTCGTGTGGCCGATGGCGCGGCCCGCGATGTGAAGGTCCGGATGACCCGCAGTGACCGTGGGTATGGGTTTGATGTTCTGGCCGACGCGACTTTGAATGGCCGCAGAGGCCACGCTTTGACTGCGCAGGGGCGTTTGCGATTGCTGCCCATGAAGCGTCCGGATCAGATTGATTTGGCGGCCATCCGTGCCCGCTGTGATGCGCCCGTAGCCGCACAGGGCGGCAAGCTGGCCGCTGCGCAAGAAGTGATGCTCAATTTTGGATCACGTTGGAAAGTGCTCGACGCGCGGGCGCTGGGAACCGGTGAAGGCATCGCCGACCTGTCGCTTCCTGCAGTCGCGCAAGACGACGGATGCCTGATTCACCCTGCCTTGATGGATATCGCAACCGGCTGGGCAATGGAGCTGATTGACGGCTGGCAGCCGACGCATCTGTGGGCACCTGTGCGTTATGGACGGGTGCGTGTTCATGCCGATTTGCCAGACCGGATCGTAAGCTGGGTGCGCAACGCCGCCGAGAACAAGGCCGACAACGAAACAGCCAGTTTCGACGTCACGCTTTGTGATGAAGACGGCAATGTGATGATCGAAGTGATGGGCTTTACCATCCGCAAGCTCGACAATCTTGATATTCTCAAAGCAGCCCCGCGTTTGACAGCTGCCGAAGTGGAATTCGATGAAGCAGGCGCAGCGCAGCCATTGTCACCCGCCGAAGAACGTCTGGCGCATAACCTGTCCCAAGGCATTCTGCCGCAAGAAGGGGTTCAGGCCTTTGCCGCGGCGCTTTCCATGGGCGAGCCGCAGATCGTCGTGTCGTCGATGGATATTGATGCGTTGACCAGACAAACGGCGGCCAGTTCGGCCGAGAAAGACGCCGGTCAAACCTTTGAACGCCCCCAGTTGGAAGGTGACTATGTTGCGCCGGAAAATGACATCGAGCGTACCCTTGCCGGATTCTGGGAAGAGTTGCTGGGCGTTTCGAATGTCGGCGTTGAGGACAGCTTCTTTGATCTCGGAGGGCACAGTCTGATCGCGGTTCGACTGTTCGCCAAAGTCAAAAAGACGTTCCGGGTCGACTTCCCGATTTCTGTTCTGTTTGAAGCGCCGACAATTCGCAAATGTGCCGAACTGATCGCCGAACAAACGGGCTTTACGGGTGATGCGGACGAGGCTTCGGTTGATGCCGGAGGCGAGGCTCAGCCGCAGAAGCGGTTCAAACATCTGGTTGCGATGCACGATGGTGACGGTGGCCCGCGCCAGCCGTTTTTCCTCGTGGCGGGGATGTTTGGCAATGTTCTGAACTTGCGTCATCTGGCGCATCTGCTTGGATCGGATCGACCATTTTATGGACTGCAGGCCAAAGGCCTGTATGGTGGCGAAGAACCCCATGAAACGATTGAAGAGGCGGCCAGCGCCTACATCGAGGAAATGCGCAAAGTGCAACCCGAAGGGCCCTACATGGTTGGCGGCTTTTCGGGTGGTGGGATCACCGCATACGAAATTGCCCACCAACTCGAAGCGCTGGGTGAAACGGTTTCAATCGTTGTCATGCTTGATACGCCATTGCCCAAGCGTCGGCCTTTGTCGCGAATGGATCGGATGTTGATCCAGCTTCAACAGGCCAAGGCAAAAGGGATCCTGTATCCGCTGATCTGGGCCAAGAACAGGATCGTTTGGGAATTTGTAAAACGGCGCCAAAACGAAGAAACGCAATCCGAAGGCGCGTTCCACAACGCCGAGATCGAAGCTGCGTTCTACCGCGCTATCGCGGCTTATGATGTGCGGCCTTGGGGCGGACGCCTGATGTTGTACCGTCCGCCGCTTGTCGGGACATGGACGGTTTCCAACGGGGCAATGGTGAATTCCGAACGGACCTATGTGACCCATGACAACGACTGGGGTCTCTACACACCGCAGATCGAAGTTTTCGAAGTGCCGGGTGACCACGACTCGATGGTGCTTGAGCCAAATGTACGTGTTCTTGCCGGGTTGATGCGCGAAGCAATCGAAGCCGCCGAGGCTGGCATAACGACACGAGGAGAGGTGGTCGCCTTTCCGACGCACGCGGCTGAGTGAACCCGATGGCCAAGCTTCTTGTCATATCCCTCAATTACCGAACACCGGTCATGACCCTGCGGTCCGTGGATGCAGCGCTGCGGGCAATGGAAGGCTTGGATGCTGAATTGGTGATTGTCGACAACGACAGTGGTGACGGTTCGTTTGAACTGATCGAACAAGAGATCGTGACCAAATACCCAGACGCCCCGGTGCGTGTGCTCCAGTCGCAGCACAACGGTGGTTTCGGTGCGGGCAACAACGTCGGCATTCGCGCGGGGTGGTCCGACGGTTCCAAACCGGACTATGTCTATCTTCTCAACTCGGATGCTTTCCCGGCACCTGATGCCCTGCAAAAACTTTTGGAGCATCTCGAAACACATCCCGAAGCGGGTTTTGCGGGTAGCTATATCCACGGCGAAGATGGGGATGCCCATGTCACCGCGTTCCGGTTTCCGTCAGCCCTGTCAGAGCTGGAAGGCTCCTCGCGTTTCGGGCCTGTATCGAGGCTTTTGAGAAACCATCAGGTGCCACTGGCCGTGCCGGATGAAACCACCCGGGTCGATTGGCTCGCGGGGGCGTCCCTGATGATGCGGCAGACGGTGCTAGATGCCATCGGACTGTTTGACGAAACGTTTTTTCTGTATTTCGAAGAAACGGACCTGTGTCTCAGGGCCGCTCGGGCTGGACATGAAATGCATTATGTTCGCAACAGCGAAGTGGCACACATCGGGTCTGTTTCGACCGGTATGAAGACATGGCAGCGGGTCCCCGGTTTTTGGCTGGACAGCCGCTGGACATATTTCACCAAGAACCACGGACGGGCCTATGCCGTTCTTGCGACCCTACTGCATGCAGTGGGCGGCGCTATGTGGCGTATCCGGCGCGTCTTGCAACGCAAGCCGGCCGCAGATCCACCGCATTTTCTGCGTGATCTGCTTTTACACGACCTGAAGGCATTTTTTCGGCCCTTGCCGGGAAAGCAGCGGGCGGTCCGCCCGTTCACAGGACAGACCGCGACTGAGACAGGAACGGAGTAACGATCATGGCGACGTTTTCGTGCGTAGTAATTGGCAACGAATCTCTGCTCGTTCAGTGCAGCGAACAGCTTTTGGAACGCGGCAATTCCATTTCTGCCGTCGTGACCCGGAACCCAGATTTGCGGGGCTGGGCCAAAGATCGTGGTTTGCGGGTCGAAACACCAGGCAAGGATCTGGCTGAACGCCTGGGGGATGTGTCGTTCGACTGGTTGCTGTCAATCGCGAACCTGATGGTTATTCCGCAGGACGTGCTGGACCTTGCAGCCAAGGGTGCGATCAATTTTCATGATGGGCCATTGCCAAAACATGCTGGTTTGAACGCGCCGGTCTGGGCCTTGGTCGAGGGAGAAACTCAGCACGGCATCACATGGCATATGATCGAAGGTGGCGTGGACGAAGGCGACATTCTGGTCACGCGCAGTTTCGACATCAGCGCAAACGATACTGCGCTCACGCTGAACACCAAAGCCTATGAGGCCGCGATCCAGAGCTTTCCAGATTTGCTGGCCCAGCTTGAGCAGGATGCCCTGAAACGCCTTCCTCAAGACCTGAGTCAACGCACCTATCATGCGCTTGCAGACAGACCGGGAGGCCATGGCCTGCTCGATTTTGCGAGGCCAGCAGCCGAGCTGGCACGTCTGGTGCGGGCGTTGGATCACGGACCGTATTGGAACCCGCTTTGCACGCCCAAGTTCAAGGCGGGCTCGGCCCTATACATCGCAAGACATGCGCAGATCACGGAAAGCCACGCGCCAGCGGGCAACGTTCTGGATGTGACTGCAGACCATCTTACCGTGGCCTGCGGCGAACACGCGGTTGTCCTGAGCGGGCTCGAGACGCTGGAAGGTCAGGCCATTGATCCCAAAACAGTGGCACAGGCAGGTGATCAATTGCCTTTGATTGATGCCGAGTTGCTGGATCTTGCGGGTCAGGCAAGCGGCCGGATCGCTGCACATTCGGGGTTCTGGCGTGAGCGTCTGGCCAAGCTTGAATCTGTTTCGCTTCCCGGGATCAAACCTGTTGCAGACGCAACGCTGTGCGACGTGCCGCTGCCATTGCAAATCGAACAGGAAGGCATCGCGCAGATCGTTGCCTTGATTGGGCGGGTGACCGGGCAGTCCGCTTTTGATGTTGCGGTTTCAAACACGGATCTGGCGGAAATTTCAGATGCTTCGATTGTGGCGCCTTGGGTGCCGGTTCGGATCGAAATGCAAGGATCACTGAGCGAGATCCGTTCCGATTGGGAACAGTCTTTGAGTGTCATGCAGAAACGCGTGGGTTTCGCCACTGACATCGCAGCCTGTGCTCCCGAATTGGAGAGCCTTGCGCCGCCGGCTGTTGGCATATCGTACAACGGAACGCCGATTGTCGGGACTGCCATGACCATAGCGTTTTCCGAAGGTGTGGCTGGGCTTCACTATGACACCACCGTTCTGAGCGAAGCCGAAGCGAACCTTTGGGCGGCCCGGATCAATCTTGTGGCCGCAGCGCCGGTGGCCGGAGCAGTTGTTGACATGCCGGTCTTGCCGGATTCAGAAAAAGACGCGGTCTTGCTGGGCTGGAATGCAACCGAAGTTGAGCGCGATCAAACGCTCACCATGCACAGGGCGTTTGAAGCGCAGGTGGACAAAACGCCTGATGCAATCGCGCTGGTCTTTGAAGGGCAAAGTCTTAGCTATGCCGATCTGAACGCGCGGGCCAATCGCGCTGCGCATCTACTGCGGAGTATGGGCGTTGAGCCGGGAAAGGTGGTTGGGCTCTGCTGCCGCCGATCCGTCGATCTTATGGTGGGTGCTTTGGCCATTCTGAAAGCAGGTGGCGCCTATCTTCCAATGGATCCGAGCTATCCGGCCGACCGTTTGCAGCATTTTGTCGAGGACAGCGCGGCGCCCGTGATTGTAACTCAGGCCGCCGTAGAAGCGTCCTTGCCCCGGCATAGTGCCGATGTGCTGGTTTTGGACGCTGAACCACGTCTTGCAACGGCCCCGGTTGAAAATCTGCCAGACACGGCCACGGCAAACGATTTGGCCTATCTGATCTATACGTCGGGCAGCACTGGCAAGCCCAAGGGCGTCATGGTCGAACATGGCAATGTGCTGAACTTTTATTGCGGTATGGATGCCGTTGTCCCGCACAGTGAGGGCGGCACCTGGCTGGCTGTCACATCGTTGTCGTTCGACATTTCCGTGCTGGAATTGTTCTGGACGACTGCGCGTGGCTTTAAGGTTGTTCTGACGTCGGACGAAGATCGTGGCCTGATCTCCAAGGGGCCCATGCCGCTGTCGGATCAGGGGATGGAATTCTCAATTTACTATTGGGGCAACGATGATGGTGTAGGCCGGGACAAATACGGTCTGCTTTTGGACGGCGCAAAATTTGCCGATGAAAACGGCTTTGTCGCGGTCTGGACACCCGAACGGCATTTCCACGCATTTGGTGGGCCATATCCCAATCCATCCGTAACCGGCGCTGCGGTTGCCGGTATGACAAAGAACATCGGTGTGCGCGGCGGATCGGTTGTCGCCCCATTGCACCATCCAGCCCGGATCGCAGAAGAATGGTCTGTGATCGACAATTTGACCAGTGGTCGTGCTGGTATGGCGATTGCTTCGGGATGGCAGCCCGACGATTTTGTGCTCAGACCGGAAAACACGCCCCCAGAAAACAAGCCTGCGATGATCGAGTCGATCAAGACGCTGCGCAAGTTGTGGGCCGGTGAGGCAGTTGGCTTTCCGCGCAAAGACGGGACCATCCACGAGGTGGTGACACAGCCAAGACCCGTTTCAAAAGAACTGCCTGTCTGGGTAACGACCGCGGGCAATCCGGCCACTTGGAAAGAGGCTGGTCAGCTTGGATGTAACGTGCTGACGCATTTGCTGGGTCAGTCGATTGACGAGGTTGCGGGAAAGATCAAGATTTACCACGATGCGCTGCGCGAGGCAGGGCATGATCCGGCTGACTTTACCGTCACTCTGATGCTGCACACCTATCTGGCGGAAACGCGTGAAAAGGCCAGAGAAGTCGCGCGTGGCCCAATGAAGGACTATCTCAATTCTGCGGCCGGACTGATCAAGCAATACGCTTGGGCATTCCCCGCCTTCAAACGCCCTGAGGGTGCGACCAACGCCTTTGATCTTCAGCTGGACGGTTTGGAGCCGGATGAGTTGGACGCGATTCTGGATTTCGCGTTTGAGCGTTACTTCAATGACAGCGGTTTGTTTGGCACGGTCGAGGACGCGCTTTCCCGAGCAGAAGATCTGAAAAGGATCGGTGTTTCGGAAATTGCCTGTCTGATTGACTATGGGATTGATCGTGAGACCGTACTTGAAGGTCTGAAACCGCTCGCGCGTGTGGTGCAACAGGCCAACGTTGCCCCAGAACTGGCTGATGACGATTTTTCGATCGCTGCGCAAATCGTCCGCCACAAAGTCACGCATATGCAGTGCACGCCGTCCATGGCCCGAATGATTGCCATGAACGACGAAGCGCGTTTTGCACTGAGCCAGCTTGATCATCTCTTTTTGGGGGGTGAACCGTTGCCGGGTGCGTTGGTCGATGAATTTGCAGCGATCACTAAGGCAAGCGTTACCAACATGTATGGGCCGACAGAGACAACGATCTGGTCTTCGACCGAGACGGCTGTTTCAGACGATGCCGTGGTCAACATTGGTCTGCCTTTGGCGAACCAGTCGCTCTACGTTCTGGATGAAGATCGTAAGCCTGTTGGTGTCGGGCAGGAAGGTGAGTTGTGGATCGGTGGTCAGGGCGTGACCCGCGGCTATTGGAATCGTCCGGAACTCACAGCCGAGCGTTTCCAGGAGAACCCGTTTCACGCCGGCCGCATCTATCGCACAGGTGATTTGGTAAGAAGGCGTGTGGACGGGCGGATCGACTATGTCGGCCGTGCAGATCATCAGGTCAAACTTC
This sequence comes from Paracoccaceae bacterium, assembly GCA_020630695.1. Lineage (GTDB taxonomy): Bacteria > Pseudomonadota > Alphaproteobacteria > Rhodobacterales > Rhodobacteraceae > Thalassococcus_A > Thalassococcus_A lentus. Next base: position 77,184 of record JAHDIS010000001.1, on the reverse strand, counting down.
GGGGTTTCCGGATCGAACTCGGAGAGATCGAGGCCGTGCTGGAATCCCAAAGTGGGGTGACCCAAGCGGTCGTCATGGCGCGCGAGGATGTTCCCGGTGATCTACGTCTTGTTGGCTATTACACCGGCGCTGCCCAAAATGAGGCTGATCTGAAAAAAGCCATGGGCGCCGCGCTGCCAACATTCATGGTTCCTGGTCGCTTTGTTCAGTTGGACAGCTTTCCTTTGACCCCGAACAAAAAGGTGGATCGAAAGGCATTGCCTGCGCCACAAGCAGTCAAGCCCGCACAGGCGGCCCCGATCGTTCGGGCTGTTGTGCAACCGCCGGCCAATCCCAAGGTTGGTGCGCCCAGTGCGGATACGGCTGACCTCGCGAATGCGATCTCGGATATCTGGTCTCGGTTCCTTGGGGTGCAGGGCATCTCAGGTCGGGATAATTTCTTTGAGCTTGGTGGCCATTCACTGCTGGCGGTTCAAACGCATCGGGCCATTCGGGAAGAACTAGGGGCGAACCGTTTGTCGATCACCGACATTTTCCGGTTCCCGGTGTTGTCAGATCTGGCTGAACGCGTCGCCACGATGGTCGATGCCCCCAAGGCGCCGGTACCGGTTGCGTCTACCGGAGCCTCGGTGTCTGAAACCGCTCCTATGAATGATCGGGCCCAGTCTCGTGCCGATGCAATGGCGCGCCGTCGCGCCATGCGCGCGCGCCGCAGCGCGTGACCAATGCCAGTCTGAAAGCTTTGGTAGACCGGGCCAAACAGCCCGGTCTTGCCTTTGGCGTGGCTGGGCCAGATGAATCGGCACCGCTCTATCCGCAGGAAGCAGCTTGTCTCACGACAGCTCGAGATGCGCGGCGTGTTGAGTTCACTTTGGGTCGGCTGGCTGCACGGCGCGCCATGCGTTCGCTTGGTGCGCGGCTTGGAGCAATTCCAATGGCACCGGACAGATCACCGATTTGGCCGGAAGGATTGGTGGGCAGCATCACACACAGTGATGGCTTGGCTGTTGCTGTCGCGGGTTATTCAAAAGACTGGCTCGGGCTTGGGATCGACCTTGAGCCAGCGACCGGTCTGGAGGTTGACCTGATTGACGAAATTGCCCGTCCAGAGGAACGGGCGGATCTTGGAGACCAACGCCTGTTGGCAGCCAAAAGGCTGTTTTCCGTAAAAGAGGCAGCTTACAAAGCGCAGTATCCCATCACAGGTGTGTTGTTCGGATTTCATGCGCTGCGTGTTTCGTGGGCTGACGGGGCCGCGCATTACACGGACCATCCTGAATGTGCCGGAATTATGGCAGCCGATCGCAACCGAATCTTGCCAATAAGGCAGTGGTGCGATGACGGCTTGATCCTGTCACTTAGCGCGATTCCCCGCTAACCAGCCAAATCGTCGGCGAAAACCGGCTGATTTCCTGTAAACATCTGCAAATATGGCGAAATTGTGACCGTGATCCCGGATTCGGATACGCATTGTTTCTCTAAATTCGTGTAAAACAGATGGCGAAAATAAGGCAGCTTCGGTAGTTTATGTCAGGAAGATGGCGCGCTTCGGTCACATTCTGGACCAGACGCAGACGAGATCGGGGCAGCCAGCTTTCTACGCATTGGGGGCCACTTTGCGGGAGCGATACGATGAACCAGTTCCAGTCTTTTGATGAGGTGCTCTCAGCGCTTAAACGGCGCATGTGGCTGATCCTTTTGATCACATTTGTTGGATGCCTCGCGGCTCTGAACTTTGCCCTTGGGCAGATCAAGATCTATGAAGCGACCGCCGTCGTGCAGATTGAAGATGCACAGGTCCCTGACCAGTTGGCCGGTGCCACCGCTGCAAATGAAAATGCGGCACGTCGTGTTCGCCTGATCGAACAGCGCTTGATGGCCCGTGATAATCTGGTTCGTATCATGGACAAGCATCAGCTGTTTTCTGACGACCCGATGCTGACAGTGAACGAGCGTATCTTCCGGATGCGGGAAGCTGCGCGCATCGAAGAAATCATCAATTCGGCTCAGCCTTTTGCACCCGGTGGCAATGCGCCATCTGGCTTGCTGATCACGGTTCGCCTTGCTGATCCACAGCAAGCGGCAGATGTGGCCAACGAGTTGATGTATTCCGTTATCGATCAGTCCCGTGATCGCAGCGTTGGCCGCGCGCGTGATACACTGGATTTCTTTGAGGCCGAAGAACTTCGGGTCGGTTCCGAAATTGACCGCCTTGACGCTTCTATTGCTGAATTCAAACGCGCAAACGCCGATCAGCTTCCTTCTGGCGTGACTGATCTGCGGTCGCAGCTTGCCAGTCTGCGCGATGCTGATCTGGATCTCGATCGTGAGATTGTGACAATCGAAACCACATCTGGTCGCCAGCGTGCCGAGGTCAAACAGCGTCAGATTGATTTGCTGAATGAACAGAAGCTCCTGATTGCAGAGCGGGTTGCAGCCATCCAGCTTCAAATCGCAGGTGCGCCTGATATCGAGCGCGCCCTGAACAAGCTTGAGCGTGAACAGACACAGCTTCAGGAACAGTACACCGTTATCACACGCCGCAAGGCCGAAGCGGAAATGGGCCAGGTTCTGGAAGATCGCAAGCAGACCGATCGCTTTGAGGTTCTAGAAACGGCGCTGGTCCCTGAATACCCGGTGTCCCGCAGCCGTAAGAAGACGGCAATCATGGGTGGCGTTGCCGCGCTGATTGCTGGCATCGCAGCAGCCTTTGTTATTGAGCTTCTGAACCCGGCAATCCGCAGTGCGGCCCAGCTTGAACGCGCGCTTGGTGTCACACCTGTTGTTGCGATCCCGCAGATTGAAACAACCAAGGATCGCCGCCGCCGTGGGCTTTCGATTGTGGCCATGATTTTTGCCGCTATTGCAGCAGTGGCTGCAACATTCGCAGTAATTGGTTCAAAGCTGCCAGTGGGCGAGATGGTTGGTCGTTTCCTGCCGCGCCTTGCGCGCGGCTAAGATCAAACAAACGTCAGATAGCAAAAGGCCCGGATCAGTCCGGGCCTTTTGCTGTTGTGATGTTCAGTATTGGTATCGTGCCAATTCGGTGTTTTCCGCTTTGTTCAGGATCATCCCGAGCAAAGGTGTTGAATCGCCCAAACGGCGTTCGACTTCTTTGATTTCTTTTTCCGTCGTGATGCCACCGCCAAGGACCAACAACACACCGTCGAACATGGGCCGGAAGGCAATGACGTCATCGTAGAAGAGCGCTGGCGGAAGGTCGAACAACATGACATCCGGTTCAAACGTCTTTTCCACTTGTGCCAGCGACTCGACGGTGCGGGGATCCTGCAGCAATTCCGATGCGTAGGGTTCGATCACGTTGTTGAATCCAAAGGCGATATTGTGACCGGCATGGAAATTGTTTTCGCCGAGACGCATCAGATGATCCTGTGGGGAAATCCGTCCGCGCAGCATGTCACCGACCGGTGCCGGTGCCTTTACGCCCATGACTTTGTGAAGACTGGGCCTGCGCATATCGCAGTCAATCAGCAGTGTGCGGCAGTTTTCCTGCCGTGAGAGGCTGATCGCAAGGTTGGCCGCTGTGAATGTTTTGCCGCAGTCCTTGGTCGGCGAGGTGATCGCAACACGTTTCCACCCATGCTCGGAAAGAGCCTGAAGCAAGCGAGTCCGCAATACATCAAACGCGGTATGCGCAGGATCATCCCGGCTGGCTGTGACAATCCGATTGCGGGTGAGGTGGTCTTCGTCCACGGCGAATTGCGGCAGCGCCGCCCATGCCGCATCGGCGCCAAGTTGCATCGGAGGCGCCTTGGCAGCCGGCGCTGGGCTTTCCTGACTGACAACAGCCGCAGGGCGCGGCGCTGGTTTCGCGACGGGACGTTTTGGCCGAACTGGCTTTGGGACAACCGGGTCTGTCAATTCAAGTGGCGCAGCAAGGATCGCTGCTCGGGCGGCGGCCTCTGCCTTTTCCTCTGCTTCGCGTTTCGCGGCGATTTTTGCTTCATTGGCCATACGAATGGCTTCTTTTTCAGCGTCGCGTTGGCGTTGTTCTTCTTCGGCTTGCAGGCGCAGTTTTTCGGCCTCGTCGGCCTTGCGCTTTTCTTCAGCCTTTGCACGAGCGCGTGCTTCGGCCTGTCTGGCTTTTCGCGCTTTTTCAGCTTCCTGGCGTTCGCGTTCTTTGCGTGCCTTCGCCTCTTGCAGGCGTTTTTCATTCTGCTCGCGCTCGGCGGCTTCTCGGATTGCCTGCTCTTCGGCCCGGCGCGCTTCTTCTTCGGCAAGGCGGAGTGCTTCGGCCTCAAGGCGGCGCGCTTCCCGATTGGCAGCGTCTTCCTGTTCGCGGCGCAGGGCGGCCAATTCTTCTTCGCGCGCTTTTGCTTCGAGGCGTGCTGCTTCGACTTTGCGGCGGGCTTCGTGCTCGGCTTTTTCTCGCGCGGCTGCAAGCGCTGCGGCTTTGGCTGCTTGTTCGCGTTCCCGGGCCTCGGCCTCTGCTTTGGCTTTTTGTTCTGCTGCTTTGCGGCGGGCCAGCGCCTCGGCTTTGGCTCTGGCGCGTTTCTCTTCTGCGATACGCAGCGCTTCAGCCTCGGCCCGTATGCGTGCCTCTTCTTCGGCAGCGGCCCGTTCTAATTCTTCCAGCCGCTGTTTTTCCAGCTTTCGTTGCTGCTGTTCCGCGGCAAGTTTCCTTGCTGCGGCGTCAGCTTCTGCCTGCTGTCGGGCCAGTCGGTTTTTGCGGGGTTCCAAAGGTTCGACCGGGCGCACGTCATCTTCGATGCCCGCCCTCTGGTCGTCATCAAGAACGCTTTTGCGTTTCCGCCTGAACTTGGGCCGTTCCATCATCGTCATGCCTTGTTCCTGCGGCCGGACAACACAAACGATTGCAGCGAATAGCCGGTGCTACCCGTCTGGCAGAGCGCTATGAAAGCTTGCCAAAGCATCGTGTGTATCATCTCCGATTTGAGGCCAAAGCAGGCCGGGTTGGTCGTCAAAACAGGGTTAAACCAGCAAAATCTGTCCGAAATAGGTCCGAAACAGGGGGATTGTTCACGCAATTAAGGTTATTCAGCGCCCCTAGAAGCCAAATAGATTGGCATCCGAAATGGCTTTTTCAATGAACACGTCCCGATCTGCCTCTGGCGACCAACCCAGCACGCGCTTGGGTTTTTCGTTTTCAAACGGCGAAAAATGCGCTCGGCTTTTCCAATCGGCCAGAGATGGTCTGATCACGCCATGGCGGCGCAGAGCGTATTTCTTGAGCGCGTACTTAACCGCATCAGACGCATAGAACGCATAGAGGTTTCCGGATGAGACCCGGATGCGCGCGCCCAGCGACTGATGAATGGCGTCAAAGTAATCGCGGGCCGAGAACATACGCTCGCCGATCAGGTTAAAGCTTTGACCCTCGACCTGGGCGTCGATCATCCGAACCAACCCGTCAGCGATATCGTCATTCAGAACGAATGGTAGGATGTTGTGCCCATGGCCCCAGATCCGCACGGCACCGGCGCCATGCCAGCGACCGATGCCCCAATGTTGCAGCGGGCCACCGGGCCCAACCACGATACCGGGACGCGCGATGACCAAGGGCAGGCCTTCGCTTTGGTGCAGCTGCATCAATTGGCGTTCGCATTCGGCTTTTGAGCGCGCATAAAGGTTGCGGTCGCTCATGTCATCGCCAAAGCCTGTATCCTCGGTGATCTTGGTTCCTGGATCGGACATGTCATAGCTGGCAATCGTACCAGTATAGACCAGTCGCTTGACCTTGGCCTTTTGGCTGGCGCGGGCAATGTTCATCGCAACACCAACATCGTTTTGCAGCGCGTCTTCCCATGTCTTGTCCATGGATTTTGCAAGGTTGAAGACAACGTCGATGCCTTTCATCGCGTCGCTCAGGGCTTGTTCGTCACGCAGAGAAACACCGACCGTTTCAACAGAGTCCGGCAGATCCGGGAAGGGGCCGGATGTGCCACGGGACAAGACGCGCACATCCCGTCCGTCAGCCACAAGCCGGCGCGTGAGTGCACGACCAATGAAGCCGGTGCCGCCAATGACCATGGCTGTCGGTTTCGGTTTTCGGGTCTGCACAGCTGGTGCGGCCGTCTCGAGAATTTCAGCCGGAAGCTTGGAAATCGCGTCGTCCAATGCCTGCATGACAGCAATGGCGCTTGATCCTGAAAAGCGGGGATCTTCTGGTTTGCCATTAGCAAGGTTCGAATAGATTGACCCATTCATACCCCGGAAGGACCGGCCGTAGGGGTTCTTGGTGTTCAGCGATGACAATTGGACAAAGGCGTTTCGTACGCCTTCCCGCAGATGTTGCCCACTCAGGGATAGCTGGCGTCTGAGCGGGTTGACCACCAGATCAGAGGCATTTTCCCGCTCTGCAATCAGGACGTCATTGGCATAATCCAACCGCGCCCGTGCCGACGAACCGCGCAGTGTCACGGATCTGTCGTCTGTTGTTTCGACCATGGAGATGGAAAAGGTCACATCCACATCACCTGCCTTGGCCAGAATACGAATACCCTGAGGGCGCATGTCATCGCCCGGCAAGGCCACGGGTTTGCTGGCTTCTGCGTGCAGCACCTCGATGGAGCCGAACAGGTCATGAGCAAAAGCCATCAAGTGTGGGCCCAGTTCAAGGAACAGGTTCTTGGGTTCTCTGAGTAGCCAGAGATTGAATGGCCCGGAACGCAAAGGTGCAAGCGGTAGCGCCCAGGTGATTTCAGCAGCCGAAACGCGACCATAGTCGCCGCGTTGCATCGCGGCCTTCATTCGCAGGTAACTTGGCAGTCCAAGAAAGTTGTGACCGGCATGAAACCGTTTGCCCGAGGCCTCGGCGGCGGCCTGAATTGCGCGGGTTGATGCGGCACTTTCAGCGACGGGTTTCTCAACCAAAACGTCCAATCCGCCTTTGAGACACTCAATGGCGATCGGTTCATGCAGATGGGGCGGCGTCAGGATGTGCACAGCGTCCACTGCCTTGGCATTGATCATTTCCGCAACGGAGGTGAACGCTCGCGCGCCATAAGCATCAGCCAAACCCTGCGCTGCACCTGCGGAGACATCGCACACCGCGCTGATTTCAACGCCTGCTGTCGCCTTGAGTGCGTCAGCATGCCAGGTCGCGATATATCCGGCCCCGATCAGGCCTATCCGAATGTCAGACATTGAAACCTCACTTGTATTCGATGATGCGCATGTCGCGCCCACTGAGCCGCCGGATATGAAACCGCAGCATCCCGATCAGATTGGGAAACTTGGACAGGCTTAGCAGCAGCGCCATGCGCGGGGCCATTTCTTTGGGCTGTTGATCGCGGATCAAACCCTGCAGCCCGCGCCAATAGCTGAAAGCATAAGCACCGACCACAGGAACAAGCACCCAAAATGCCATGGGTGAAAACAGTCCGGAGGCAATGCTGGCAATTGCGATCAAGGGCAGCCAAAGCGCAAACAGGATGACCCGCATGCGTTCTTTGCCGAAATATCCCGGCTGCAAATGACCCACTTGGGCAAATCCGTGACCGGTGCGCACCGCCCGTGACCACCATTGCCCAAACCGCAGCATGGCTGCGTCGTGGCGGGTCATGTCATGGGGGATGCGCTGAAGTGTCCAGCCAGCCTTGCGGAACCGGCAGCATATTTCATCGTCTTCGGCGGCGATAACTTGCGCGTTCATACCGCCTACGTCACGCCACAGCGATGCGCGTACCATCATGTCACCACCACAGGCCAGTATTTCGCCAGCGGGCCTGTGCCATTCCCAGTCGCATATCTGATTGTATGGGCTTGCATCGGGGAAAATTTCTGACCGCCATCCGGTGACCATGCCAACCTGTGGATTTGCCTCCAGATGGGCACGGGCTTTGTCGATGTAGCCGGGCACCAAGGCGCAGTCGCCATCGATGAATTGCACAAACTCTGGGTCATCCAAGGCGTCAAACCCGGCATTGCGTGCGCGCGCCGCCGTGAAGGGGATCGACATATCCAGATTGACGACCTTCGCGCCACGGGCTTCGGCCTCGGAAATGGAATTATCGGTAGAGCCGCTGTCCACATAGACCACTTGTCTTGCCTGTCCCTGAACGGACTCCAGACAAGCGATCAAACGCTGGCCTTCGTTTCGGCCAATCAGGACGACATCAACCGGTGTCATGGCCGTTTCCCCTTAGGCGGGGTGCCAGCATGATAACCGGTGAACAAAGATGAGAGTCGTGCAGCTTCATGTGAAATGTCAAAGTCTGTTTCAACTTTGGAACGGCCGTACGCCCCGTATTGTCTGCGGCTTTCCGGGTTGTCCAAGAGCGCGCCAATCGCCGTGCATAGCGCGGTCGCATCGCCGGGCGGTACAAGTGTTCCGGAGAGGCCGTTTTCAACCAATTCCGGCACCCCGGCGATCTGGGTCGTCACAACCGGTACGCCAGAGGCCATGGCCTCCATCAGCACGACCGGCACGCCTTCTGCAAAGCTGGGCAGCACAAAGACATCTGTTTTTGTCAGGGCCTCTGCCACCTCGGTCTGTGATTTGTAGCCAACAAAATCTACGGGCAGATCTTTGGCCTGTGTTTCCAATTCTGCGCGGTCGGGACCATCGCCAATAACCGTCAGGTGCCAGCCCTTGGGCAAATCCTTCAATGCCTCCAACAGCACCGGAACGCCTTTTACAGCCGCCAGTCTCCCGACAAACAGCAGCTCGTTTCCTGCGTGTTTAGACGGCAAATAGCGTGCAGGATCGACACCACAGTGAATGATATGGAACCGGTCCCAGTGTTGCTGATCCGCAAAGGACATCAACTGCGAACGGCAGAAATCGCTGATGCATGCGACAAAGGATGCACGCGCAGCCTTTTCGTCGATGCGCCAGTGGTGCGGTTCGAAGAAGATGTCCGGTCCGTGAATCGTGAAACTGTAGGGAATACCCGAAAGCTCAGAAGCCAGCATCGCCACAGTACATGATGCCTTGGCGATGTGGTTGTGCAGATGATCGACGCCTTGCAGGGTCAGTTCGTCGGCCAGAACGCCTGCCTCCAGAAAGTAGATCAAGTTGTACAAACGGCCCTTGATGCCCTTTGGCGCTGATTTCCAAGCCAGCGCCAAAGCCTTCAGGTACCGGCCGGGTGTCTTCATCCAGCGCCCATGCGCTTTGGCCAGCCTGAGTGGCGATTTGCAGGCATCCAGCACTTTGAACGTTTGTGCGTGTTCGTTGCGCTGCTCAGGGCCAACCAAGTGCTCGGCCCCGGTTGTGCGTATAGAACAGGTCAGAACCTTATGGTCCAATCCCCGCAAAGCGGCCACTTCGCGTTGGATAAAAGTGTCAGAGGCACGAGGATATTCCCCGGTCAGGTAGGCCAGCTTGGGTAAGCTCATTGCTCTGCCCCCCAAGTCCGCTTCATCATTTCTGAGAAGGTGCCCTTGTCTTTGCCTTGTAGCGCTTGTCGCAGGCGGGTGTTTGGGTAGCGCAGTGGCATCATGCGTGCGCGCAAAATCGGCTCGCGAAACAGGCCGGGCAGCTTGTTTGCGAGTGGGCGCATCAGGCGGATTAGCGTCAGCCACAGACCATATGGCACCGTCAGGTTAGCGCGTGGCCATCCGTAGGATGCCTTGTGCATGGCCAGAAATTGCGCGCGTGTTGGCAGGTCATCGTCGAACACGTTCAATATGGGAACGCCCTCGGTTGGTGTGCGGGCCGCCTCCACGGCGGCACGGGCGACGTGTTCTACATGTGCCAAGGGCAATTGCCCGGTTGACCCAATGGTTATGTGCAGTTTGGACGCCCAGAATCCTTGCAGCGCGTGCCAGCTTCGGCCTGGCCCCCAGATTGCGCCAGGGCGCAGCACCCAATCATCTTCTGCATCGTCGTCGTGAGTCAGCATTGCCTCTTGCAGCCGTTTTGCACCGGCATAAGGATCTCTGGCGCTGGCAACAAATTCACGCGGGCTTTCCAGCGCGTGGTCTGGCATTTCGATCAGAGGGCTGGCCTCTGTTATCGTGTCGCCCGGTTGCACAGCCTCTGTGTCGTAGACGGCAAGCGATGAGATCAGCACCATTCTGATGTCGCGCCCGCGCAAGGCATTCATCACAGATCGTGTGGACTGCATCGTGTCCTGAACCAGTCTGTCGATGTCATCGCCCAAATGCGCTGCGGCGTGGATCATTGCACTGTGATCGGGCAGCGCATCTTTCAGAGCCTGAGCTGCGGTTTCATCACACAAATCCAACTGCAATTCTGTGATATTTGCATCGCTGGCCCATTCCGGCAGTGGTGCGCTGCGATAAACCGCGATGACAGGCAGGTTTTGACGCCGCGCTTCTGCTACGCAGGCCCGCCCCACAAATCCATTTGCACCTGTGATTGTAATCACAGGCTCTGAACTTGACGCTAGACCGCCCATGGCATCGGCTCCATCGGGGTGCAGGTCGTTGTCATGGGCTGGGAACCGCTGTTTTCGCCTGCGTTCTGAATCGCCAGCGTGACTTCGGTCATGTGAAGGGCAAAATCGCCCCCGACGCGGCAAGGTCGGTTCTGTTCAAGTGCGTCGAACACCTCGGCGGGACCGAGCATAAAGTTCATGGCCGCAGCCCCCCACCGTTTCACCTTGGGGTGCGTTGGCTGGCGAAGTTTGATCCGTTTGCGAATGGGCGATTCCATCAACCGCCGACGCAGTGTTATCCGTTTGGCAAAACGAACCTTGGCGGCATTGTCCCACGCTGCATCACAGGACAGGACGCCCTTATCACCGACTACCCGGATCTGGTGATCATGCGGGGCAACGATCGAGCAGGTCAAACGGGTAACCGGGCCGTTTTCAAAAAACAGCGTGGCCACAGACAGATCAGGAGCGAATGGCCCATTGCCTTCTTTGTTCGGGATCGTTTCGGCAGACGCGGCGACCACAGTGCGGACAGAGCCGAACCAGCTGATCAGCCAACCGATATAATACCCGGCATGTTCCAGTGTGCAGCCAACCCGAAATTCGTCTTCGTAGGGCCAGGGTGCTCCGCTTTCGGACATCCATTTGTGATAGGCGGCTTGCGGCACAAAGCCATCGTCCAGCTCGGCGTAGATCGCACGCGGTGTTCCCGCAACGCCGGCCTTTAGAGCATGACCCATGGTTTGCGCGGCTTCGCCAAGCGCTGAGCACGGTGCCGAAGCGAGGATCAATCCTTTGTCATGAGCCAGAGCGAAAAGCGCTTTCGCGTCCTTGGTGGTCATGGCCAGCGGTTTTTCGGAATAAACGTGCCGGCCAGCTTCCAGGCAGGCTTTGGAGGTTTCAAAATGGGCGTGCGGGTTTGTCAGGTTCAGAACCAGCGCATCGTGCGACAGCAAATCATCAAGGGAAGTGCAGGCAGGAACCGTCCAAAAATTGCAGAACTTCTGAAGGCGGGATCGGTCCGTATCAAAGACACCGACAACTTTTATACCCGGTGTGGCCTTGAGCGACCGCATGTACAAGTCGGCAACGAACCCACATCCCAATAGACAGACGTGACGGTTCATTGGAATTCTCCAAAGCCGATGCCGCCGCCCGAGCGGATGAAATCCATTGTTTGAAAACGCGCCACTGCTCGCCCCACCATTTAACTGCCTTTTCCTTAGTCGCAGATCATGGCCAGAATTCGACAAATTCGGCTCAATGGCGATTTTGCCAAACTCAACGTGATTTTTCGATGGATATTGCTGCTTTGTTGCGCAAATAGCACTGCACCATGCCGCGTGAAACTGTAAGAGCAGGGCAAGGAGAGTTGGTTAATGCAGTTCACTGTTTCAGGTGAGACAATTGTTGTGAACGTGCCGACATGGTCGGCGCTGGAATCACGCGTGTCTGAAAGCCTTGCGAAGAAAAAGGGTTTCGCCCTCGCGACGATCAATCTGGATCATCTGGTCAAGTTGCGCACGTCGCCGGAATTTTTGGATGCCTATCTGGCCCAAGACATGGTGGTTGCGGATGGTAACCCGATCGTTTGGATGTCCAAGGCCGCTGCGCGTCCGGTTGAATTGATCCCGGGATCAGATGCGATTTTGCCTTTGGCCCGGATCGCGGCCCATCAAGGTGTGCCGGTTGCCTTTGTTGGCTCAACCCAGGAGTCATTGGGCGCCGCCAAAGACTTTCTGGAACAGGAGGTGCCCGGCTTGCAGGTCGCCTGTTGCATTGCGCCGCCCATGGGTTTTGATCCGGCGGGCAGCGATGCTGCCGCTATCATGAAACAGGTTGAAATCAGCGGTGCCGGAATGTGCTTTATTGCCTTGGGTGCGCCCAAGCAGGAAATATTCGCTGCCACAGGCCGTCGCGTTTGCCCGACAGTCGGTTTCGCATCGATTGGTGCGGGGCTCGATTTCTTTGCGGGAACGCAGAAACGTGCGCCGTCTTGGACGCGCAAATTCGCATTGGAATGGCTTTGGCGTGGGGCGAGTAATCCCAAACGCCTAGGACCGCGTTACCTGAAGTGCGTGATGATCTTTCCCGGCCAGATGTGGAACGCGTTCAAGATGCGTTTTGGTTGAAACCGGGTGACCCGCGATCTTCGGGGTGGCGCTTCAGGTGGTTCGCTTTGATGGTTTCTGATGTATCCCGCGATCCGTCGTGACTCCAGCCGGGCGGGGCCACGGCATACATCCAGCGTTCCCGCAGGCTCAGGCCCGGTTGCACGATGTCACGGAACATTCCGACCCATTCATGAAATGCGACGCGGATTGGATTGAACGTTCCCAGATTGCGAACCAACCCGTAGTCGACCTTTTCTGATTCCAGCTCGGGAACGAAAGTGCCGAACATCTTGTCCCAGACAATGAAAACGCCGGCATAGTTCGAATCCAGATATCTCGGGTTGCGGCCGTGATGAACGCGATGATGGCTGGGCGTGTTCATGATCGCCTCGAACCAGCGCGGCATCCGGCCGATCGCTTCGGTGTGGATCCAGAACTGATAGATCAGGTTGATTCCGCCGCAGAACAAAACCATTGCGGGATGGAAGCCCAAAAGGATTAGCGGCGCGCGTACAACCATCATGAACGTGAATGTGCCAGTCCACGTTTGGCGCAGCGCGGTCGTCAGATTGTAGTGCTGGCTGGAATGATGGTTCACATGGCTTGCCCAGACCCAGCGAATGCGGTGACCAAAGCGATGCACCCAATAGTATCGCAGGTCGTCCAGTACAAAGCAGACCACCACGACCAACCAGGATGTCCCAAGATCAAACGGCGTGATCTGCCAGAGCACCATGAAAAAACCATAGGCAATGAAGCCCAATACAATGCCTGACGCCACATTCCCCGCACCCATCAATAGCGATGTGACGCTGTCCCTTGTTTCATAGCGGCCGCCACGTTTTTTGAGAACGATCCACATCAGCTCGATCAGAATTGCGGCTATGAAAAAAGGAACAGCCAATTGCACGACATCGGGGTAGGTCAAAGTGTCGGTCATCGGGTTTCCTTTATCTGCTGTGCCCAAAGCGAGGCTTCGGCTGGATCGAGCTGCAACGTGATTTTAGGGGCAGTGTAGTCCGGTAAGGCGATTCTCAGGTTGCCCTCTGCGACATCGACCTGCGCCTCCGCCAATAGCCGGGCCGTCGAATCTGCGCCCATGGGCCAAACCACCGCTGGCCCATGGGCCGTGTTCAAAAGCGCCGCGCTGGCATTTTGGCAAAGAACGACGTCATGCACCGGGGTCTCTGGGTATTCTCGGGCAAAGGCCAACCGGGCTTCATCTGCGTTGGCAAACCGGCGTGGTTTGGCCAAGCCCAGCGCCCAGGTCAAAGCAGCGATCCCTGCAATTCCCAGAACAACAAGTGTGATCAAGACACCAAGCGGCATGATTTCCTCCCAAAACCCATACTGCCGTCAGTGAAATGTTTGTCAAAATCGCCGTTGCGTCAGGATTGAAGCTGAAATTGCAGAAAACGGGCCCCAAGAGGTACTTGATTCGAGTGCAAATTGGACAGGATTATGGCGGCATTATCGTGGGTTTTACGAACAGATCTGGTCTGTTTGGCCGGATTGTTCGCGAACCGTGGAGCATCACCGCAATTAAGGCAGAATTGCTTGCAGTGCGCCCCGATTTCGCCCAATTTCCTTCTTGTGGGTGGGGGCCCATGACCCGGAGTAGCAAAATGCGTTTCCTGATCCTTGCCCTGTCCCTCGCGTTCTCAGCATCGGTGGCTGCAGCTGATATCAGCTGGAAAGCGGATCGTATGGCCGCCGGATCGGTTATGGTCATGAAAGACAGCGCTGGTGCGATCACCCATGTGAAACGCGGCCAGTCGGGCGACTTGCACGTATTCGATACCTTTAACGGTCAGGGTCGCAACGCGGCTTACATCGGTTCTTACCACACCAACGCACGCGGCGAAGTAACCGCTTTGATTGCTGCGGATGGTGCTGTAACCCGGTTTGCCCCCCATCGTTGTACACGGACGGTTGGCAAATGCAGCTACACGGTCATTCATTCGGACGGTTTTCAGGAACAGCGCACGCGGATCACAGAAGAAACACGCAATGGTCTGCGCTATCAGGAATTTGGCTTGGACGGTCTGATTGCAGAAGGCGCATTGGAACTGGATGAGATTGGCGCTGCCAAGAGCGGATGGAAAAAGCAGCGAGGCCAAGGCCGTAAGGTTCGTTCAAAGCGGGTTTTGATTGCCCTGAAATAAGATCCGGGTTCGTCTTCTCTCTCTCTCTCTCTCTCTCTCTCTTCGGATTGTTGTGTGCTTCGCGTGGTTGCGAAAAGCCGCCCTGGGTTTTCCCATGGGCGGCTTGGTTCTGTAAAAATTGACAGGCTCAGTTTGACGCGAGCAGCGCCTCGATCATTGCCTTGGCAGAGGCTGACGCCCAGTCGGCATCACCGCTAAGGCGGGCGATTTCCTGACCGTCCGGGTTCAGGATCACAGTGACCGGCAGACCGAGCACGGCCATTTCCCGTGCCAACGCCGATCCCGGATCGCGGTGCAGCGGCAGGTTGGTTACGTTGATCTCTTCAAAAAATGCTTGCATGGCTTGGGGCGGATTGCGTGTCGTGGCGATTGTGACCACTTCGAAAGTCTCGCCGCCGTATTCGGTCTGCAGCTCAGCCAGCATCGGCATTTCTTTGCGGCAGGGCGCGCACCATGTGGCCCAAAAATTCACCACAGTCCATTTGCCCTGCCATTGCGACAGGTTCAAAGGGTCGCCATCGAATGTGGTGAAATCCGCCGTTCCCGCCGGTTTGGGCGCCGGATGAAAGATGAGTTTCTTCATGCTGCCTTCAAGCAAAGCCTGCGCAGCAGAAGTATCCACGGTGGAAGTCTGTTCCGGGGTGTCCTGCAAGCCAAACGTAACCGCTGCAGCGATTGCGCCAATGGCGGCGGCGGTATAGAGCAATGGCTTAATTTTCATGCTTCCTCCAGGACAGACGCAATGACCGACAAAACCTCGAACCAGATGTGGGGCGGCCGCTTTGCCGCCGGACCGGATGCGATCATGGAGGCAATCAATGCCTCGATCGGGTTCGATCAGCGGATGGCGGCGCAGGATATCGCCGGATCAAGGGCCCACGCGGCCATGTTGGCCAAGGCGGGCATCATTAGTGATAGCGATGCAGAGGCCATTCGGAAAGGATTGCTCACGGTCTTGTCAGAGATCGAAGCCGGAACCTTCGAATTTTCCACGGCCCTTGAAGACATTCACATGAATGTCGAGGCCCGTTTGAAGGATATCATCGGTGAGCCTGCCGGACGTTTGCACACCGGGCGATCCCGCAACGATCAGGTGGCAACTGATTTCCGTCTTTGGGTTCGAGATCAACTGGATGCGGCGGAAACCGGTCTTTTGGCATTGATCCGGGCATTGCTCGCTCAGGCCGAGGCAGGGGCCGGTTGGGTAATGCCAGGTTTCACGCATTTGCAGACAGCCCAGCCGGTCACATGGGGCCATCACATGATGGCCTATGTGGAAATGTTCGGTCGTGACCTGAGCCGGGTCAGGGATGCCCGCGCCCGGATGAATGAAAGCCCCTTGGGCGCTGCGGCGCTTGCTGGAACAGGGTTTCCCATCGACCGGGATATGACCGCGGCAGATCTTGGGTTTGATCGCCCCATGGCCAACAGTCTGGATGCCGTTTCTGCGCGGGATTTCGCGCTGGAGTTTCTGAACGTAGCGAGCATCAGCGCGATGCACCTGAGCCGCTTTGCCGAAGAACTGGTGATCTGGTCATCGGCGCAGTTTCGTTTTGTCACGTTGTCGGACCGGTTCAGCACCGGCTCCAGCATCATGCCACAAAAGAAAAACCCTGATGCGGCTGAACTGATCCGTGCCAAGATCGGACGGATCTTTGGGGCCAACGTAGCGTTGATGATGGTCATGAAGGGCCTTCCGCTGGCCTATTCCAAGGACATGCAGGAAGACAAGGAGCAGGTCTTTGACGCAGCCGACAATTGGATGTTGGCTCTGGCGGCAATGGAAGGCATGGTCCGCGATATGCAAGCAAACGTGCCTGCACTCGAGGCCGCGGCATCGGCTGGTTTTAGCACGGCGACCGATTTGGCGGACTGGCTGGTTCGGGAAACCGGGCTACCTTTCCGCGATGCACATCACGTCACTGGTGCACTTGTGGCCATGGCGGAACAAAAAGGCTGTGATCTGCCCGATCTTTCGCTGGAAGACATGAAATCGGTCAGCGATTCGATCACGGATGGTGTTTACGATGTGCTCGGAGTGCATAAATCCGTTGCCAGCCGTATGAGTTACGGCGGCACGGCTCCTGAACAGGTCCGCGCTCAGGTGGCGCGCTGGAATGAGGTGTTGGGATGAGAGTCTTGTTGTTACTTACGGCTTTCGGTCTTGCTGCGTGCGGCGCTGATGGCGAACCGGAGCGGCCCGAGAAAAAACAAGCAGCAACCGAGGTGACCAGATGAGGCTGCGTTGGCTTTGGCTGGCGCTGGCCATTTGGGGCGCTATCCATCCCATGTACTATTTCATGACCTACATGGCCGCGAATGATTGGAGCCTCGGCCTGTTGATTGATGCGTGGTACGTGAACGACAGCACACATGGTCTGGTTTGGGATCTGACCATTGCCGCGATCGCGCTGACGCTGTGGATCTTGTCCGAAGTCGCCGTTCGGAGAAACTGGATCGCCCTGCTTTCGATCCCGGCGATCTTTTGTATCGGCGTGAGCTGTGGATTGCCGCTGTACCTTTGGTTCCGGTCAAAACCGATCTGAATATGGCGTAGAAAGCTGGCCTGACGGGCTGGGCATAGTTGTTGCCTTGCAAACGACCGCATGTTCGCCACCGGCAAGGACCCTCTGAGGTATTTTAAAGCCAAAGAAGCTGGGGGGTTCCGGTGCGATCAGCCTTGCGCTATGGCAGCAGAGGTTTTGCAGGAGGCACGCGTGGATCATTTTCTCTATCGGGATGGCCGGTTGATGGCCGAAGATGTGGATGTGGCAGAAATTGCCGCGTCGGTTGGCACGCCGTTCTATCTGTACTCCACGGCGACGCTTTTGCGTCACTACCAGCTTTTTGACGAAGCCCTGAGCTGGGGTCCGCATCTGGTCTGCTACGCCATGAAGGCCGCGAGCAATCAGGCGATACTCAAAACACTGGGTGATGCCGGCGCTGGCATGGATGTTGTGTCGGGGGGTGAATATGCCCGCGCCAAAGCGGCCGGTGTTCCGGGCGACCGGATCGTGTTTTCCGGTGTCGGCAAGACGGAAGAGGAAATTCGTCTCGCACTGGAGGGGGGCATTCGTCAATTCAACGTCGAGAGCGAACCTGAAATGCGGGTTCTGAGTCAGGTGGCGGAATCGCTTGGTGTTCTGGCGCCAATCACGATCCGCGTGAATCCAGATGTTGATGCCAAGACCCACGCCAAGATCGCAACCGGCAAGAGCGAAAACAAATTCGGCATCCCGATCGCAAAGGCACGCGCGGTTTACGCAGAGGCTGCCCGGCTTCCCGGTCTCAAAGTCATCGGTATCGATGTACATATCGGCAGTCAGCTAACCCAGCTGGAGCCCTTTGAATTGGCCTATCAGAAGGTCGCCGAATTGACCGAACAATTGCGCGCGGACGGGCATGAAATCTCGCGTCTGGATCTGGGTGGCGGTTTGGGCATTCCCTATGCGCGGTCTAACGAAGCGCCGCCGCTGCCGACAGACTACGGGGCCTTGGTGCAACGGACCGTGGGCCATTTGGGCTGTGAGATCGAGATTGAACCGGGCCGTTTGATTGCTGGGAACGCCGGTATTTTGGTCAGTCGTGTCATCTACGTGAAAGAAGGAGAAGGGCGAAAGTTCCTGATCCTTGATGGTGCAATGAACGACTTGATCCGCCCGGCGATGTACGATGCGCACCATGAAATCGTGCCGGTTGTCGAAGCTGCTGCCGCTGCAGAGCTGAGCCCTTACGACATCGTGGGACCAGTTTGTGAAAGCGGCGACACCTTTGCCAAGGGTCGCCTTATGCCACCGTTGTCTGGTGGTGATCTGGTGGCATTCCGTTCGGCTGGCGCCTATGGCGCAGTCATGGCCTCAGAGTACAACACACGGCCTCTGGTGCCGGAGGTTATGGTGAATGGTGATCAATTCGCCGTCATTCGGCAGCGTCCGACCTTTGACGAAATCATAAATCGCGATACCATCCCTGAATGGTTGTAAGGCATCCTTCTTGCAGCCCATTGCTGCTAGGAGCGATCCATGGCGCTTTTGCCACGTGACCATCAGACCAAAGCTGACATCTATGGCGCTATTCGCTGGCCATTGCGCCTGACCCGTTGGGGTATGGTGGCCGAACAGGCAACCCGCGCATTTTGGCCGCTTTGGTCGATCATATTTGTTGTGCTGGGTCTGCTGATGCTGGGCCTGCAGGATATGGTTGCGACCGAATGGGTTTGGGCGGCCGGTGCGGCGTTTGGACTGGCCGCGCTGTGGGCGTTGGTACGTGGGGCGCGGCAGTTTCACTGGCCCGCCCGTGACGAAGCTCTTCAGCGTCTGGACGGCACACTCAGGGGTAATCCTATTCAGGCTGCATTGGACCAACAGGCGATAGGCACCGACGATCCGGCGTCCGGGGCTGTTTGGTTGGCGCACCAGAAACGCATGCGAGACAGGCTGAAAAAGGCGAAAGCCGCGGAACCGGATCTGCGCGTCGCCAAGGCTGACCCTTATGCATTGCGCTATGTGGCGGTTCTGACGTTGTCGGTTGCGCTGCTTTTCGGCTCTTTCATGCGGGTTCAGTCGGTTACCTCGATGGGGGCTGGTGGGCCGGATCTCGCGCAGGGGCCGACATGGGAAGGCTGGATGGAGCCGCCGCGCTATACGCGGCTGCCGTCGATCTATCTGAATGACATCATTGCACCATCACTGGACGTGCCCGAGGGCGCACAGATCACTCTGCGTATGTATGGTGAAGTTGGCGCGCTGACGGTTACTGAAGATGTATCGGGCCGACCGATTCCAGAAGACGGGATGCTTGAGACGGCGCAGGAATTCGAAGTCGTGCGATCGGGTGCACTGACGATCGATGGTCCCGGTGGCCGGATTTGGCAAATTGCATTGATCCCTGATGCGTCTCCTACGGTCGCACGGGATGGTGAAATCGAAGTGAGCTATGAAGGCGAATCTGAGATTCCTTTTGCCGCCACGGATGATCACGGCGTGGTTGGGGGAATGGCCCGTTTCGAATTGGTGCTGGCCGATGTCGACCGCCGCTATGGCCGGAGTATCGACCCGGAACAGCGACCAGTTCTTGAGGTCCCGCTGAGCATGCCGATTTCGGGCAGCCGCACGGACTTTACCGAGATGCTCGTGGCGAATTTCTCATTGCACCCTTGGGCGAATTTGCCAGTGCGACTTGAACTTGAGGTCGAGGATGCCCGTGGCCAGAAAGGGTATTCAGAACCCGAAGTTCTGAACCTGCCTGGCCGGCGCTTTTTTGATCCGGTTGCAGCAGCCGTGATCGAGCAACGGCAGGCGCTTTTGTGGAACCGTGTAAACGCGGCGGATTCGGCGCTTATTCTGCGGGCAATCACGCATAGATCTGATGCCTTGTTCCGCAAACCAGAACATGCCCAGCAATTGCGCGATATCCTAAAGGAAATGGAACAATACGCGTCGCTTGGCCTGACGGATGAACAGCAGGACGACTTGGCGCAACGGATGTGGGATCTGGCTCTCGAACTGGAAGAGGGTGACCTTCAGGACGCTCTTGAGCGGCTGCAACGCGCACAGGAACGTTTGGCAGAAGCAATGAAAAACGGCGCTTCGGACCAAGAGATCGCCGAACTGATGCAAGAGTTGCGCGAGGCGACAGATGACTACTTGCGCCAGTTGGCGCAGCAGCAGCGCCAGCAGGCCGAACAAAACCCTGAGATGCAGCAGCAGGGCGATCCGCAAAGCATGATGGAGATGTCTCAGAACGATCTTCAGGAAATGATGGACCGGATTCAGGAGCTGATGGAACAAGGCCGGATGGCCGAGGCGATGGAAGCGCTCGAACAGCTGCAGCAGATGATGGAAAACATGCAGGTCACCGAAGGCCAAGGTCAGGGCGGCCAGTCTCCGGGTGAACAGGCCATGGAGGGTTTGTCAGAAACACTCCGGGATCAACAGGGGCTGTCGGACGAAGCATTTCGTGACCTGCAGGAACAGTTTAATCCGGGCCAAGGCCAGCGCGGCGAACAGCAAGGGCAACAAGGCGAGGGCCAACAGCAACAGGGCCAGGGACAGCAGCAAGGCGAAGGCCAAGGTGAAGGCGAGCAACAGGGTGCCGGGGAACAGCAGGGCGCGGATGGTCAGGGTGGTGACGGGCAATCGCTTGAGGACAGCCTTGCAGACCGCCAACAGGCACTGCGCAATGAGTTGAACCGCCAACGCCGCAATCTGCCGGGGCAGGGCACGGAACAGGGCGATGCCGCTGCAGATGCGTTGCGCCGGGCCGAAGAGGCCATGGATGGTGCCGAAGAGGCGCTGCGCGACGGAGAGCTGGCCGATGCCATCGGACGGCAGTCCGAGGCCATGGAAGCGCTTCGGGAAGGCTTGCGGAATCTGGGTGAGGCGCTTGCTCAGCAGCAACAGCAAAACCAGGGTCAGCAGGGGATGGCAGAAGGTGGCGATCCTTCGCAGCAACGCGATCCGCTCGGGCGCAATGCGGGCACTACTGGTCAGGTCGGAACCGATGAGGGTTTGTTGCAGGGCGAAGATGTTTACCGCCGCGCCCGCGAACTGTTGGACGAACTCCGACGCAGGTCTGGCGATGCAGATCGGCCCACAGCCGAGCTTGAGTATCTCGAACGGTTGTTGGACCGGTTCTGATCGTGAAAACACCTGAAGACTTGCGTTTGGCGGCATGGGCCGAAATTGCACGCGGCGTAGAGGATCGACATCACCCTGCGCGCAATCCAACCTTGGTCACGGTCGCCAAGGCAGGACCAGAGGCCCGAACCATCGTGCTCCGGTCTTGGGATTCCGGGCGTTCTGTTGCAGAATTTCAAACGGATCGGATGAGCGCGAAGGTCGCTGAATTGGAGGCTGATCCTCGCGCTGGCCTGCATTTTTGGTTGCCGGAAAAACGCCTGCAAATCCGATTTCGCTGTCGGGTTGAGCTGATCCATGCGGATCGTGATCGCTGGGCCCGCATTCCGGATGTTGGCAGGGATGTCTATGGCGGGACGCATGCACCCGGCGTGCCACTGGAAGATCCCGGAGATTTTAAGCCACTGCCGATGCAGGAACGGTTTACAGCCGTGTTGGCTCAGGTGCTTGGCATTGATCTGCTTTATCTGGGCCCGGATCGTCACGAACGCGCTGTTTTTCAGCGTGATGGCAGTAGCTGGGTTGGAGGCTGGGTGGCGCCCTAGAACCAATGGCCGGATCATTCAAGGAGCAGCGCTTCTTGTCAGAATCCATTCCCGGACAGTTTCCGCCTTTGGAAGCAGAGGAATGTTCTTGGACCAAACCAGATAAAAGCCGCGGCCGGTTTTCCAGGCCCATTCGGGCCGGGATGCCAGAAGCCCCTGTTCGACCATTGGGCCGACCAGATGGTGCCATCCGAAGGCAAAACCTTCGCCCGCAATCGCAGCTTGCAGAACCAACGCATAGTCATTCAGACGCAGGCCGCTGCGCGGCGGCTGTTCTGTTATTCCAAACTCATTGAACCATTGCGCCCAGGATGGACGTTCACGAATAGGTTCTTCGAGATGGATCAGGCGTTGGTGCAACAGACCGGTGATGTTGCGCAGATGAAGCGCGGCAGCCATGACCCGTGGAGCAGCAACAGGATAGATGATTTCTTCGGCGATCCGCTGGCAGTCGCAGCCGGGCCAGTTCCCATCGCCCAACCGTATGGCAAGACTAATCGGTTCGACGTTCAGATCCGGCTCCCGGTCACTGGACTGAAGACGCAGATCGATGTCGGGATGGCTTTGCTGGAACGTCTTCAGTCTGGGCAGCATCCAGTAGTTGTTGAATGCAGAAGACGCGCTGAGTGTCACGTGATCGTTGCTGACCGATTGCCGGATCGATGTGGCTGATTGCTCCAACAACTCAAAGGCACGCGTTACATCAGCAAAAAGCCTGTCACCAGCATGCGTCAGATTTATGCGACGATGGCTGCGTCGAAACAACTGAATGCCCAACGTGGCCTCGAGCTGTTTTATCGAAGCACTGACGGAAGGCTGTTGAACGTTCAATTCCTGCGCGGCGAGCGTGAATGATCCATGTCTCGCAGCGGCTTCGAAAACCATCAAATGGCGCGGTGAAGACAGATGTGTCCATAGGTTGTGCATAATCTGAAATTATCCAAAGCATCAAATTTTTCAACCGTCACAGAGCGCTGTTTTGCGGGTACCACTGTAAATCGAAACATAGGGAGTTCAGACAATGGCACGTCGAGCGCGCGCTGCGAGAAACCGGGCCGACGCCGCGGCTGGCGTTGCAGCGTCCCCCTATATCCGCAGATCTTTGCCGTTCTTCGATGTCTTGGATGGTGAGCAGATTGAAAAGCTCGAAGCGCAGGTTGACTGGATCATTCAGGATGTCGGCATTGCGTTTCGGGATGATCCCGAGGCTCTGGAACTCTGGCGCGGTGAAGGCGCCAAGATCGACGGCGATATCGTGCGTGCGCCTTCGGACTGGATTCGTGCGCTCTGTGCCAAGGCGCCGCGCGAATTCACCCAGCTTGCGCGCAACCGGGCGCGTTCCGTTACAATTGGCGGCACCAATCAGGTTTTTGCGCCAATCTATGGCGCGCCCTTTGTGCGGGATCTGGAGAAGGGGCGGCGTTACGGCGATATGGATGCGTTCCGCGATCTGGTTCGCCTGACTTATCTGCACCCGAATTTGCATCACGGTGGTTTTGTCACCTGTGAGCCCTGCGATGTACCGGTCAGCAAACGGCATCTGGATATGCTGATGGCGCACATGACGCTGTCTGACAAACCGCATCTGGGCGCAATCACCGAGATGAGCCGCGCGCAGGACAGCGTAGACATGGCCGAGATCGTTTTTGGCCGCGCGGTGATGGATGAGAACTGTGTGATCATGGGCAACGTGAACACCAACTCTCCACTCTTGGTCGACAAGGTCGTGACCGAGGCTGCGCGCGTCTATTCAACACGCGGGCAAGGAATGATTGTCGTTCCGTTCATCCTGAGTGGTGCCATGGGTCCGGTTTCGACGGCGGCGTCGGTTGCTCAGGCCATGGCCGAAGCCATGATGGTTTGCGGCTATGTTCAGCTGTTGCGACCGGGCGCGCCTTTTGTGTTGGGCAACTTCCTGTCCTCGATGTCGCTGAAATCAGGCGCTCCGACCTTTGGAATGCCAGAACCGGTTGTTTCCAACTATGCCATTGGCCAGCTTGCCCGGCGGGCGGGCTTGCCCCTGCGCTGCGGCGGCTCGCTCACTGCGTCCAAGATAGAAGATGCGCAGGCCGCCTATGAAAGTGCGGATTCGATGCATTCCACCATGTTGGCAGGTGCGAATTTTGTTCTGCATTCCGCCGGTTGGCTAGAGGGCGGGCTTTGCACCGGATTTGAGAAACTGATCATGGATGCTGACAGGTTGGGCAGCTACCAAAAGGTTCTGACTCAGGGGTTGGATGTTTCCGAAGACGCACTGGCCCGCGATGCCTATGGTGAGGTCGAAGCTGGCGGCCATTTTCTTGGTTGTGGTCACACCATGCGAAACTATCAAACCGCGTTCTATGAGCCGAAACTGAGCGATAGTGAGAATGTGGAAAGCTGGGAAGAAGCCGGTTCACAAGACATGCGCGTGCGCGCCAATGCACGTGTGAAGGATATGTTGGCGCAGTACGAACCGCCGCCAATGGAAGATGCAACGCGCGAAGCGTTGGAGGCTTATGTGGCCAAACGCAAAGAAGAACTCCCCGACGCTTGGTACTAGGAGGAACACACCGATGCCCGAGATTCAGAAAGACGAAACTGCAACTGGCAAGGCGCTTCCGTCACATGCCAAGGTCGTTGTCATTGGTGGTGGGGTGGTTGGCTGCTCGATCCTGTTCCACCTGGCCAAGTTCGGCTGGAAGGATGTGGTCCTGCTAGAGCGCGACGAACTGACCTCGGGGTCCAGCTGGCATGCCGCAGGTCAAATCCATACGATCAGTTCTGATCCCAATATTTCGCGCCTGCAGAGTTACACCATCGATCTCTACAAAGAGATTGAGGAAACATCCGGCCATTCAGTGGGGCTGCACATCACGGGCGGCTTCTACGCCGCCTCGACCAAGGAATGGTACGACTATCTAAAGCGCGAGCGATCGAAGGCGCGATATATGGGGCTGAACCAGGAATTCATCAGCCCCAAGGAATTGGCAGAGCGGCATCCGCTGATTGATCCAAAGCACTACCACGCGGCGTTGTGGGATGATCAGGACGGTGATTTGGACCCTTCGGGCGCGACCTATGCATTTGCCAAATCTGCGCGCGTGCACGGCGCACAGTATTTTACCCACTGCGGTGTCACGGCCATTTCCCAACGGCCTGATGGTTCTTGGGATCTCACAACACCAAAAGGCCAGATCAACGCAGAACAGATCGTCAATTGTGGTGGTCTTTGGGCGCGTGAAGTCGGGCATATGTCCGGCGTGCATTTACCGGTTCAGCCGATGGAGCATCACTACCTGATCACTGACAAAATCCCCATGATTGCCGAGCGTATGGACAGCATGGGAGAGGCAGGCCGTTTGCCGGCCGGTATCGACTATGAGGCCAACATCTATTTCCGTCAGGAACGGCAAGGCATGTTGCTGGGCACCTACGAGCCAAAATCGACCCCTTGGAAGGTGGACGGCACACCCTGGGACTTTGGTCACGAATTGCTGCAACCCGATCTGGATCGTATCGCTGACCGGCTCGAAATGTCCTTTGAGCGCATTCCGGCAATCGGAGAGGCAGGCATCAAGGACATGATCAACGGACCCTTTACCTTTGGCCCAGATGGCAACCCGATGATTGGCCCGGTGCCGGGGATGAAAAACTACTGGGTTGCCGTGGGCGTTATGGCTGGCTTCTGCCAAGGGGGTGGTGTTGGCTTGACCATGGCGGAATGGATGATCGACGGCGAACCGTCCATCGATGTCTGGGCCATGGACGTCGCCCGTTTCGGCGAATTTGCAACGCCGGATTGGGGAACGATCAAATCATCGGAAAACTACGAACGCCGGTTCGTCATGACCTTCCCAAATGAAACACTGCCAAAGGGCCGGATGCAAAAGACAACTGCGCTCTATGACCGGCTCGTTGCCAAGGGTGCGTTGATGGATCAGGGCTTTGGTCTGGAAAACGCGCTTTGGTTTGCTGATGGTCCGGACGACGCCCACGAACATCCGACCTTTGAGCGCAATCGGTCGCATGACTACGTGGCGCGCGAAGTCAAAGCGGTACAAGAGGCCGTTGGCGGCATTGAAATCGCCAATTTTGCCAAGCATGAATTCAAAGGGCCGGGCGCACGCGCATATCTGGATCAAACCCTTGCAGGTTACGTGCCCAAGCCGGGCCGCCTGACCCTGACACCGATGTTGACGCCCAAGGGTAAACTCTATGGTGATCTGACTGTCGCCTGTCTGGCAGAGGATCATTTCATGTTGTTCGGATCCGGGGCCATGCAAGAGGCGCATCGCCGTTGGTTCGAAAAGGACCTGCCGGATGATGTGACCTATGCGAATGTCTCTGACGATTGGCACGGCATTGCGCTTTCCGGACCAAAGTCGCGGGAACTGCTGGGTCGGATCACGCGCGACGATGTCAGCGCAGAGGCGTTCAAGTTCCGGGACCTGCGTCAAACATTTGTTGGGGGTGTGCCGGTGATCCTGAACCGGATCAGTTTTTCCGGTGAATTGGGTTATGAGATCTATTGCAAGCCGCAGTACCTTTTGCGCCTGACAGAAGCTGTCGAAGAGGCGGGCGCTGATCTAGGTTATCGCTGGTATGGCGCGCGCGCCCTTATGTCGATGCGTCTGGAAAAAGGCTGGGGTGTCTGGACGTTGGAGTTCCGCCCTGACTTTGATGCGGTAGAGTCTGGGATGGATGCCTTTATCAATTGGAAAAAAGATTTCGTTGGTAAAGAGGCCACTCTGGCTATTCGCGACAGCGGTCCCAAACAGAAGCTGGTCACGATGACCATCGATGTTGACGGCATTGATGTCAGCAACGACGAAGCGATCCTTCGGAACGGCGAGGCCGTGGGCTATGTCTCATCGGGTGGCTATGCGCACCGTGCAGGCAAGTCTATGGCGATGGGATACGTCACTGCCGAAAACGCTGCTCCGGGCACAACCCTGCAGGTCGAAATTTTGGGCGAAATGTTCGATGCAGAGGTCTTGGGCGGC
The DNA here is from genome assembly GCA_020630695.1 of Paracoccaceae bacterium. Lineage (GTDB taxonomy): Bacteria > Pseudomonadota > Alphaproteobacteria > Rhodobacterales > Rhodobacteraceae > Thalassococcus_A > Thalassococcus_A lentus. The sequence continues at coordinate 50,409 of JAHDIS010000001.1, read as the reverse complement.
CCGATCTATGATCCTAATGGTGCCAACATGCGGTGTTGAAGCAGTCAATATCCGGGCCACGACCTTTAGAAGCTGACCCAAGCGGCGTCTTTGCGCGAAGACTCGATACAGGCGGATATGAAACGCATCCCTTTCAGGCCGTCTTCGATGCCGGGTGTGTGTGCCCCTGCCTCTGGCGTTCCGCTTTGGTCATTTCGAATGATGTTGGCTGCTTCGGTATACAGCGTAGCAAATCCTTCGAGATACCCTTCCGGGTGACCCGGCGGGATACGGGTGTTTCTCTGGCCTGCTGCGGTTGATCCTGCGCCAGCTCTGGTCAGGATCTGCTTGGGTTCCCCAAAGCGCGTAAAGTGCATGACGTTCGGGTTTTCCTGTTCCCACTCAAGGCCGCCTTTGGTGCCGTGCACTCGAAGACGAAGAGCGTTTTCATTGCCGACGGCGACCTGACTGGCCCAAAGCATGCCTTTTGCACCACCGTCAAAGCGTAGCAGAACGTGTACATTGTCGTCCACAAGCCGCCCGGGCACAAAAGCATCAAGATCGGCGGCCAAGGATGATGCATTCAGCCCTGTCACGTAGCTGGCGAGATGGAAGGCATGTGTGCCTATGTCACCCACGCAGCCCCCGGCGCCTGACTTTGAAGGATCAGTGCGCCAATCGGCCTGTTTGTTGCTGATCTCTTCGGTGAGCCAGTCTTGCGCGTACTCAACCTGCACGACCCGAATGTCGCCCAGATCACCGGACGCAATCATATCGCGCGCCTGTCGGATCAGCGGATAGCCGGTGTAATTGTGCGTCAGGAAAAACTGCGCGGCCGAGGCATGCGCGGCTTGCGCGATGGCTTCGGCTTCTTGTGCTGTGGACGCCAAAGGTTTGTCACAGATCACGTGAATGCCCGCGTTCAGGAAGGCAATCGCGGGCGCTGCGTGCATGTGGTTTGGCGTAACAATTGCGACCGCATCAATGCGATCTGCCCGGCCAGATTCCAGACGCACCATTTCTTCAAAACTGACGTAGGCGCGATCTGGCGCGATTCCAAGCTCGGCCGCGGACGCACGCGAACGGTCAGGATCAGAACTAAGCGCGCCGGCAACGAGTTCCCATTGATCATCAATGCGCGCCGCTATTCTGTGCACGGCACCGATGAAAGCACCCTGCCCACCGCCAACCATACCCAGCCGCAAGCGGCTCATCGGTCCAGACCCAGCATTGATTTGATCTGCTCTTTGTCTGTGTCCCCTCCGGCGAAATCGTCAAAGGCTTTATCGGTCACATCGATGATGTGAGAAGCGATGAAAGGGGCACCTTCTGCTGCGCCTTGTTCGGGCGACTTCAAACAGCATTCCCATTCCAGCACTGCCCAACTGTCATATCCGTATTGCGCCATTTTCGAAAAAATCCCGCCAAAATCGACCTGACCGTCGCCAAGGCTCCGGAACCGCCCTGCCCGGTCGACCCAGGACTGATAGCCTGAATAGACACCCTGACGGCCATCCGGGTTGAATTCGGCATCCTTGACGTGGAAGGCACAAATGCGTTCGTGGTAGATGTCGATGAAGGACAGGTAGTCCATTTGCTGAAGCAGGAAGTGCGAAGGGTCATAGTTGATTTGCGCCCGTGCATGCCCATCAACAGCATCGAGGAACATTTCATAGGTAGCTCCGTCAAACAGATCCTCACCCGGGTGTATTTCATACCCGATGTTGACGCCCTGTTCTTCGTAGGCATCCAGAATTGGCCGCCACCGGCGCGCAAGTTCCGCAAAGGCCTCTTCGATCAATCCACCGGGGCGCTGTGGCCATGGGTAGAGATAGGGAAAGGCCAGTGATCCCGAAAAGCTGACCGAATTGTCCAAACCAAACCGCCGGCTTGCGCGGGCGGCTTTCATCAACTGATCCACGGCCCATTCCTGCCGGGCCTTTGGATTGCCGTGGACGGCTGCCGGGGCAAATGCATCGAATGCCTGATCATAGGCGGGGTGCACGGCAACCAGCTGCCCTTGAAGGTGCGTGGAAAGTTCTGTGATTTCGACGCCAGCGTCTTTACAGATCCCTTGAACCTCGTCGCAATAGGCTTGGCTTTCGGCGGCCTTTTCGAGGTTAAACAAGCGCGTATCAAATGTTGGAATTTGAACACCCTTATATCCAAGATCTGCGGCCCATTTCACAATGCTGCCTAATGAATTGAAGGGCGCTTCATCGCCTGCAAACTGTGCGAGAAACAGCGCTGGTCCTTTAATGAGTGATGCCATGATGTTTTTCCTTCAACGTTCAGACTCCGGCGGCGAACCGCCGAAAAAATCAGGTGAGCATTCCCTGGGCTTCATCAGGTTGCAGTGCTTGGGGGCGTTCGCATGTGGTGGCGATCTCGACAAACGATCCTGTTTCCCCAGAGCGCAGAATTGATGTCATCACGTCGACAACATGCAGTGAAAACTCCAGCGAACAGCGATGATCACGGCCTTCCGCGATGGCCAGCGCCATATCCGCCAATCCCGATGCGCGATAGTTGGCCCGATCGCCGTCATTGGGGACACTGAACGGGTGTTGCCATTCAGGCATGCCATTCACGAAACTGGCACGCTGGGTCATTCTTACTTCGCCACCAAAGAAATTCGGGTCGGGTACATGCAGCGTGCCTTCGCGTCCGTATAGCTCCATGTTGGAATGGTCGTGCTGCCACACATCCCAGCTTGCGCAGTAGGTGATCTGTGCGCCGCTGTGGAACTCAAGGAGGGCATGAACCGTCGTCGGAGTTTCGACCTTGATCGTTTCTCCATTTCGCGGCTGAGAGGTGATCGTTCTCTCGGCCGAGGCCATACCGGCTGTGGCGCCGACCCGTTTTACCGGGCCGAGCAACTGGACAAGGTTCGAGATATAGTACGGACCAAGATCAAGAATGGGTCCGCCACCCGGCTTGAAAAAGAAGTCCGGATTTGGATGCCACATTTCCATGCCGGGGCTTTGGACAAAACACGTGCCTGACGTGATCTTTCCCACCGAACCGGAGTCGACCAGATGGCGTGCCAACTGATGCGCTCCGCCAAGAAATGTGTCGGGTGCAGATCCGACGCGAAGCCCACGTTTGCCAGCCAGCTCAGCCAGCGCTTTGCCCTCATCCAGCCCCAGAACAAAGGGCTTTTCCGAATAGACGTGTTTTCCCGCTTCAAGGACCTGCTTTGAAATTTCAAAGTGCGCTGCCGGAATGGTCAGATTGACAACAATGTCGATGTCATCTGCGGCCAAGAGACCCTCTACCGTTTCGGCCCGTAGTCCAAACTCGTCAGCGCGCGCTTGGGCTGCCTCTGCATTCATGTCGGCACAGGCACGCATTTCGATTCCTCGAAACATCGGCGCCAGTTTCATGTAGGCCGCCGAGATGTTGCCGCACCCGATAACTCCGATACCCAGTGTCATTGTGTATGATTCCTTTCAGAGGTTGCGGAAGGCAGCGATAGAGCGGCCCGCAAATCGCGTCGCATCATTGGGCTTGTCGTGCTCCATGACAAACAGATCGACCTGAGCAGCTTTGAGAGCGGACATGATGGCAGTCCAGTCCATTGTGCCATGCCCGACATCCGCCCAGCCGTCTTCATCCTCACACTCTCCATCCGCGGCAATGTCTTTGACGTGGGCTGTGGTGATGCGATCGGCGTGCGCATTGATCCAGGCAATAGGGTCGGCATTGCCCCGAACGATCCAGGCAATGTCGGCTTCCCAGTCGATGGATGGCGCATGCTCCAGAAGCAGATCCATGGCCAGCGCCCCTCCGGGCAGGGGCATGAATTCCCAATGGTGATTGTGCCAGCCAAACCGCAGCCCAGCGTCGTTTACCTTTTTGCAGGCCTCTTCCAGACGGTTTGCCAAGGAGATCCACGCATCCACGTCACCACCAGCCCGAAGATCGTCTTCGGGTGCGGGGCAAAAGACGCGGTCCATTCCCAACGTGCGCGCTGTGGCAATGGTTTCGTCAAGGCTGTCTTCAAAATTCGATACGGGGAAGAAGTGCCCGGACGGCATCTTCAGGCCCGCTTGATCCAAGGCATCACGAGTGGCCTTTGGGTCGTCGTAGACTCCGCCGAATCCTTCAACCTGGGTGTAACCGGCTGCCGCCAGCATGGCGTAGACATCCGACCAGGGTGTGAATTCGCGTGCGGAATAAAGTTGAAAAGAAACGTTCATTTCATGTGTTCCTGGGATTGTGCAGACATGCCGTTTAGAGGCGAGTTTCGCTTGTTTTATCAAAGATATTGGCCATTGCCGGGTCGAACCCGATGTTCAGAGCATCGCCGTCAGCCACTTCGGATTGACCGTCGATCCGCACCCACAGACGCCGATCCCCGATGAGGACCCGGACCAGAGTATCGGACCCCAGCGGTTCGACATGTTGTACGGAGGCTTCCAACTGGATCGGCATAGTTTTTGCTTCAGTACCGACTGCGATGTGCTCGGGACGAATTCCAAGCCAGGCCGTGCCATCTTGTGCGCCGCCTTCGCCGAACTGGTAGCCGTTCAGCGAGAATGTACCGGCATCGCATGCAAAGCTCTGGCCGTTCTCACCAATCTTGCCATCAAAGAAGTTCATGGATGGCGAGCCGATGAATTCTGCGACGTATTTGCTGGCCGGGCGGTTGTAGATTTCCTTGGGCGAAGCAAGCTGCAGGATTTTTCCATCGCGCATGATCGCGATTCTGTCGGCCAGTGTCATCGCTTCGATCTGGTCATGCGTGACATAGATCATCGTGTTGCGCAGGCGCTTGTGAAGCTCTTTGATTTCGGCCCGCAGGTCGGTTCGCAGCTTTGCGTCAAGATTGGACAGTGGCTCATCGAACAGGAAAACGTCGACATCCCGGACCAGCGCCCGACCGATGGCCACGCGTTGGCGCTGTCCGCCTGAAAGAGCACCGGGCTTGCGTTTGAGGAGGGGTTCAATCTGAAGAACCTTTGCAGCCCGGTCGATACGTTCGGCAATCTCTGATTTGGAGAAACCTGCGTTTTTCAATCCAAATGACAGATTTCCTTCTACGGTCATTTGCGGATAGAGCGCATAGGACTGGAACACCATGCCGATGCCTCTGTCAGATGGCTCTTCCCACGTCACATTGCGGCCCTGAATAAAAATCTGCCCATCCGTTACATCAAGCAGCCCGGCGATGCAGTTCAGCAGCGTGGACTTTCCGCAACCGGATGAACCGAGCAGCACAAGAAACTCGCCTTGCCCAATATCCAGGTTCAGGTTTTTCAGGACTTCAACGGCCCCGAAGCTGAGTTCGAGATCACGGATTGTGATACTGCTTTCCATGGATTCAGCCTTTCACAGCGCCGGCGGCAATGCCGCGCACAAAGAGTTTGCCGGACACGAAGTAAATCGTAAGTGGGACAAGAGCGGTGATGATGGTCGCCGCCATGTTGACGTTGTATTCCGTGACGCCTTGGGTCGTGTTGACGATGTTGTTGAGCGCGACAGTCATCGGATAGGATTCAGGCCCGGTGTAGACAACGCCAAAGAGGAAGTCGTTCCAGATGCCGGTGACCTGAAGGATGACCGCGACGGTAAAGATTGGCAGCGACATTGGCAGAAGCACCCGGAAATAGATTCCCCAGAATCCAGCACCATCGACACGGGCGGCCTTGAACAGTTCTTCTGGCAAAGACGCAAAGTAGTTGCGGAAGAGCAGGGTCAGAATGGGCATTCCAAAGATCGTGTGGACGATCACAAGCCCGGACAGATCTCCATAAAGTCCAAGCTCTCTGAGCATGATGACAATCGGGTAGAGCATGACCTGATAGGGAATGAATGCACCGAAAATCAGGATGGCAAAGAACAGGTTGGCCCCTTTGAAACGCCAGTTCGCCAATGCATATCCATTCACGCTTGCGATGATGATGGACAGGATCACAGAGGGGATCGTGATCTTCACCGAATTCCAGAAATAGCCACTGAGACCGTTACAGTTCAGTCCAGTACAGGCTTCGGCCCAGGCCTTTACCCATGGTTCAAACGTGATCTCAACGGGCGGAGCAAAGATATTGCCCAGCCGGATTTCCGGCAGGCCTTTCAGTGAGGTGACGATCATCACGTAGAGCGGAATTGCGTAGTAGATCGTCACCATCAGCAAGGTGCCGTAGAGAAACACATTCTTGCGCGAAAAGGCGCGTTGCGGTTTCGGGCCGCGTGGGCCGCCGTCAAAATCATTCACGGTCTGCGAAGCTGCGGGGATGGTCCGGTCATCAACCATTGTTTTTCTTTCCCCCGAATTCGAGAATTGCCCATGGCACAACGATGATCGCAACGGTGACGAGCATCATGGTCGATGCCGCAAAGCCCTGCCCGAGATTGTTGTTCCTGAACATCATGTCGTAGACGTATTTGGCGGGTACTTCTGTTGCGATCCCGGGGCCGCCACCGGTCTGAGCGACGATCAGGTCAAAGACTTTGACGATGCCGGTCACAACCAGAACAAGCGTTGTGATGAAAACCGGGCGCATCATTGGGATCACAATGAAGATGTACGTTTTCCATGCTGGGATGCCGTCGACCCGCGAGGCCTTCCAGACCTCTTGATCAATGCCGCGCAATCCGGCGAGCATCAGAACCATGACCAATCCACTGCCCTGCCATAGTCCGGCGATCAGTACGCCAAAAATGGCGATTTCGGCGTTGTAGAGCGGATCGAATGTAAAGCTTTGCCAACCAAGGCCGCGCATGATGTTCTGGACTCCGAACTCGGGGTTCAAAATCCACTGCCAGACCAAACCGGTCACAACAAAACTCATCGCATAGGGATACAGGATCACGGTTCGCACCGTGTTTTCAAATCTGATTTTCTGATCAATGAGCGCTGCGAGGATAAAGCCTATCACGAAGACCAGGACCAGCATCGACAACCCGTAGATCGCGAGGTTCTCGATTGCGATCAGCCACCGTTTGGTTCCCCAAAGGCGCTCGTACTGGTCGAGGCCGATCCACTTCATTCGGGGCAGAAGGCCCGACTTTGTGAAGCTGTAGACAATGGTCCAGGCGGTCCCACCAACAAACACAAACAGCGCCGTGACGATCATCGGGATCGCTGACACTTTTGCATTCATGTTCCGGAAAAGCTGGTTGGGGCGTTTGGACGCCATGGCTTACCTCTTTCGCGCGCTCTGACCTGTTTCTCCGGCCCGCTGATCAGCAGGCCGGAGCTTGGACATTTTCGGGATCACTCGGCGTCTGCGATGATGTCCACGAATTGCGCCTGCGCGTCGGCAGCCGAGATCGACTTGTCGGCAAAGAACTCGGTGAAGAGCGTGTTGATCTGGTTCACCGTGTCTGGGGTTGCCAGCATGTTCACGTCAGGCAGCAGCGCGCCGTCAGCCAATAGGGCCAATCCCTTTTGCATGCAGTCATTGGCAGCCGAAAGGTCGATGTCGCCGCGGACCGGAAGCGATCCCTTGGCGAGGTTGAAGTTCACCTGAACCTCAGGCTTCAGAAGAAGCGCTGCCAGTTCACCCTGCGCTGCGGCAAGGCTGTCGTCCTCGAGAACCGGGAAATAGAATGCGTCGCCGCCGGTCGAGAGCCGCGGGTTGGTACCCAGACCCGGCAGGCAGCTATAGTCTTCGCCTGCTACCGCTTCGGCCACGGCAAATTCACCCTGCGCCCAGTCACCCATGATCTGACCACCGGCCTGTCCGGTAATGACGAGGTTCGTCGCGTCGTTCCAGTTCTGGACGGTCGACTTTGCGGCCATGTCACGCGCTTGTGCAGCCGCGTCGAAAACGGTTGCGACGGCATCACCGCCGGCAACTTCGGTATCCTTGTCTCCGTACACGCTCAGGAAAACTTCGCTGGGAAGCAGCGAGGCCATCATCACGTTGAACGCGCCGGATTGCTGCCAACCTTGCTGACCCATAGCCAACGGAATTTTGCCTGCGCCTTCCAGTGCGCCGGAAGCGGCGGAAAACTCAGCCCAGTTGGTTGGAACATCGACGCCAGCATCTGCAAATGCCTGATGGCTGACCCACAGCCACTGCCACGAGTGAATGTTGACAGGCGCACAATAGACCCGGCCATCGACGGTGCAGGCATCCAGAAGTGTGGATGGGTTTACCAGATCGAGCCAGCCTTCGGCTTCGGCGATGTCTGTGATGTCGCGCAACAGGCCGGCTTCGATCAGCTCTTCGGCCTGACGGCCATGGTTGAACTGAAAGGCTCCCATTGGATCGCCGCCGGTGATCCGGCTGACCATGACGGCGCGGGCATTTTCGCCGCCCGCGATGGCTGCGTCGACCCACGTGTTTCCTGTGGCGTCAAAAGATTTGGCGAACTCGGCGACAGCGGCGGCTTCGCCGCCCGATGTCCACCAGTGCATGACTTCGAGTTCTGCGGCTCCAGCGGCACCCGCCGAACAAACGGCTGTGCTTGCGACTAGAAGGCTGCGGATGGTTTTCATGGCTCTCTCCCTGAAATGCCCTTTGGGCTGATATCTTTCTATGCAATCGATTACATAGCGCGAAAAAGGAAATACAGCGGCTTGTAATCGTTTACAAGAAAAATATGATCTCACCATCGCAGTCCGGATCGCTCATAGTGGATCAAGACGCCCGCGAATTGGCAAAGGAACAAAATTGGTGACCCAGAAGGTTACGAAAATTCAGGATGTTGCACGGGCTGCAGGTGTTTCCACGGCGACGGTCAGCCGCGCGCTTAGCAATCCCGCGGTGGTCGCCGAAAGCACCCGACGGGCCGTTTTTGAAGCCGTTGAGGCGACCGGCTATCGTGTGAATCAGGCGGCGCGGAATCTCCGTCGACAGCGCGCAGGCGCGATTTTGGTGTTGGTTCCGAATCTGGGAAACCCATTCTTTTCGCAGATTCTGGCGGGGATCGACGCAGGCTTCGCCGAGACCGATTATGCGGTGCTCATAGCGGATACGAACAACAGCCATTCTGTTGGCCGGAACCTTAACGCCTACCTGATGGATTCACGGGTTGATGGCGTCGTTGTGCTTGATGGTAACGTCCAGATCTCAAGTGTTGGGGATCTGAAGTCTGATAGCGGACAAAACCGCGTCGTTTTCGCCTGTGAATGGGTGGAGGACACGCCCTGCCCATCTGTGCGCAGCGATAACCCGAAGGGTGCGCGATTGGCGATCCGCCACCTCTTTGAACTCGGACATCGCAAGATTGCCCACGTCACTGGCCCCAAGGGCAATGTTCTGACCAAAGCGCGCCGCGACGGGATGCTCGAAGAACGTGCTTTGCTCGAACTACCTTTCCGGGACGATTGGATCATTCGCGGTGATTTTTCTTTGCGCTCCGGATACGAGGCTGCCGATAGCATCATCGCCATGGATGAACGTCCAACCGCTGTCTTCTGTGCATCCGATCAGGTCGCGCTTGGTCTGATTTCGCGGCTGACCCAAGCGGGGATTCGGGTGCCGCAGGACATATCCGTTGTCGGGTTCGATGATATCGAACAGGCCGAATACTATAATCCACGGCTGACGACGATCCGCCAGAATCGGCCACAACTGGGCAAGTCAGCCGCTGAGCTTATGCTGAATGGCCTCGACGATCCCAGCAATCCGATTGAACCGGGCCATGTCCATCTTCTTGATGTTGAGCTTGTCGTGCGCGACAGCACCGCGCCACCGTCAGATTAATTCCAAAACTGTTTGCGCCGGACGGTTGGACTAGTCGGGATCAACTTTGCCACGCAGCGCTTTGACCTCTCCCCGCGCTTTTTTGGATTGAAGACGCCGCTTTTTGGAACCCAGTGTTGGCCGTGTCGGGATGCGGCGTTTGGGCTTTTCGAGGGCCTTCAGGATCAGCTCTTTCAGGCGTTCTCGTGCTATATCGCGATTGCGCGCCTGGCTGCGCGTTTCATCCACTTGCAGAACCAATGCGCCCTCTTTGGTCCAGCGGCGACCTGCCAACCGTTTCAACCGGTTTTTGACCGCACCCGGAAGGTTGGGCGAACGTTCGGCTTCAAATCGCAATTCAACGGCAGTGGACACTTTGTTGACGTTCTGCCCGCCCGGCCCAGAGGCACGGATAAACTGTTCAGTCAGTTCCCAATCTTCAATGGTGATGGTTTCGTTGATCTGCATGGTGCTTCTATATCGAAAAAGGGCCGCCCTTGTCAGGCGGCCCTTCGAGAATACGGAGGCGGGGCCGGTTAGGCTCTGCCAATTCGGTGGGCCAAAGCCCCAGGGTCTGCCCTAGAGCGCGGCCTCCCGAACTGTTCCGACACCTCTCTCCAATGACTCTCTTGACACTGGATCACCTCCTTTCAGCTGTTGAAAACGCAAGATGATGTTGCCACGGCTGTGGTGATCCACAAAGTCTTTTTTCACCTCATAGAGCAGGTTGTGCTTTTCCTGCCTTCGAAACGATCATTCTGAAGGGGATCAGGGCGATCAAGGCAAGGGCGAGTTTGACCAGCCAGTCCGCAAAGGCGAGCGAAACCCACAAAGGAAGCTCAGACCCGAAGCCAAGGAAAGGCACGGCATCCCATGCCCAGCTGATAGCTTCGTCGGCTTGCGCGCCAAAAACCGCAACACTGGCCGAGAAGGCGATCGTGAAAAATAATGCTGTGTCCAGTGCCGATCCCACAAGGGTGCTGATCAGCGGCGCGCGCCACCAGCGTCCTTCGCGGAAACGATTGAAGATCGATACGTCGACCAATTGCGCGGTCAGGAACGCAATGCCGGATGCAACGGCCACGCGCAGTGGAACAGCAGCGTATGTATAGCCATCACCCTGAAGCATGATCTGGCTGCCGATGAGTGAGCAGATAACGCCAGTGGCAAAGCCAGCGAGCACGACTTTCCGGGCGGCCTGCACCCCATAAAGACGGTTCATCAGATCTGTAACCAGAAAGGCTAAAGGATAGGTGAAAGCACCCCACGTCAGCCAGTTTCCAAAAAGGTACTGCACGAGGATGTTCGAAGCGACGACGATGGTCGCCATGGCAAGAATGCCGGGAAGGTATTTGCGCGTCATTATATGGACCCGTTTTTGCAAGGTTGCGGGGACTTGGCCCGGATCATTCCGGACGGGCGGGCTTTAGGCTCTAAACCACGCTATGGCAAGGGGACAGTGATGCGATACTCAACGAATTCGGTCCGCTGGAGCGCCCGGAAATTGTCATCTGAGATCATTGTGATCCGTATGTCGCCGATTTCGTCCTGCCAAACACCCAGCCCTTCCAGATTGTCGTGGCGCAGCAGACTGGTGCTAAGGAGTGTTTGTTCTGCCACGACCTGATCGTTTTCTATAACAAAGCGCCGAACTCTGCTTTTGAACCCGAACCCGTTGAATTCACGCTCTAGCAGATAGAGCGCGTCATCCGGCCCGAAATCGGCACCAACAGGAAGAAAACCACCGTCGCGGCGCAGACCAAAAGGCTGGGTCCATTGACCATCGTAGCGCCAAACGGGAAACGGCCGCGTCAGTTTTCCAGACCGTTCCGGGATGGCGTAGATGTGTCCCCTCCGATCCAGTGCCAGAGATTCGAGCCCGGAATTGCCCTGAAAATCCGAAAAGGCCTCGGGCCTTGGCAGACGATCAGCCTGTTTCAATGTGGGGTAAGCCCAAACGCGATGACCGCCTTCAAAGGAAACATAAATAGTTTCGCCGGGCGTGCCTGCCAGACCTTCGGCGTCAGTACGCCAGCCACGCAGGGGCTGCCCTTTGTGATCTGGTAGTGGCACAGGAGGGCCAGAGGTCACCCGGATGATGCGGTCTTCGTTGCGCTCTATCGTGCCCTCGACCACACCACCCCTGTCGCTGATCGCAACAAACCGGGATCCATCTGCAGACAGTTCTAGGCCTGAAAAACCCCCTAGGTTGTGGTCCTCTGCGCGCCACAGATAGCTCCCAAGAAACTCGGCGGCCTGCGAAGAGGCCGCCGATGGAAGCGCCAGAAGCGCAGCAAGAAAAGAGGCGCTTAGCGCGCAGCCAAAACGTCGGCGCATTGTCGTGGCAAATCCGCCATTGTCAGTTCACGCCGTGGTTTTGGCGGAGGTGCGTTTGGATCAGGTGGGGGCGGGTTCAGGATATCGCGCACCCAACGTTCGGCATCCGCGCAGCCATCACCAGCCGGTGGAGCTGCCTGTCCATTGCAACCTGGCGACCCTTTCGGACACCCGAGCCGTACGTGGAAGTGATAATGATGACCCCACCACGGACGGATCTTGCGCAGCCAGGCGCGATCGCCTTTCTCAGCTTTGCACATCGCAACTTTGGCGCCGGGGAACACCAGAATGCGTTCCACACGCGGGTCTTTGGCGGCGGCTTTGAGAATTTCGTGATGCGCACGCGTCCAGTTGTTGTTTGTATAGGCACCCGATGATCTGCGCGTTGAAATGGACGACAGGTTTTCCCGCTGTTTGACCGTTAGGTTCAGATCTTTTGCAGGCAGCATCCAAATGTCCACGTCCAATCCGATTTGGTGGCTGCGGTGGCCCGTCAGCATCGGCCCGCCGCGCGGCTGGCTCATGTCACCGACGTACAATCCATTCCAGCCGGGTTGCTTGGCGGCCTGCCGGGACAGCTTCTTTACGAAATCGACCAGTTCCGGATGACCCCAGTTCCGGTTCCGGGACAATCGCATCGCCTGCCAGGTCGGCCCGGTTTCTTCAAGCTGAACGCCTCCGGCAAGACAACCTTTCGAATAGAACCCATGCGCTGCAGGTGATTGACCAGACCCTCCACGCTTGGCCCCGAAAAGCTGTTTTGCTTGTTTTGAAGCAATGACGGGATCCAGCGGTGCACGCTGTGTTTTGACCCGCTCGCCCGAAATGTCGCGCCCGGAATTTCCGCCGCCACAAGCGACCAGTAAACCAACCAAAAGCAGGGCAAAAATACTGCGGATCATTTGGGCTTTACTCCCTCTGGATTAACCCAGCGTAGCAGAAACAGCCCCAAGAGGAAAAGAACGATCACCGGGATATAGCCCAATTGGTTGCTTTGCGTCCAAGCCGTCGCGACCGACACCATAGCCGGTGCCAGAAACGCAGTGGCGCGCCCGGTCAGTGCAAATAGCCCGAAAGCCTCGGTCGCGGTTTCGGGTGTACAATGCCTGACCATCAACGACCGTGACGCCGAATACATGGCGCCTCCAGCGCCGCCAATCGCTGCGCCACACAGATAAAAGATCATGTCAGGAAGCCCGGACCCTTCCTCAAGCGGAATGCCAAACAGGCTTTCACGGGACATACCCACAACGACTGCGCAAACCGCGATCAGAACCCAGATACAAAACACGATGACGGGTTTCGGTCCGAGCCGGGCATCCGCCAAACCGCCGACCCAGCTGAGAATTGCCGCAGCAATGGCCGCGATAATGCCAAACACACCAATTTGGATCACGGTCCATTCCAGAACGAGGTTCGCGTAAACACCGCCCGCGCTGTACAGCATGGTCAGCGCATCGCGATAGAACATCGAACCCAGCAAAAAGCTGCCATAGCTGCGTTGGCGAAAGGCGCTTTTGATGCTGCTCCAGAGACGGCTGAGCGCAACGCCAATGTTCGCCCGCTCGTTGGTCGGCTTCTCTTCGGTCCACAAAAAGAACGGAATAGCGAAGACTACAAACCAGATCGCGATGAAGGGTCCGACGGAGCGGGTGCCTTCGCGCGTTTCGGGATCCAGACCAAAGATTGGATCAATCCCCAGCAGGGTTTTACCGCTGTCGTTTTCCGCAAAAAACAGCAGCACGACGAAGAGCGAAAGAACACCACCCCAGTAGCCAAAGGCGGTTGCGCCGCCACTGATCCGACCGGCGTCCTCGTTGTCGCCCAGTGATGGAAGGATAGAATTATAGAGCGCGAAAGCTGATTCCGACGCCACGAAGCCGACCCAGAACAATAGCAGAGCCATCATCAGGCCCTGACCGTCCGGCATCAGGCCCCAAAGCATCGCGGCACAAATGGATGCGATCGCGACAAAGAAATAAAACCACGGTTTTCTGCGGCCGGTTGCACCGGCCCAAGCCCCGATCAGGGGCGCCGAAAAGGCGATGACCAAACCTGCAATGGCCTGCGCGCCCGTCCACAATTCCTGGGCCTGAACACGGGCTGCTTCGTCTGACAGACCTTCGGCGATAAAGTAACCCACCGCGACCGCCGCAAAATAAGGTCCAAAGATAAAGGTCAGACCCAGCGTAGCATAGGGTTGCTGCGCCCAATCAAAGAACATCCAACCCCAAATGCGTTTTCGGAGCGAGATTGCCCCCTGCTCAGATACATCTGCCATCTTATCCCCCTGTTTTGCAGCGATAGAACCCCGTGCGCGGCTCTGTGGCAAGACAGGAATGCCGGACGCTGCGTCAGCTATCTTGCATTGGGGGCCAGGGTCTTTGGTCCTCTGCTGCCAGCCATGCCTTGACCCAGTCTGGCAAATCGGGCGCATCTGCTGGCTCAAGGTCCATTGCTTGCAGAACGATGTTGGTGGGAACGATCCCATTGCGATCTGTCACAGCGCCGCGATAGACAGCGTGGCTCGCGCAGTCGCCGTTCGATTTCCACATACTCTGTTCGAGATACATGAACTTGCCATCCCATCCGAGCAGGCGCGAGCGCATTTCGATTTTGTCAAAGGCACGGACACGTCTGCGGTAGCGGACAACCGCACCCGCCATAGTCAGACCCCATCGTTTGCGTGCCAGCAGCTTCAAAAGGCCGGATCGCTGAGCCAGCGGAATGCGCCCAAGGTCATACAGCGTCAAAGTGCGGCCGTTGTTCAGTTCCATCCAAAGATCGAGATCCCAAGGCCAGCAAATGTGATGGGAAATATGTGTTTCACCAAGCTTCAGTTCTGGAAGTGATCGGGCCTTGAGACCGGATGCCAGCAGGCGAATAAACGGATACATACAATTGCTCCTTATTTGTGCCCTGACTGATCCTGCTGCTGATGAAGGTCAATACCGGACCCTGCGGCACTTGTGATTGGGCCGGGCGCAGCCTATTTCTTGCGCAAACAAGGAGTTCTGCAAATGCAAGCGATCGCCGGGCCAATTGGGCTCATTCTCGACGTCGTATTTTTTGTGATGATCGTACACATCATCATGAGCTGGCTGATCAATTTCCAGATTTTGAACCTGCGTCAGCCGATCGTTGCGCAGATTTGGGATGGTTTGAACCGGTTGCTGGAGCCGATTTACCAGCCGATCCGGAGAATGTTGCCGAATACCGGCGCTTTGGATCTGGCCCCTCTCGTCGCCTTTATCGCGCTTATCTCGCTCCGGGATTACATTCTGCCAACCATGCTGTGCGGCGGACGTCCTCTTGGTTTCTGCGGATAAGCCCGATTTGGCTGGTCGCAGGGCTTGATTAACCGATTCTTAGTATGAGACAGTGCCGACTAGAGCAGATCTAGTATAATTGGCAGGTCTCATGCCTCGCGATGCCGCGCCGTCAGACGCGCTTTTGAAAGACGTCTTTGGATTCGACGCCTTTCGCCCTGGTCAGGGCGAAATCGTGGAGTCCGTTGCACGCGGCGAAAACGTTTTGGCCATCATGCCCACAGGTGGGGGCAAATCGCTCTGCTTTCAGCTGCCTGCTTTGATGCGCGCGGGCATTACAGTCGTTATTTCGCCCTTGATCGCCCTGATGCGTGATCAGGTCAGAGGGCTGCGCGAAGCGGGTGTCGCGGCTGGTGCGCTGACCTCTGGCAATACTGCCGAGGAAAACGACGCCGTCTGGGACATGATGCAAGATGGCAGCCTGAAACTGCTCTATCTCGCGCCCGAACGGTTGGCCTCTGGCGGCACTCAGCGCATGTTGGCGCAGGCCAATGTTTCGTTGATCGCGGTCGACGAGGCACATTGCGTCAGTCAATGGGGCCACGACTTCCGGCCGGACTACCTTCGCATTGGTGAGCTACGGCGCGCACTGGATGTGCCGCTGGCGGCATTCACCGCGACGGCGGACAGCGAAACGCAAGAAGAGATCGTCACGCGTCTTTTTGACGGACATCAGCCCCAAACATTCTTGCGCGGCTTTGATCGTCCGAACATTCATTTGGCTTTTCAGCCCAAGGATGGGCCCCGCCAGCAGATCCTAAGTTTTGCCGCATCCCGCAAAGGGCAGTCAGGCATCGTTTACTGTGGTACGCGGGCCAAGACTGAAACTCTGGCCAAGGCGCTTTGTGATGAGGGGCATGCTGCCTGCCATTATCATGGCGGGATGGAAGCCGACGATCGGCGCGCAGTTGAGGAACGTTTTGCCACCGAAGACGGTCTGGTTGTCGTCGCTACGGTTGCCTTTGGTATGGGTGTGGACAAGCCGGATATTCGCTGGGTTGCACATGCCGATCTGCCCAAATCGATAGAAGCCTATTATCAGGAAATTGGTCGTGCGGGTCGCGATGGAGCGCCTGCTGAAACCATGACGCTGTTCGGGCCCGATGATATTCGTCTCAGGCGCAGCCAGATTGACGAAGGTCTTGCTCCGCCGGAAAGGCGTGTGGCCGACCATGGTCGTTTGAACGCTCTTTTGGGTTTGGCCGAAGCGCTGGGCTGCCGCCGGCAGGCTCTTCTTCAGTATTTCGATGAAACCGCCGAACCTTGTGGAAACTGCGATCTCTGCGATACGCCGCCCGAGCTGTTTGACGGCACCGACGCCGTGCGCAAGGCGCTTTCTGCGGCCTTGCGGACAAACGAAAGCTTTGGTGCCGGTCATTTGATCGACATCGTCATGGGCAAGAAAACCGAAAAGGTTCTGGCCCGCGGGCACGAAAACCTGCCTACCTTTGGCGTTGGCAAAGATCTATCCAAAGGGCAGTGGCAAGCCGTGTTCCGCCAGATGATGGGCCATGATCTGATGCGCCCGGATGCCGAGCGGCACGGGGCCTTGGTCATGACGGACCGTGCGTTGCCGATCCTGCGAGGCGAAGAAAGCATTCAACTGCGTCGGGATGCCGTGATCCGGGCAACCGAACGCCGACCTGCGGTCAAGACCATGGTCAGCGAAGAAGACGCACCGCTTCTTTCCGCGCTCAAGGCCAAACGCCGCGCTCTTGCCGAAGCAGCCCGGGCGCCAGCCTATGTGATATTCCCCGACAAAACACTGATCGAAATGGCCGAAAAACGGCCATCCAATCTGGATGAGATGGCTCGTATCAGTGGTGTTGGAGCCAAAAAGCTTGAGCGTTACGGCAATGCTTTTCTTGAGGTAATCAACGGCGCCGTCGAAACGCTGCACCCGTCTCGTCGCAAGCTGGCCGCATGCGGCGCGGGCGAAGTTTTTGATGCCTTGATGCAAGCGCAGGCCGAGTTGATCCGCGGGGCGGATGGCACGGACAAGCCGATGTCCTGCAATGCGTCGATGCTGGCCAAGCTGGCCGAAACGCGACCCGATTGCGAAAATAGCATCGCTCGCATTCTGGGCGATCGAAAGGCTGAGCGGTTTGGCACGGCCTTTCTGGAAATTCTGCGCGACGCGTCCTGATCTCAAACGCAGATCGCCAAAGTTCCGATCCCCATGAGAGCAATCAGATGATCGCTGGACCTTGGGGGGTCCCGGCTCTAAGTCTTAGGCCGAACCGTTTTTCATTTCCGTGGGAGGCTCGCAATGCTCGTGGTGATTTCACCGGCCAAACGGCTGGACTGGAGCGATCAGGATATCGACATGACGTCGCCAGATTTTGAGCCGGACGCACAGCGCTTGGTCAAAACAGCCCGCAACCTTACTCTTGGTGATCTGAAGTCTCTGATGGGCCTGTCCGATGATCTGGCCAAATTGAACCGAGACCGTTTCCGCAGTTTTTCAGATTCGCCCGAAGCTGAACATTTGCGCCCAGCCGTTATGGCCTTTGCGGGCGATACCTATCAGGGTCTGGAGGCCGGTAGTCTCGATCAGGAAGAACTTGCCTGGGCGCAGGATCACCTGCGTATTTTGTCGGGGCTCTATGGGCTCTTGCGGCCGTTGGACGGCATTCAGCCATATCGTTTGGAAATGGGGTCTCGGCTCAAGACCCGGCGCGGAAAGTCGCTTTATGATTTTTGGCAAGACCAGATTTCCAAGGCGCTGAACGAACAGGCCGAAACCATCGGCACGGACATTTTGGTGAATTGTGCCAGCCAGGAATATTTTGGCGCGGTTCCGGCCAAATCGCTGAACCTGAAGGTGATCACGCCGCAGTTTATGGAAGACAAAAATGGCACGCCCAAGATTGTCAGTTTTTATGCCAAACGGGCGCGTGGCGCGATGGCTCGGTTTATCGTTCAAAACCGGTTGACCGACGCCGAAAGCCTGCAAGATTTCGACCTTGGTGGATATCAGTATCAACCGGATTTGTCCGAGCCAGAAAAGCCGGTGTTCTTGCGTCCGGCCGAAGCACTGGCCAAGGCATCCTGAACCGAACTGGCGTCGGCTACCCTGCCAGTTCGCGCTGCACACGTGCGCCATAGTATTCGATCTTTTCAGCCAGATTGGCCTTGCGAAGCGGCTTGGTTAGATAGTCATCAAGCCCAGCTTCCAAAATGCTTTCCTTGTCGCCTGCCATGGCGTGTGCGGTCACCGCTATGATCGGAACGCGGTGTCCGTCACCCTCGAGCCTGCGAATTTCGCGGGTGGCCTGTTTGCCATCCATCTGAGGCATCGAAATATCCATGAAAATCAAATCGGGCCGTTTGTCCCGATAGCAGGCGACTGCCTCCAGACCATTGTTGGCAAATCTCAGCGTTGCGTTGAATCCCGACGCCATTTTGCGAAAGACGAGCTGATTGGTTTTGTTGTCTTCGGCCACCAGCACATCAAGCGGCGTGCCGTTCTCTTGGATCGGAGCAGATGATTTTACCGGCTCATTTAGCGGCTTGTCGGGTTCTTTTGTTTTTTGGCAGACCGGAGGCGCAAGGTTTTCAAGCGCTGCAAAAAGGGCCCTTCTGGGCGAAGGTTTTTGCAGGACTGCGTCCACTTCTGATCCAGCGACGCGGGCTATTTGACCCGCGGAATCCGACATCAGGATGAAGGGTAAATCGTATCCTTGCTGGCGAATTTGCGAAACCATTTCCTGAGCGGACATGTCCGGCAGATCGGCTTCGGCGATGATCAGATCCGGGGCTGGGTTTATTCGGTCCAACGCCTCGACACCGGTCTTGCAAAAGCTTGTTCTCAGGCCAAGCATTTCCAGTTGCTTGGACAAAATCGATCGGTTGGCGCTGTGATCATCCACAACCAGCACGGATTTCAAAAATGAAGGAAGAGCGGCTGTGTCCTGTATGACAGGTTCGTCGGCTGGCAGCACGATGCGCATTCCAAAACAGCTGCCCTTTCCAAGTTCGGATTCGACCCAGACCTCTCCGCGCATCAGCTCGATCAGGCGGCGCGTAATCGCAAGGCCCAGTCCGGTTCCTTCAAACGAACGATTCCTTTCATCTTCGACCTGATTGAATTCACCGAAAATGCTGCTCAACTTGTCATCCGGAATGCCAATGCCGGTGTCCTCAATGGTCAGGTGCACTGCGGTTTCACCCATGGAGTCGCTGACACCGACAACACGGATCAGCACATGGCCTTCCACGGTGAACTTTACTGCATTGCCAATCAGGTTGGTCAGGATTTGACGAATGCGGCCCGGATCCCCGACAAAGCGTGTCGGCAGGAAGATGTCATAGTCAATGAGCAAGGCGATGCCTTTGTCACGCGCCGTGGGTTGCAGCAGCATCACGACCTCATGGATCGCGCGTTCCAGATCAAAGGGTTCCGGATGAAGCTGCAGTTTTTCAGCCTCGATCTTTGAGTAATCCAGAATGTCGTTGATAATGACCAAAAGAGCTTCGCCTGATGATCTGATGGTGTCGATGTACAGTTGCTGATCCTCGCTCAGCTCTGTGTCCATCATCAGGTCGGCCATCCCGACAACTCCGTTCATCGGCGTGCGGATTTCATGGGACATGTTTGCGAGAAACGCTGATTTGGCACGATTTGCCGCTTCGGCCCGAATGGTTGCTTCGCGCAGGCGTTCCTGATCCTTTTTGACCTGCGTGATGTCGATCCTCAGACCAACGCGGCCGCCGTCGCGGGTCTGGCGTTCATAGACCCGGATCCAACGTCCATCATCCAGACGCTGTTCCAGTTCTGTATTAGCATTTCTGTGAACGGCGAGCCGCTCTTCCAGCCATTCCTCTTCCCGGCCGATTGCATCGGTGTATTGGCCCATCTCCAGACCGTAGCGCAGGATGTCTTCAAAGCTGGCACCGGGCGTCATGGAGGGTGCGCTGGCCCTGTAGATGTCCTTGTAGGGATCATTGCACATCAAAAGCCGATCATCGGCATCGTAGATCACGAAACCGTCCGGCAGTTCCTGAACCGCAGACCACATCCGCATCAGATCAGTGGTATCGACTGCCAGCGAAACAACACCGCCTTCGGGTGTTCTGCGGTCCTGCACCTTGATGAAACGACCGTCGAACAAGCGAATGGTGACGCTGGGGATCGGATCCTGATGCCAACGATCGAGCATTCTGGCCTGCCAACGCAGGCTGCGTTCCCCCTGAAGGTCAACAATCCCTTCTTCGCTGAGAATTTCGAGAACCTGCGGATAGGTTGCGCCGGGCCCGATGCAATCAATGTCGTCGAAAATGGAAAGATACGCGGGATTCGCCAGTTCCATTACGCCATCGCTGTTGAACATGGCGAAACCATCCCTGATGGTTTCCAGCGCCCGCCAAAGCTGATCCTCGACGATTTCGACCTTTTCCGTCACCTCGCCGAGTTGGGTGATGACCCGCTTGTTTTCCGAACGCACTTCCGCGACCTCGGCGCGGGTTTCGGTGATTTCGTGGCTCAGTTGCAGGGCGTGTTCGCCCAGCTTGCGATTGGCGGCTACAAGTTCCGTTTGCTTGAGTTCAAGCAACCGTTCCGCAGCCAACCGAGCGCGCCGTTCCTGTGCCAGTTGTTCGCTTGACGCCACAAGGTTCTCCCGACTTTCACGCGTCGCAAGCTGACATCCACCGATGAAAAAGAGCTTAAGGTTTGCCTTACTTGTTCCGACTCATGTCTACGTGGCAGGCTGGTGAGATAGTCGAAAGGAGCAATTTTATGCGTTTCTTTGTTCTCACCCTGCTCGCAGGGCTTTCCGTCGTGTCATCTGTACAGGCACAGGATGTCATCCCCGAACGTCGTTTGGTGCATACCCGAGACGTGGATTTTCCCGGTTCGGATCTGCAATCTCTTTTCGACACAAACCTGTCCGCATGCGAGGCCGCCTGCCTGAACGATCCAAAGTGCCGGGCCTTTACGTTCAACGCCAACTCCAACGCGTGTTTCCCAAAATCCGACGTCACGGACAGGCAAAGTTTCGCGGGCGCTATATCCGGGCGTGTCGTGGTTGCTTCGGCATCTGAACTGGCGCGCGCGGACGATCGCAAAGCGGATCTTGAACCGTTTGCAGCGGGCTTGCTGCCTGGCGCGCTGAAAGAGGCAAAGGATCTCGCGGCGCGTCACTATGGCGGGCAATGGTCCGTTCGGGCGCTTATGGATGCGGCAGAAAATAGCCGATCTACCCGCGATCTCGTCAATGCATACCACTGGACAGGCGCAGCCTTGGCGCAGTCCGATCAAGCGGATCACTGGTTGCAGTATGGGCATTTGGCAATCGAGCAAGCTGCCCAAACCAAAGGCAACAGGCAGCGTATGTTCCGTCAACGCGCCTTGCTGGCATCTGTGAACGCATATTTGCGCAGCCAAGATGACGCGACCCGTGTTGAGGCCTTGGTTGATCTGGCAAAGGCACGGGAACTTTTGGGTGACGGTCGGGGGATGATTGCGCCGCTGCGTCTGGCCGAAAAGATTGATCCGAAGCCTGAACTGGTCGAGTTGCTGGATTCAGCAATTGCCAAGTATGGCTTCCGGGTTCGGGAGCACACGGTCGAGGCGGACAGCGCCACACCACGCATTTGCGCGCAGTTCTCTGAACCGTTGGTGCGCGCTGGTCAGGATTATACGCCGTATGTGCGTCTTCCGGATCAGCGGATGGCAATCGATTCCGACGACAATCGCATTTGCGTCACAGGCGTCGAGCATGGAAAACGATACACGGTGACTTTCCGCGCTGGCCTGCCTGCCGCCAATGGCGAAGAGCTGATCCGCGATGTGCCGATCACCGCCTATGTGCGCGACCGCAGCCCAAGCGTTTCATTCCCCGGTCGTGCTTATGTTTTACCGCGGACTGTCGATGCCGGCTTGCCGATCAAGACAGTAAATCTGGATTCCGTCGATCTGGTGCTGCGCCGGGTATCCGACCGCAATTTGCTTCGGTCGCTACAGGACAGCTATTTCGGAAAGCCATTGTCCAAATGGGAAGAGCGCGATTTCAGCAATGACATCGCAGAAGAAATCTGGCGCGGCAACGGAGAGGTCCAGAACCGTTTGAATGCCGATATGCTGACGCGTCTGCCGATGGGTGATGTGGTTGGTGATCTGCCGGCTGGAATCTATGCGCTGACCGCGTCGAAACCTGACAGCGATCCATGGTCAGACGGACGGGCGACCCAGTGGTTCCTGCTGTCCGACATTGGCCTGACAACTCTGCAGGGCAATGATGGGCTGACCGTATTTGCCCGGGGCCTGACGGATGCCGGTGCTCTTGAGGGGCTTGAGGTCAGCCTGCTGTCTTCGGCGAACCGCGTGCTTGAGACAGTTCAGACTGACGCAATGGGTATCGCTCGGTTTGCACCGGGTCTTCTTCGGGGCAAAGCTGGTGCGCAAGCGGCTCTTGTCATGGCGAAACGTGGCAATGAGGATCTCGCGTTTTTGTCGCTGACAGATCCTGCCTTCGATTTGTCTGATCGTGGGGTTGCGGGGCGTGACCCGGCCGGGCCGATGGATGCATTTTTGACGACGGACCGGGGGGCCTATCGGGCCGGTGAGGTAATTCATCTGACGGCCCTGTTGCGCGATGCCAAGGCAGCCGCAGTTCAGAACGTACCGCTGGTGGCCGTGCTGACCCGTCCCGATGGTGTCGAGCATTCTCGCCATGTTTCGGACGGTGGGTTGGCCGGTGGCCACGTATTCGATTTGCCACTCGCGTATTCTGTTCCTCGGGGGACTTGGCGGGTCGCTGTCTTTGCGGATCCGGATGCTGATCCGCTCAGCAGCCGATCGGTACTGGTCGAGGATTTTGTTCCGGAACGCATCGATTTCGACTTGGACTTACCTGATGGGGCAATCAATCCCTTGGCGCCTCCACAGCTGGATGTGTCGGCGCGATATCTCTTTGGGGCTCCGGGGTCTGATTTGAACATCGAAGGCGAGCTTCAGCTAAAAACCGGCACCACGCTTGCTGGCTTTCCGGGTTATCGGTTTGGCCGGCATGATGCCCCCAGCGATTACCGGACCAACAGTTTTCCCTCACAGTTGGTGACCGATGCAGATGGCACCGCATCTTTGCGTCTTCCGCTTCCTCAAATCGAAGGTGAAGCCCGTCCAATGCAGGCTCGCGTTACGTTGCGCCTGTCCGAGGCATCCGGGCGCCCGGTTGAGCGCAGCATTACCCGCGCCGTGGCTCCGGATGGTCCGGTGATCGGGATCAAACCGGCCTTTGACGGCACTTTGCCTGAGGGGGCGACTGCCTCTTTTGATGTGATCGCGCTGGGCCCGGATCTGAACCCGCAGCCTATGCAAGTGGAATGGCAGATCAATCGCGTGCGGACACGTTACCAGTGGTACCAGCTTTATGGCAACTGGCGGTGGGAGCCGATCACCAATCGCGAAACCATCGCCCGCGGAACCGGCGTCATCGACGAGACCGCCTTGGCTGTCGCGGCTGATGTTGAATGGGGCCGTTACGAGGTTGTCGTGGAACGCACTGATGGCGACTACGCATCTGCGTCCATGGGATTCTCTGCCGGATGGTATGCCCCGGCAACGGCGACGGACACACCTGATATGCTTGAGCTGTCTCTGGACAAAAAAGCATACAAACCCGGCGACACAGCCAATTTGCGCTTGGTGCCACGTTACGGTGGCAAGGCGCTGGTCACAGTTCTGGCGGATCGAGTGATATCCATGCAGGCGGTGGAACTGACCGAGGGCGAAAACACATTGGCCTTGCCCGTAACCGAAGAATGGGGTGCCGGTGTTTACGTGACAGCGCAGGTTATCCGGCCCATGGATGTTGCCGCCGGTATGAACCCTGCGCGCAGTCTGGGTCTGACCCATGCGGCGGTGGATCCCGGCGAACGGAAGCTGCAGGTTTCTTTTGATGCGCCGGACGAAAGCCTGCCTCGGGCCGCCTTGAGAGCGGCGGTGCAGGTGGAAGGTGTTGCCGAAGGCGAAACCGCATTTGTGACCGTCGCAGCGGTTGATCTTGGAATTCTGAACCTGACCGGGTTCAAATCGCCGGATCCTTCAGCTCACTACTTTGGACAGCGCAGACTGGGTGTTGAAATCCGTGACATCTATGGCCGCCTGATCGATGGAATGAACGGAGCCATGGGGCAGGTCCGATCCGGTGGTGACTCCGCCGCTTCGATACGGATGCAAAACCCGCCGCCAACCGAGGCGCTTGTCGCGTTCTTTTCAGGGCCTGTCATGGTCAATGCTCAAGGCAAAGCAGAAGTTTCCTTTGACCTTCCGGACTTCAACGGGACGGTTCGCATGATGGCCGTTGCGTGGACGCCGACGGCAGTTGGTGAAGCCGAAGCCGACGTTCTTGTCCGCGATCCGGTGGTTATTTCTGCTTCGTTGCCGCGCTTTCTGGCGCCGGGTGATGACTCGAGGCTGTTGCTTGAACTGACCCATGCCAAAGGGCCGGGTGGAATTATGCCCTTGCTGGTAACGGCCGATGGTATTGAACTGGATACCACCTCCTTGCCGCGCGATGTTGCATTGCAGGAAGGGGAAAAGGTTCGCTACGCCATCCCGCTGACATCAGACGATGTTGGTGACCATGACATTTCTATCGTTCTGACCACACCGGATGGCCAGCGCCTGACCAAATCCCTGACTCTGGGCGTGCGTGCGCTTGATCCAGCGATCGGGCAAACCCGCCGCTTTGCCTTGGAGCCGGGGCAGACCTTTACCCTCGACGATGAGATATTCGCAGGGTTCAGAATGCATGCGTCTTCGGCAATGATTTCCGCAGGTCCCTTGGCCCGCTTTGATGCACCGGGTCTTCTGGCTTCGCTGGATCGGTATCCCTATGGCTGCACTGAACAAGTAACCTCCCGGGCCTTGCCGCTGCTGTACATGTCTGCCGTGGCAGAACCACTTGGATTGGGTGATCCTGAGCGCATAAAAACGCGTATCGATCAGGCCCTGACCCAGGTGTTGACACGGCAAGCCAACAATGGGGCGTTTGGGCTCTGGCGCGCGGGGTCGGGTGACTTCTGGCTGGATGCCTATGTGACGGACTTCCTGTCACGGGCGCGTGCCGCCGGACATGAGGTGCCACAAATCGCGTTCCGGAATGCTTTGGACAATCTGGCCAATCGTATCGCCTATGCACCTGACTTTGACGATGGCGGAGAAGACATCGCTTATGCACTGATGGTTCTGGCACGCGAAGGCAAGGCAGCCATGGGTGATCTGCGCTACTATGCTGATGAAAGGGCCGATGCTTTGGCGACGCCGTTGGCGCAGGCGCAGTTGGGGGCGGCCTTGGCCTCGTACGGGGATCAACCGCGCGCGGATGCGATGTTCGCCAAGGCCGCTGCACGGATCTCCGGAACACAGCAAAGCACATCCGTATTCCGTGCCGACTATGGTTCCCCCATTCGGGATGCTGCCGGATTGCTGTCACTTGCCGTAGAAGCCCGGAGTGAGGGCGTCGATCGCGCGGCGCTGACCACACGGATTGCATCGGTCGACCGGCCGCTTTCGACACAAGAACAGGCCTGGGCGCTCTTGGCAGCACATGCAATGGTGCAGGATCCGACGGTATCGGGCCTGTCGATCAATGAAGCTCCGCTGGCCGGGCCATTTGTGCGGCGCATCGAAGGACGTGATCTGCAGCCTATGCAAATCACGAACACGGCAAACCAGAAAACAGATATTACCCTGACGACGCTTGGTGTGCCGGATGGTCCTACCGTTGCCTCTGGCTACGGCTATGCGATCAGCCGCGACTACTACACGATGGAAGGCGAAAAGATCGAAGGCCCTGTCAAAGCCGGTACACGGCTGGTGACTGTTCTGACCATTCGCCCGGCTGAAAAGACCCGCGCCCGTCTTATGATCGATGATGCGCTGCCGGCCGGTTTCGAAATCGACAATCCAAATCTGCTTCGGTCCGGTGAGATCAGGGCGCTTGACTGGCTCAAGGTGTCGTCCGGTGAGCACAGTGAATTCCGGTCGGAACGGTTCCTGACAGCGGTCACACATGCCGGAACGGATCCGGTTCGGTTGGCCTACATTGTGCGGGCCGTGTCGCCGGGTACGTATCATCATCCTGCGGCTTTGGTTGAGGATATGTATCGCCCCGACTACCGCGCTACGACGGCGTCGGGAACCGTGACGATTTTGCCATGACGGGCCAAACCATTGCGACGATTGAATGGCGTGCGCTGGATCGGGACGGCACGGACAAGTGCCGTCTCGCCAAAACGCCGGGAGGTTGGATGTTGATCGGGCATGCCCGGTTTCGGGATGCTTCTGGCTGGGCGGCTTTGGACTATGTGGTGCGCTGTGATGCAGACTGGCAGACCACAAGCTGCGATGTCACCGGCACACAGGGCGGCGGGGCAGTCGCCCTCCGGCTGACCAATGCCAACGGCAGTTGGAGTTTGAACGACCAAGAGCAATCACAGATTTCAGGCTGTACTGATGTCGACCTTGGGTTTTCGCCAGCAACCAACCTGATGCCCCTGCGCCGCGCGCCTGAGGTGGGGCGATTGGACGTGCGGGCGGCTTGGCTTCGGTTGCCGGGTCCAATGCTCGATCCGCTGGATCAGAGCTACACCCGCGAGCGCGGTGGATACGTGCACTACACGGCCCGGCAAACGGCGTACGAAGCGCATTTGGCTGTCGATGAACACGGCTTTGTCACGCGTTACCCCGGACTTTGGGAACAAACCCATGAGGCGTGAACGCGGGTCAAGACTGCTGATCGTCGTGGCGCTGTTTCTGGCTGTTCTTGCTGGTGGCCGGGATCAGTTCGACGCATTCATCGATGCGACACGTTTGCCGGTCTTGGTGCATGAAACGTCATCCGAAGTGCGCGACCGGAATGGCCAGTTGTTGCGGGCCTACACAATCGAGGATGGACTGTGGCGCATGTCGGTCACAGCCGATCAGGTCGATCCACTGTTTTTCAAGATGCTGATCGCCTACGAGGACAAAAGATTTCATGAGCACCGCGGTGTGGATGCCATTGCCACTGCGCGCGCGGGTCTGCAGGCGGCCCGGCATGGCAAAATCGTGTCGGGTGCTTCCACGCTGACCATGCAGGTGGCCCGGTTGCTCGAGGATGGAACCACCGGCCAATGGGGTGGAAAGTTCCGCCAGATGCGACTTGCATTGGCGCTGGAACGGCATCTCAGCAAACAGGAAATTCTGTCGATCTACCTGAAATTGGCCCCCTATGGTGGCAACGTCGAAGGGTTGCGGGCGGCATCCCTGATCTGGTTGGGAAAAGAGCCCAAGCGCCTGACGCCAGCACAGGCTGCGTTGTTGGTGGCCTTGCCCCAGGCCCCCGAAAGCAGGCGTCCTGATCGCCGCGCAGAGGAAGCGCGTCGCGCGCGTGACCGGGTTTTGGACCGCATGGCGCGCGCTGGGGTGATTTCAGAACAAGACGCTTTGGCCGGCAAAACCGATCCTGCACCCTTGGGCCGTCACGCAATGCCGCAAATCGCGCCCCATCTCACAGACCGTGCAGTGGCACAGCGGCCGGGCGCGCATGATCTGACAGTGGATCGTGATTTGCAGCGCAATCTGGAGCAGCTTCTTGCGCGGTATATGAAGGGCCGTGACCCGCGCCTGTCTGTAGCGCTGGTTTTGGCGGACCATGAAACCGGCGATGTTCTTTCCTCTATTGGGTCTGCCAGCTACTCGGCTACGGCTGGGCAGGGGTTTGTTGATATGACCACGGCGCTGCGTTCGCCCGGCTCTACGCTAAAGCCACTGGTGTATGGGCTCGCCTTTGACCGAGGATTGGCACATCCGGAAACGCTGATACTGGATACGCCAGCCCAGTTCGGCGGCTATGCGCCTCAGAATTTTGACGGTCAGTTTAGGGGCGAATTGTCTGTCCGGCGGGCTTTGCAGTTGTCTCTCAACATACCGGTCGTACGCTTGACCGAGGCGGTTGGACCCGCGCATCTGATGGCTGGGATGAAACGCGCTGGGATGAAACCCAAATTGCAGGGGGGCACGCCTGGCCTTGCCCTTGCGCTGGGTGGCTTGGGCGTTTCGCTTGAGGATATGGTCCAGCTCTATACCGCGTTTGCTCGGGGTGGCGAAGCGGCGCAACTGCACTGGAAACAAGGCGAGACGACGCAAAATGGCCGTGTGCTTTCGCGTGCGTCCAGTTGGCAACTTGGACACGTTCTGTCCGCGATTGCGCCCCCGCCATCGGCAGGCGCGGCGGGGCGCGTGGCCTACAAGACGGGAACGTCTTATGGCCATCGCGATGCCTGGGCGCTGGGCTGGGATGGGCAGCACGTTGCCGGCGTCTGGATTGGTCGACCTGATGGCACACCGGTTCCGGGGGCCTTTGGTGGCGATCTCGCTGCACCGCTGCTGTTCGAAGCGCTGGGCCGCGCCCGCTCCGGTACTGCGTTGCTGCCACCGCCACCGCCCGAAACCTTGCTGGTCAGTAATGCTCAATTACCCAAACCGTTGCAGCGCTTTGGGCCGCGCGCCGGGGCCAAGACACTTCAGGTGACGTTTCCGCCGGACGGGGCGCGGCTGTCCAGCGCTGAAGCGGGGGTTCCGATCAAGTTGCGAGGTGGCACACCGCCCTACACCGTTCTGGCCGATGGTGCCGTATTGGCCAACGGTTTGCGCCAATCCGAGTTTCTAGCCCCTGTCGACGGCCCGGGGTTTTCCACCCTGTCCATTTTGGATTCGGCCGGGCAGTCACAACGGGTCTCTATCGAAATGCGCTAGCCCACGGAATGCAAAAAGACCGGACGTTTTGAAACGCCCGGTCCGATGTTGAGTGACAGGTGTGGCCCGATGTCAGAGACGTTCGATGGCCATGGCGATGCCCTGACCGCCGCCGATGCACATTGTGATCAAAGCCTTGCTGCCGCCAATGCGTTCCAGTTCATAAAGTGCCTTGACGGTGATGATTGCGCCGGTCGCGCCGACCGGATGACCCAGAGCAATGGCACCACCGTTCGGGTTAACCTTGGCCGGGTCCAAGCCAAGACCTTTGTTCACCGCCAGTGCCTGCGCTGCAAAGGCCTCGTTGCTTTCGATCACATCGAAATCCGAAGCAGACAGGCCAGTGCGCGCCAGCAGGTTTTCGACAGCAGGAACCGGACCAATGCCCATGACTTCGGGTCGGACACCTGCATGCGCATATCCCAATATCCGAGCGCGGGGTTTCAACCCTGCTTTCTCCGCAGCGGAGGCCCGGGCCAACACCAGTGCGGCGGCACCGTCATTGATGCCCGATGCGTTGCCTGCCGTTACACTGCCATCCTTCTGGAAAACCGCGCGCAACCCGGCCAGCGCCTCAGGCGTCGTTGCCTTGGGGTGTTCATCGGTTTCAAAGGGAACCATGTCCCGTTTCACTTTGACGTCGACGGGTGTGATCTGGTCTTTGAAATATCCCGCTTCGATGGCCTTGGCTGCGCGGGTTTGGCTTTCCATGGCAAAAGCGTCCTGTGCCTCACGGCTGATGTCGTGCTCGGCTGCGACGTTTTCGGCTGTGACGCCCATATGGCCGGTGCCAAAGGGGCAATTGAGTGCGCCCAGCATCATGTCCAGCGTGCGGATGTCCCCCATCTTTGCGCCCCAACGCTGGTCAGGGATGATGAACGGACTGCGCGACATGTTTTCGGCGCCGCCGACAAGGGCAAATTCTGCATCGCCCAGCATCAGCGACTGAGCGCCAGAGACGATAGCCTGAACGCCTGATCCGCACAGACGATTTACATTCATGGCCGGTGTGGTTTCCGGAACGCCTGCACCCATGGCTGCAACGCGGGACAGGTACATGTCTTTGGGTTCCGTGTTGATCACATGGCCAAAGACAACAGTGCCGATCTGGTCTGGCGCAACCCCGGCTCGTTCCAGCGCTGCTTTGCTTGCCGCCGTCCCCAATGCGATGGGCGGCGTGGCGGCCAAGGCGCCTCCGAATGTTCCAATTGCGGTGCGTGCGCCGCTCAGAATGACGATATCGTCTGACATTTCGCTCTCTCCCATTGCTTTGTGCAGACTATGGGCAGAGCCAATGCAAATGTCAGCCCGCAACGTTCCGTCAGAATGGGATGAGATCGAATTAACCGCTGTGTCTGAACCCTCGGCCACCCGGCGGCGGGCCGGACAATCGGGTTGCAGAACGGCGTTTGCTGAACCGCTCAAACACTCTTTTGACCGAAAAAGTGTTTGCGCTGGACAAACATCTTGGCGGCACGTGGGGCCGGTTGTTGGCCTGATGGCAATCGGCGGCGTAGTTGGATCGGATCAGGCTATGGTCATCCATGCCGGATCATTGGCCTTAAAATGTTTCGCCTTCGTTAATCCAGCACGGTCTTGCTGGACATGGGCGCACCATCCAGCATTCGAACCTCGCGCTGAGGGAATGGGATCGAAATACCATTCTTTTGAAACGCATCCCAAAGCGCCAGATAGACATTGCCCCGAATGTTGGTCAGGCCGCCCGTGGGATCTTTGATCCAAAATCTCAGAATATAGTCGACCGAGCTGTCTCCAAAGCCAACCACATGACAAACCGGTGGTTTGAAATCGAGCACACGGTCAACGGTTTGCGCGGCCTCGATGGCTATTTCCCGGACCTTGTGAGGATCATCGTTATAGGCCGTACCAAAATAGATATCGAGCCGCACGAAATCATTGGAGTGAGACCAGTTGACCACCTGACCGGTAATCAGGTCTTCGTTCGGGATCAGGTATTCTTTGCCGTCGCGGGTGACCACGCTCACGTATCGCGCGCCCAGACTGTTAATCCAGCCAAAGGTCTGTCCAAGGCTGATCACGTCACCCGGTTTGATCGACTTGTCCAAGAGAATGATGACCCCGCTGACAAGGTTCGACACCACCTTTTGCAGGCCAAAACCCAGACCGACACCAATCGCACCTGACAGAACGGCAAGGCCGGTCAGATCGACTCCCACAAGCCGCAGCCCAAGAAAAAACGCGAGACCATAAAGCAGCACCTGCAGGAACTTGATTGCAAGCACCTGCATTGATGGGCTTATGTCCTGATTTTTGCGGATGCTTGCGGTTGATGCACTCGCGATCAAACGGGCCATGGCAATCAAAACGGCCAGCAGGACAACGGCCTTGATGATCAGCCACAGGGTAATCCGTGTCTCACCAAGGTTTAGTGCGATGCCGTCCAGAACCGTCTGGGTTTCGTCTGTCAAATTCAGGATCGACAGGGTGACCCAGATCCAAGCGCCGTACCGTGCCGAACTGCGCAGCAGCGGGTTTCCGATCAGGCGTGTTGCAAAGGCGATAAAGAGCCACGCGCTCGACAGGTTCGCGATGATGGCCAGCAGATACGATCGCGATGGCCAGGTTGTTTCGCGCATGACCAGAACAACGATCCAGATCAAGCACACGAAGATGATCATGCGCATTCTGCGCAGAATGATCAGACCGGTTCGCAGCCGCCATTTGGGCCAGCCTTCGCGGGACCGTAACCATGTGTCAAAACGGGGCCCCACGAGCACAGCCAGAACATGCGCCAGCGCAAAAACACCAATCGCGATCAACACCTGATACGCCATCCATGGGCGCAACAGGCTTTCCAGAATTGTCTGGATCTGGGTCAACAGAACGCCAAAGACCGTTTCAAGCGTTTCGGCGCTGATCTCTTCAATTTGAGGATCTTCGGGGTTCATGACCGGCCTTGCTGCTGCAGGGTCAGGATTGCATCGGGTCCGCTACGAGGCAAGACCAAAGCGCGTCACGGAACCATAACCACCTTTGGCGCTGAATGTACCGGACCTTTGTCTTGCGCAGACACGGCCAGCGCCGCGACGAGCAGCACTGCGATCAAGCTCAGGTTCAAAAGGTTCAGGGCGCTTTGCATAGATGGTTTCCACCGGAATAAAGAAGTTACGTAAGAAAGAGCGATATGGATCACCTTCAATGCGACATTTTCGCTGAAGCGGCATAAATGCTGACCGCAACCTTTCCAAACCCCGGTCTTGCGAGACTCGGCGCGCTTCTGTAATTGCACAGCATGAACAGGATTTTCGACAGGGCAGACCGCGCGCGATTGCGCGAACGCTTTTTCGGAGCAACGCACACGGTGCTTGCCCGCCTATAAGGCTGTGTCCGTGCTTGCACGCCTATTACTATGCTTTTCGATCACAACCGAACGGGAGAGGACCCATGTCCCCCAAAACGCTCTATGATAAAATCTGGGATGCCCACGTCGTACATGAAGACGCCGATGGCACCTGCTTGCTCTACATTGATCGGCACCTCGTGCACGAGGTGACCAGCCCGCAGGCTTTCGAAGGTCTGCGCATGACAGGCCGCAAAGTCCGCGCGCCGGAAAAGACGATTGCTGTGCCGGATCACAACGTGCCCACCACGGCGGGCCGTGAAGACCCGAAAAACATGACCGAGGATTCGGCCATTCAGGTCGCGGCGCTCGATAAGAATGCCAAGGAATTCGGTATTCACTACTACCCCGTGTCCGATGTTCGTCAGGGTATCGTTCACATTGTTGGTCCCGAACAGGGCTGGACTCTGCCGGGTATGACCGTTGTTTGTGGTGACAGCCACACCGCGACGCATGGTGCCTTTGGCGCGCTGGCGCACGGCATCGGGACTTCTGAGGTTGAGCACGTTCTGGCCACTCAGACCCTGATCCAGAAGAAGTCCAAGAACATGAAGGTCGAGATCACTGGCAAGCTGAAGCCGGGTGTGACCGCCAAGGACATCACTCTTGCTGTCATCGGCGAGACCGGCACGGCGGGTGGTACCGGCTATGTCATCGAGTATTGCGGCGAAGCGATCCGTGACTTGTCGATGGAAGGCCGCATGACCGTCTGCAACATGGCTATCGAAGGCGGCGCCCGCGCTGGCCTGATTGCCCCTGATGAAACGACGTTCGAATATGTCAAAGGCCGCCCGCACGCGCCGAAAGGCGCGCAGTGGGAAGCGGCGATGGACTGGTGGAAGACGCTGTTCACCGACGAAGATGCGCACTTCGACAAAGTCGTGACCCTGAAGGGCGAAGAAATCGAACCTGTCGTCACCTGGGGCACCTCGCCCGAGGATGTACTGCCGATCTCGGCCGTAGTTCCGGCACCGGAAGACTTCACTGGCGGCAAGATCGAAGCGGCGCGCCGTTCCATCGACTACATGGGTCTGGAACCGGGTCAGAAGCTCACGGATATCGAGATCGACACAGTCTTTATCGGGTCTTGCACCAACGGCCGGATCGAAGATCTTCGCGCAGCAGCAGAAATCCTCAAGGGCAAAAAGATCAAAGACGGCATGCGCGCCATGGTTGTTCCGGGCTCTGGCCTTGTGCGGGCACAGGCTGAGGAAGAAGGCATTGCGGATGTGTTCAAGGAAGCCGGTTTCGAATGGCGTCTGGCCGGGTGTTCCATGTGCCTTGCGATGAACCCGGATCAATTGGCCGAGCATGAGCGCTGTGCCTCTACATCCAACCGCAACTTTGAAGGTCGTCAGGGGTTCAAGGGGCGTACACATCTTGTGTCGCCTGCCATGGCTGCCGCTGCAGCCCTCACTGGCAAACTCACCGACGTTCGGGAGATGATGTAATGGAAAAATTCGAAAAACTCACCGGGATCGCGGCGCCTATGCCGCTTGTGAACATCGATACCGATATGATCATCCCCAAGCGCTTTTTGAAATCGATCAAGCGCACCGGTTTTGGTGTCAGCCTGTTTGATGAGATGCGCTACAATCGGGATGGCTCCGAGATTGCGGATTTTGTCCTGAACCAGCCGCAGTACCGCGAAGCCGAAATTCTGGTGGCCGGTGATAACTTTGGCTGCGGATCGTCTCGGGAACACGCGCCGTGGGCGATCAAGGACTTTGGCATCAGGTGCATCATTTCGACCAGCTTTGCTGACATCTTCTACAACAACAGCTTCAAGAACGGCATTTTGCCGATCGTGCTGCCGCAAGAGCAGGTGGATGTGTTGATGAAGGATGCCGAAAAGGGTTCGAACGCTCGCATGACCATCGATCTGGAAAACCAGGTCGTCACCAGCTCTGACGGAGAGGAGTTCCCGTTCGAAGTGGATAGCTTCAAAAAGCATTGCTTGCTGAACGGGTTGGATGACATTGGGCTGACCATGGAAAAAGCATCTTCCATCGACACTTTTGAAGCGCAGGCTTCTCAGGCGCGCCCCTGGGTTTGAGGCCGTTAGAAAATCGTGAAAAAGCCCCGCAATTTTTGCGGGGCTTTTTTCTTTTTGGGATGTAGCGCCTATACTGACTTGTGGGCAAATGCGCTTAGTACCCAACATGTTGCGAGGACTTGTTGATCTAACAACAAGCCTGCCTTTCAATTGATGCAATCGCGCACCAATTGCTTCCTGAAATAGCCAAAATGATCTGTGCCACTGGACCTGAACCTTGCTGTCGAATCGAAAAGGGGGCAAAACTTGGGCAAGAATGAGGCAACTCGCCATAATTGGCGGGATCAGACAGAAACCAGGGAACGGCATTGTACCGCGCCCGGCTGTACTGAAGGGGCAGGTCAGTGATCAAGCGTATGGTGGCATCCGCCGCTCGGGCATTTCTTGTGGCAATGGTCATTTCCATGCCTGCAATCATGCTGCCCGGCGTGAGCTCGGACACCATCCAGATCGTCGCCCTTTTGTCTCTTGTTGCTGCTACGCTTACGTTTGTTGAGTACGTCAGCGAATACCCATCACTGATCGAATTTCGCGCCGCACCACCTTACAATCGGATGCGGTTCATCGCGTTGTTCGTAACGGTTTTGACGCTGACTCTCATCAGTCGGGGCGAAACACAGCCCAGTGCACTGAGCTCGACGCTGACCGGTATGGGGATGACGATCGGCAACGCAATGGACTTCCCGTTTTCCCCTGTTCGGTTGATGGTCTTGGTTGCGCCTGCTGAAACAGCTGCCAGTGATCTCGAAACGCTGCGCACGCATG
Organism: Paracoccaceae bacterium; assembly: GCA_020630695.1. GTDB lineage: Bacteria > Pseudomonadota > Alphaproteobacteria > Rhodobacterales > Rhodobacteraceae > Thalassococcus_A > Thalassococcus_A lentus. Next base: position 15,173 of record JAHDIS010000001.1, on the reverse strand, counting down.
CAGGCTTTGCGTATTTGATTTCTCTGGTGACGCTGTTGGCTTTTGTGGCTCTGATCCGATTGCTGACTTGGCCCATTCGCAACGGAGCGTTCAATTTCTGGGTCAATCTGCCTTTGTTCGATCCAACGGCCGGGGGTGATGTGCTCTCCCGCCTGAAGCGCGACAGTCACATTAACGTAGCATTAGGATTTTTGCTGCCATTCTTGATCCCGGCGGTTCTCAAGCTGGTGTCCCAACTGGCCTCACCGCTTTCTTTCGACGAACCGCAAACCGTGATCTGGGTGATAAGCGCATGGGCCTTTTTGCCTGCCAGTTTGATAATGCGTGGCGTGGCCCTGATGCGCATTGCGGATCTGATCGAAGAGAAGCGACGCCGCGCATATGCGCAGGCAGAATTGCAGTTTGCTGCCTGACGCTTTGCCTGCATCCGTCTGCAGCCTTTTCTGAGACAACCCAACAGATCCGGGTCGCCACTTGGGCCGGGGATTTCAGTCGCAAGGGGCCGGGCCTCTTGCTTCGGGATATAATGCGCGATGACGTTCCAGGTGTTGGGTTGCTGAATGCGGCGGCGGCAGACGTGCTCTTGTTGACCGACATTGATTTTGATGCCGGGCAGGCTGCGCTCGCTGCTTTGAACGAATCAATGGCGTCCCCATACCCGCATGTGTTTTCGAAGCGGCCCAACTCTGGATTGCCCACCGGGTTGGATCTCGACAAAGACGGGTTTCTGGGCGGTCCCCGTGACGCGCAGGGCTACGGCTGGTTTTCCGGCCAAGGGGGGCAGGCAATCCTGTCACGGTGGCCCATTCGTTTGCGCGCCGACTATTCAGACACTCTCTGGCAAGACTCACCCGATACGGCGATGCGTTCAGAGGACACGGGACGCGACGTGCAGCGCTTGTCTTCTACGGCGCATTGGGCAGTTGAGATCGCCGCGCCACTGGGGGAATTCACTTTGCTAACGGTTGGCGCAACACCCCCGGTTTTTGATGGTCCCGAAGACAGGAACGGACGCCGCAACAAGGACGAAGTTTTGCTTTGGCATCATGTGCTCGGTGGGACATTCGGTGAACCGATAGTCGGTGCGGCGGTCGTCTTGGGAAACCTGAACCTCGATCCGACCCGCGGTGACGGGATACGCGATGCTGTACGAGATTTACTACAGAATCAAAGGCTGCGCGATCCACTGCCGGGACTACCCACTGTCGAATGGGACAAGGTGGGCAAGATGCGTGTCAGCTACGTTTTGCCCACCACAGAGTTTCGGGTGATTGCCGCGGGTGTTATTCCGCCGGAAGAGGGGGCGGGCCCTCACGGTTTGGTTTGGGCTGATCTGGCGTACCACGCAAAACCGGGGCAATAGCCTGCTCGACCGCATCTTGGACTGGCGTTTCAAAGAAGTTGGGGATCAGTCGCTGAAAAGACGCGCTATCCAGCCAATGCGCCTTGTTCCAGAGGTAACGCATTTCCAAAAGCGGGGCTGCCAAACGCCAAAAGGGACGTGCCAGATACAGGGGCCACCAGCTCATCGTGGTGATTTTCACCTCCTGCCGCATTGCCAGTGCGCAAAGAGCAGCCAGCTGTTCGCCTGTCAGGGTGTAACCGGTGTAAGGCACATCCGCGAAGCGAGGCAGGTCGTGCCTGACTTCTGCCAGTGCAACTGCGGCACGGGCCAGATCAGGCAAAAACGCCCAAGCATGCGGAACGTTGGTTGCGCCGGGATACCGCAACACTCCTTTTTTCAGCGGTGGGGCGATCATCATATCAAACCAGTTTCCCGATGCCTCGGTATCGAGGAAATCACCTGACCGAAGAATGATCGTTGGGATACCTGCATCGCGATAGCTTTGCTCCATCTCGATCCGTAATTTGCCCAGCGGATTGGTGGCCGCGTGCGGAGTGTCTTGGGCAAAACGGCTGTCGGCGCCGGACCCGTAGACATACACATTGCCAGGAATGATCACGGTCGCCCCGCTGTTTTGCGCAGCGGCAATCACTTTGGTAGTCAAATCGGGCAGAGTGCTTTTCCAATCCGGATAGGCAGGATTCCATGCATTTACGATAACGTCTGCTCCTTGGGCAGATTCTATTAAGTCGTCTGATGCGCGGTCGAACAGACGTACATGCCACCCTGCATTCCAGAAGGCTTCTGCCGCGTTTCGACCGAAACGCCCGCTGGCGCCGAGGATCAATACAGTTTGCATAACGAGCTTCCTTTCATATCCGCGGTCCATTATCGGCATGCGAAAATATTTGGGAATTGCTCAAATTCGCAGATCATGTATTCATTTGTGAATGGATAAAGCTGATAAACTTGACTGGTCGTTGATCCAGACATTCCTTGCTGTCGCCGAAAGTGGATCCTTGTCCGAAGCGGCCCGCCAATTGGGGATTACCCAGCCCACTGCGGGCCGTCAGGTGCGCCAGATTGAGGAAACGCTTAACCTTTCGCTGTTCAACAGGCGGCCACGCGGGTTGGCCCTGACCGAGGCTGGTGCGGCATTGGTTCCGCACGCACGGGCGATGGCGGACAATATGAACGCGCTGGGGCTCGTGGCTGCGGGCCGTGCGGATCATCTATCTGGGCCTGTGCGTATCACGGCCAGCGTTGCCACGGCCCACCATCATCTGCCGCCCATTATCGCCCGTTTGCGTGCCGAAGAGCCGGACATCCAGATTGAGCTGGTTCCCTCGGACGAATCTGAAAATCTACTCTACCGCGAGGCGGATATCGCGGTGCGTATGTATCGATCCGAGCAGTTGGATATTGTAACCGCTCATCTCGGTGAGCTGGAATTGGGGATCTTCGCTGCTAAGGCTTACCTCGATCGAAAAGGACGGCCTCGAAACTTTGGCGAGATGTTTCAGCGCGATCTGGTCGGATACGACCGTTCGGACCGGTTGTTGCGTGGGATGCGGGATTTCGGGATTGAAGCACAGCGGGATTGGTTCGGAACGCGGTGCGATCATCATGCCGTTTATTTTGAGTTGATCCGTGCAGGATGCGGTATCGGATTTGCTCAGACCAGCCTTGGCGAAAGCGATCCCTCTCTGGAACGGCTCTTTCCGGAAGTGCCTATTCCCAGTCTTCCGGTCTGGTTGGCCGCGCATGAAGCCGTGCGCGCAACGCCGCGTGTGCGCCGTGTTTGGGATGCTTTGGCCGATGGGATGCGCGCGCACCTTTCTTGACCATTCCGGCAGGCTTGTTTACCGCAAGGCGCAACGAATTTCCGCAAGAGGACTGCGCCCATGACCAACCCTTCGCTTCTCATTCTGCCCGGTGACGGGATCGGCCCCGAAGTCATGGCCGAAGTTCGCAAGATCATCGACTGGTACGGTGCCAAGCGGGACATGGCTTTTGACGTCAGCGAAGATCTTGTTGGCGGTGCGGCCTATGACAAGCACGGCACGCCGCTGCATGATGACACAATGGCGAAGGCCCAAGAGGTCGACGCCGTTCTGCTGGGCGCGGTTGGCGGCCCCAAGTACGACGATCTGGACTTCAGCGTGAAGCCGGAACGCGGCTTGCTGCGTCTTCGCAAGGAAATGGACCTGTTCGCAAACCTGCGTCCTGCGCAATGCTTTGATGCTTTGGCTGATTTTTCGTCACTCAAGAAAGACGTCGTTGCCGGTCTGGATATCATGATCGTGCGCGAACTGACGTCGGGCATCTATTTCGGTGAGCCGCGTGGCATTATCGAAGAAGGCAACGAACGTGTTGGCATCAACACCCAGCGCTATACCGAGTCCGAGATTGCCCGCGTGGCCAAGGCAGCCTTTGAACTGGCGCGCCGTCGCGGCAACAAGGTCTGCTCGATGGAAAAGGCCAACGTGATGGAGTCGGGCATTCTGTGGCGCGATGTGGTGACCGAAGTTCATCAGGCCGAGTACAGCGATGTGGAACTGTCGCACATGTATGCCGATGCAGGTGCCATGCAGCTTTGCCGCTGGCCCAAGCAGTTCGACGTGATTGTTTGTGACAACCTGTTTGGGGACATCCTGTCTGATACGGCTGCCATGTTGACCGGTAGCCTTGGCATGTTGCCTTCCGCGTCGCTTGGCGCTCCAATGGCCAATGGTCGCCCCAAAGCGCTCTATGAACCGGTCCATGGCTCTGCGCCGGACATCGCAGGTCAGGGCAAAGCCAATCCGATTGCCTGTATCCTTAGCTTTGCCATGGCGCTGCGCTACAGCTTTGACCAGGGCGCAGAGGCTGATCGTCTGGAGCAAGCCGTTGAAACCGTTCTTGCACAGGGTCTGCGCACCGCCGATCTGGCTGGCGAAGAGGGTGTAACGCCGGTCAACACGTCCGAAATGGGCGATGCGATTGTCGCAGCACTGGAAGCGTCGGTCTGATCAAGGCGCTCGACTCGGCTGATTTGACTGCCTAACATTCGGGGTATTCTTCAAAAGGAATATTCCGAATGTTTAAATTTTCAGTCTTAGCTCTGGCGACGGTGTTGCCGTTTTCCGCCCTTGCCGATGGTCAGATCCTCGTCGGTGACGTTTTCGACGATCCGCGCAGCATTGGCCGCACCGCAATTGCGGAATTTTATTTTCTTGAAGAAGGCTTGCCGCACATCTCGGTTGAGATGACCTACGACAAGCAGGACTTCATGACTGTAATCATCACCGAAACCGGGTTTGCCGACGATTCCGTCGCCGGAAGTCGCATCCGCTATGTGTTGCGTGAACGCGAGGAAGGCGGCTGGGTCGTGACCGAAACCGAGTCTTTGCAAAAGTGTTACAGAACCGAGAATAAAGACTGGCAAAAAGGCCCATGTGTCTGACATTGGCCAGCGCCTCATAGAACCTGACAAAAGATCAACAGGATAAGTCATGGGACCCAACGCAAAAGGCGCTTTGTTGGCGCTATTGGCCTTCGGAATCTTCTCGACCCATGACGTGATCGTCAAAGTGCTGGGGGCTGATTACAGCGCCTTTCAGATCGTTTTCTTCAGTGTGCTTTTTGGTTTTCCGCTGGTGACGATCATGTTGATCCGCGACAGCAAGCCGGGACATTTGCGCCCGGTCCATCCATGGTGGACCTTGCTGCGGACGGTTGCTGCTGTCGCAACCGGGGTCTCGGCATTCTACGCATTCTCGACGCTGCCTTTGGCCCAAGTCTATGCCATCATCTTTGCGGCGCCCTTGCTGATCACAATACTCGCGATTCCGATTTTGGGCGAGACCGTGCGTCTGCGCCGTTGGGCTGCTGTTATCGTCGGTCTGCTGGGCGTTATGGTTGTTCTGCGCCCCGGTGCGACAGAACTGGGCCTCGGCCATTTGGCGGCTCTGATCGCCGCCTTTGGCGGGGCGTTGGCATCCATTATCGTACGCAAGATCGGCAAGGATGAACGCAGCGTGGTTCTTCTGCTGTACCCAATGTTGGCGAACTTTTGTTTGATGGGTGCCTTGATGCCATTCACCTACCAGCCCATGCCGGCGATGCATATGGGTGGGATCGCTCTTATGTCGATCATGGCTTTTATTGCGTCGTCGCTTGTGATCTCGGCCTACAAAGCTGGTGAAGCGGTGGTCGTGGCCCCCATGCAGTATTCGCAAATCCTTTGGGCTGCGCTCTATGGGGCGTTGTTCTTTGACGAATATCCCGATTCATGGACTGCCGTTGGTGCGGGCATAATCATTGCATCGGGCATTTACATCGTCCTGCGCGAAGGCGGTCCAAGCGCGTCTGAAAACACTCCGGTTCTGCGCTCTCGCTCGCGGTTTGAAACCGGGACAGTTCCAAGGGTTAGCCAGTTCCTGCGGCGCGCGGTACGAAGGGAACACAAGGACGATTGAGCCTTGAAAAAGCAAAGGTCGTGGTCTAATTCCGCGGCGGCGGTCGGAGTGTAGCTCAGCCTGGTAGAGCACTGTCTTCGGGAGGCAGGGGCCGGAGGTTCGAATCCTCTCACTCCGACCAATATTCACCCAAACACCAATGCAGAAGCGACGTTTCCAAAGCGTGTTTTTGCGACCTCCGCGCATTGTGCAGCACCCTGTTCGCCGGCTTCACAAACGAACGCCTAAATAACGGCTTTTTCGACCAAAGGCGCATCGCCCAAAATTCGGTCAAAGCCGAACGGTGAAAGGTCCAATGACCGGTAGTTGCCGTAGACCAACAATTCTGCCACGCCGCGCCCCATGGCTGGCGATTGCTGCAATCCGTGTCCGGAAAAACCATTCTGGAAAATAAAATTCTCCACTTCGGGGTGTGGTCCGACGATGGCGTTCTGGTCGAGTGTGTTGAAGGCATAGTGCCCCGCCCACTCTGTCACCACCTTGATTGCCTCGAACTGAGGAATCCGGGTGGCGATGATCGGCCAGACATGGCTTTCCCACAGGCCGTGATCCATTTGGAAATCGTCATAGTTCACGGCGGGGTCGGGATCGCTTTTGCTACCCGCAAGATAGGTTTGCGGACCATCCTGTCGAAAATGAACACCAGATGGATCAATCGTCAGGGGCAGTTCCTGATCCAGTGGCTGTTCCGCAGTAAAGATCCAAGTGAACCTTTTGCGTGGCTCCACGGGGATATCGATGCCTGCCATTGCGGCTGTTCGGGCTGCACGGGGCCCGGAGGCATTCACCAATGTGCCACAGGCAATAACCTCACCTGATTTCAGTGTTATGCTCTGAACGCTGTTTCCATTCCGGGCGCGTGTTATGGAAACAACTTCGTTTGCGATGTATTCAGCGCCCTTTTCGCGGGCACCGCGCCGGAACCAATCGAACACAGCGCCGCCATCAAAATAGCCTTCGTCGTTTGTATTGATGGACCCAAGAAGAATGTCATCGAGATTGTAGAACGGGTATTCGGCGCGGATGTCCTCGGGCGTCATCAATCGGGTGGCCGTTCCGGCCTCATTCTGAATTTTTTGATTACTGCGTAGCACATCGGCAAAGGCAGAGGTGTCTGCGAGATACAGGTAGCCATAGTCCTGTATTTCCAGTTCTGGGACGCGGGGATCGCCGCCCATGAACGCGCGCATGTTTTTGACGAACTCGGCAGCGAATTGGGAAATCCTCACATTCAACGGGTTGCTGAACTGCTGCCGCATGCATGAATTGGTGTGCGCAGTCGAGGTGAACTCATAACTCGGGTCGCGTTCAACCACCAGAATAGAGCCGTCGAAATCGGGATTGTTGGCCAGGAACCATGCGGTGGATGAACCCATGATGGCGCCGCCGACAATAACCACGTCGTAGGAGGCTTGTGATGGAGATGACGGAAATGCAGCGCGCATCAAATGACCTTTCCCGGTTTCGTTGTGAACGCGGATTGGCAACCATGCTGTCCGCCAAAGTCGACGCCAAGGCGGTCTATCTCTCTCGTCATCTGCCTCTTCCCGATTTTCTTATCTGATCGTACGCGAGTTACCGGAGCTTGATCCAATTTTAATTTGCGGTGTGCTTAGCATTGAATGGCCGCAGCTAACCCTCGTTCTGTCTGGATCACGGTCTGGTTGAAGTCAGTGTTTTTGATGCACCAGAAAGAATTTGCCGGAATCGGAAACCTGTGCAAGCCTCAGGACAGTATCGCGAAAAGAATACTGTTTTAAGAAAACTGTTCCATGGGAGGAGCTATTATGAACCTACGTCCCGATCCAACGTTTCACGCAACGCCTAAACTTGCGATGGAAGCGCCGGCCGAGAATTTGGCATTCACATTGATGCTGAGCCCCGATGGCTCGCAACCCGATGGTCTGGCGATTGTTGATGTCGATCCGAATTCGGAAACTTACAGTCAGATTGTTCATCAGGTGATCATGCCAAACACAGGTGATGAGTTTCATCATTTTGGATGGAACGCCTGCTCATCAGCGCTGTCTCCTCTGACCGGTCACGCCTTTCTGGAGCGCCGCTACCTGATCATTCCCGGAATCCGATCTTCTCGGATTTACGTCATTGACGTGAAAGAACCGCTTAAGGCGAAGATCCATAAGATCATCGAGCCGGAAGAGGTGTTCTCGAAAACAGGATATTCCCGTCCGCATACAATCCATTGTGGTCCGGAAGGCATTTATGTTTCCACACTCGGTGGCGGCGGCGAAGACGGCACAGACGGACCTCCGGGAATCTTCATCATGGATTGCGAGACGTTCGAGATCCTTGGCCGCTATGAAATGGATCGCGGCGAGCAGACCAAGCACTATGACTTCTGGTGGAACCTGCCGCGTGACTACATGGTCAGCAGCGAATGGGGCCTGCCGCCGCAGTTTGAAAACGGAATCGTGCCCGAAGATCTGCTGTCCAACAAATACGGGCACAAAATTCACTTCTGGAACCTGCGGGAACGCAAGAACGTCCAGACAATCGATCTGGGGGCCAATCACCAGATGGCGCTTGAAATCCGCCCCGCGCATGATCCGTCCAAGGACTATGGTTTCTGCGGCGTCGTGGTGGATACCACCAACCTGCAAGGCGCGATCTTTACGTGGTGGCAGAAAGACGACGGCACATTCGAAGCGAAGAAGACGATCACAATCGATCCTGTTCCAGCGGATGCGGATGACTTGCCCGAGCTGCTGAAAGGCTTTGGTGCTTGTCCTCCACTGGTTACGGACATCGATTTGTCACTGGATGACAAATACCTCTACGTGGCGTGCTGGGGGCTGGGCGAAATGCACCAGTATGACGTGTCCGATCCGATGAACCCCGTCCTCGCGGGCAAGGTTGAAATCGGTGGCATCGTCAAAAAGACCCCGCACCCCAACGGCAAAACTTTTGGATATGGGCCGCAGATGGTTGAGATCAGCCGTGACGGCAAGCGGGTCTATTGGACCAACTCGCTCTATTCCACATGGGACGATCAGTTCTATCCGGGTGAGCGGGGCGCAGCGATGGTCATGGCAAACGTCGGAGAAAACGGTGGCCTGACCCTGGATGAAAATTTCTGGGTGGACTTCCCGGATGGCTATCGCAGCCACCAGATCCGACTGGAAGGTGGCGACTGCTCCACAGACAGTTTCTGCTATCCCTCCGTCTGACGCATGGAAGCAGTGAATTCGGCGACGGCCCTTTGGTGGGCCGTTGTTGCCTCTGGCATCTATCACGGGGTCAATCCGGGAATGGGTTGGCCCCTTGCGGTGTCGGCGGCCCTGATGGATCGAAAACGCGGAAGCCTCTACAAAGCGCTGGGCGCTTTGGCGATTGGGCATTTGATCGCGATGGCTGCGATCCTTTTTCCATTTTCTGCCTTGTTGTTTCTGGCCGAATGGCAGCGCGAAATTCAGATAGGTGCCGCTTGTCTGGTCATTGCGCTGGGCATCTACCTGTTGATCAATCGTCGGCATCCCCGTTTCCTTGCGCGGGTGCCTCCGACCAAGCTGGCCCTGTGGTCCTTTTTGGCTGCAATGGCGCATGGGGCCGGATTGATGTTGGTCCCGATCTATCTGGGCATTTGTCGAACGATAGAGACGGACGCAGGTCATGCAGCAGCCGATAGCCTTATGGCGGGCAACGCAGGGATCGCGGTTGTTGTGGCATTGGCCCACACGCTTGCGATGACTGTGTCAGGCGGGCTGGTCGCCGTTGGTGTTTACCATTGGCTTGGGCTGAAGTTTCTGTCGAAGAGCTGGTTCAACCTCGATGTGGTCTGGGCCCTCAGCCTTGTTCTGGTTGGTGTTTTGTCGCTCTTGTTTTTGCACTAGTGCGCCAAGCGCCTATTTGGCAAAGAGCGACCCGATCGTTTTTCTGGCAACATGCCGCGCGACAAGTGCCGACAGAACCAACCCACTCGCCACGCCAAGGGCAATCGCGAAACGGACGCCTGCTATTCCAAAGTCAAAGACCGAAGTCAGCAGCCAAATGAAGAAGGCGATTGCGATGACCTGTCGGTAGAACCCGATCCACATCGTCCAGACGGCGTATTTGACGGCCTGCAAGAATGAATTGATCGCAAACAGCATGACGTATAGCGGCAGGATCACCGCCTCGACCTTGAGAAACAATGCACCGTCCGCAATCACCGCGGGGTCGTCCGAAAACAGGCTGGTTGCCCATCCCCCGCCGAACCACAGGAATGGAAATGCGACCGCCGCGGTGGTCCCGCCCAGCATGCAGCATCGCCAAAAGGCTTCCTTGACCCGGTCAAAATGCTCGGCACCAAAGTTTTGCGCGGCAATTGGTGTCAAAGCGATGGTTATGCCAAGGGCTGGCAGCAGGAACAGCTGTTCCATTCTCAAGGCAATTCCGTAAGCCGCGAGCGCTTCGGGGCCGTAGGATTTGAGCGCGAATTGAACGATGAAGCCGCTGGCGAACGTGATCAGCAGGGCGAAGCTGGAAGGGACGGCTTGGCGGGCAATGGTCGCCTGTCTGACCAGTTGCGGCACAAAGTCAGCGACGCGCAGCCCCTCCATGAAATTGCGCCCAAAGACGCGGGAGAGGATGAACAAGGCCACCCCGGTTTGACTGATAACCGTGGCCAGAGCGATGCCGCCAAACCCAATCCCCGGGATCACGCCGGGTATTCCGAACGTTAGCAAGGGTGTCAGGCCGATATTCACGATCAAAGCCACCAGAAGCGCACGCTGCATCGATACTGTATCGCCACGCGCTTGCAGAATGCCGTTCCCGCCATATCCGAGAATAAAGCCCGGTAGCGACAGCACCATCCAGTTGAAATAGACCTGTCCTGCGTCGCGATAGGCGCCCGGCTCTGACACCAAGGCGATCAGAGTGGGGCCTATGATCAGAGCCAACCCCATCATTGTGGCGGTCGCGAGGACGGCATAGCTCAATCCCTGCGCTGCCAAGTGTCTGGCTTCGTCGCGATCCTTGCGGCCATTGGCATTGCCGATGAGTGCGCTCATGGCAGAGCCGAGCCCAAATCCAACCGCGACCAGAACGAAAAAGGCCTGAAACCCGACGCTCATGCCGGCCTGGGCCTGCGTTCCGAGGTATCCGGCATAGAATGTGTCGACCACATTGTAGAGCGTGCTGAAAAGCATTCCCAACGCTGCTGGAATTGCGAGCGTCCGGAAATGGCCTTTGATCGGGCCTTGGGTCAGATCGTGTTCGATAATTGAGCTGCCAGAATAGGGGGGTCAAAAAATAGCCCCGGGGCCTGTGTGGCTCCGGGGCTGATCATGTGTTCGTCGGGCGGCCTTTACAGGCCCCACTTTGCGGCGGTGCGGTCAAAAAAGCCCTGTTTCTTTTTGAGCGTGATCCAGCTGTTGACGTAGTTGATCCAGACCTGATCTGCCTGAGGAAGCAGCATCGCAATCGGTGTTGGGGCACGTGGCGCTTCGACGCCGATCTGACGCAGGTTCGGGAACTTCTCGAGAAGGGTCGAGCCTTCGATGTTGGAGGTTACAAAGACATCGGCGCGTCCTGACAGAACCTCTTGGTATCCACGTGCGGGCGCTTCGACCACGATGATTTCTGCATTAGGGAACCAGTCGCGCACAAATTTCTCAAAGCTGGTGCCAAGCGTTGTTGCGACCTTAACGTCTGCAGCATTGATTGCGTCCCAGCCATCAAAACGGCCTTCGTTCTCTGCCATTGTAAAGGGCAGGATTTCCACGTCGATGTAGCTTTGGGAATAGCCTGCCGCCTTGAGGCGGGCAGCGCTGATCGAGGCTGAACCGGTCATGTGGTAGTTCCCGGCCACAACACCGTTCACAAGTGTTTTCCAGTCTGTCGGAACCATTTCCAGTTCGACGCCCAGATCCTTTGCCAGTTCGGTCATGACGTCGATATCGTACCCTTTGTACGAATTTGTCGCCGGGTCGCGTACGGACATCGGATTCCAGTCGCCGGTGGTGCCGACTTTCAGAACGCCGCCATTGAGAATTTCGTTCAGGGCCGACTGTGCGGATGCCGGGACTGCCAGTGACAGGGTCACGGCTGCAGCAGCGACCAAAGATTTCAGAAGTTTCATCGATTTACCTATGTTGGTGTCAGTTGGAATAGTTCTGAGCGTTCGTGTGTTTTTGCTATGTAGATTTCTGAGCGGGCAAGTCATACTGATCCTCGGTCATCGGGGAAAAGCCATGTCGCAAAGCGGTCCTGCCATCGAAATCAGCGCGCTCAATAAGTGGTTCGGGGACTACCATGCGCTGAGGGACATTGACTTGCAAGTTGAGCATGGCGAAAGAATTGTCGTCTGCGGCCCGTCCGGGTCCGGGAAATCAACGTTGATCCGCTGCGTTAACTCACTTGAAACGCACGATTCCGGAACAATCCGTGTAGATGGTCTGGAAATGCGGGACGCTGCATCGGTTGCAAAGGTCAGGGCCGAAGTCGGGATGGTCTTTCAACAGTTTAACCTATTCCCTCACCTGACCATTCTTCAGAACCTGACGCTTGGGCCGACGAAGGCGCGCGGTTTGTCGCAAAAGGAAGCCGAGCGAAAGGCCATGGCCTACCTTGAACGCGTGCAAATCCCAGATCAGGCGCACAAGAGACCCAAGGAACTCTCGGGTGGTCAGCAGCAAAGGGTCGCTATTGCGCGTTCGCTGTGTATGGAGCCGAAAATCATGCTGTTCGATGAACCGACGTCGGCGCTTGATCCTGAAATGATCGCCGAGGTTCTGGACGTGATCCTAGATCTGGCCAATGACGGAATGACGATGATCGTGGTCACGCATGAAATGGGCTTTGCACGCAAGGCGGCGGACCGGATGATCTTTATGGATCATGGGGCCATTGTTGAAACCGGCACGCCGGACGTGTTCTTTGATGCGCCAAAATCCGAACGCTGCCGCACGTTCCTCTCGCAAATCCTGCACCACTGAAGGCCTGCATATGAGACCTGTATCCATGATACTGATTGCGGCTTGTCTGGTTTTGGCGGGCTGCGGAAGCACCGGAAACTGGGGGTGGTACGTCATCAACCCATCGACCGAGCAAGGAATGAACAACATTCGTTTCCTGCTCAATGGGTTTGGCGCGACAATTCTGCTGTCCGTCATTGCAGCTGCGCTGTCCATGACAATTGGTCTGGTGGTTGCGCTGCCCGGGATGTCATCGAACCGTTGGGTGCGCATGCCGTCGCGTATCTATATCGAATTCGTTCGCGCGATCCCGCTTTTGCCGATGCTATTCTGGGTCTTTTACGGTTTGCCGGTTGTGCTCAAATCCATGGGGATCAGCGTCAGCATTGACGCCTTCTGGGGGGCAATCATCACGCTTGCCATCTCTGACAGTGCCTTCACCGCTGAAATCTATCGATCGGGCATTCAGTCCATCGCGAAGGGACAGCATGAAGCGGCCAAGACCATCGGGCTGAATTATCGCCAGACTATGCGGTATGTCATCCTGCCTCAGGCCATCCGGCGTATTCTGCCGCCTTTGGCAAACCAGTTCATCTACATCGTGAAGATGAGCGCCTTTGCATCTGTGATTGGCATGCAGGAATTGACACGCCGCGCCAACGAACTGGTGGTGACGGAATATCGTCCGTTGGAAATCTACACGCTGCTGATCTTTGAATATCTTGTTTTGGTTCTGATCATCAGCTTTTTCGTGCGCTGGCTGGAACGCAAGATGGGCGCAGACGAAAGCAAATAAGGAAGCAAGACATGAGCTGGACAGATTTTCTGAATGAAACGAATGGCCGGATCGGGACTCTGCAAAAGCAGACACCGCAAATGTTCGAGGGTTTCGGGACCATGTCCAAAGCCGCGAAAAAGAGTGGTGCGCTTGACGAAAAAACCAAAGAACTGATCGCGCTGGGTATCGCAATTTCTACCCGCTGCGACAGCTGTATCGCTTTCCACGTCAAATCGCTGGTGCGCCTTGGCACGAGCCGCGAAGAGTTCTGCGAAGCGCTTGAGATGATCGGATATATGGGTGGTGGGCCATCGATTGCCTTTGGAGCCAAAGCGCTCGAAGCCTACGATGAATTTTCTGCCGCCGGATAGCCCGGGAATCGCACACAAGCATTGCGACAAGCCGCGCAATCGCGCAGTCTTGGAGCAATTGAACGGGAGGATATTCAATGCGAACGCGCGCAGCCGTAGCCCTGGAAGCAGGCAAGCCACTTGAAGTTATGGAAGTGAACCTCGAAGGCCCCAAAGCGGGTGAGGTTCTGGTTGAAATCAAGGCAACGGGCATTTGCCACACCGACGAATTCACCTTGTCCGGTGCAGACCCCGAAGGGCTCTTCCCGGCCATTCTGGGTCATGAAGGCGCCGGCGTGGTTCTCGAAGTGGGTCCCGGTGTGACCAGCCTGAAACCTGGTGACCACGTCATTCCGCTGTACACGGCTGAATGTCGTGAATGCGAATACTGTCTGCATCCCAAAACCAACCTTTGTCAAAAAGTCCGCGCTACGCAGGGGCAGGGTGTAATGCCAGACGGAACATCGCGGTTCTCGATGCTCGATGGTACGCCGATCCTGCACTACATGGGCTGTTCGACTTTTTCGAACCATACCGTCCTGCCCGAGATTTCACTGGCCAAGATCCGTCCCGATGCTCCGTTTGACAAAGTTTGCTATATCGGCTGCGGGGTCACCACAGGCATCGGCGCGGTGATCTATACGGCCAAAGTTGAAATCGGCAGCCGTGCGATTGTGTTCGGTTTGGGCGGTATTGGTCTCAATGTGATTCAGGGTCTTCGTTTGGCCGGTGCGGATCAGATTGTGGGTGTTGATCTGAACAATGACAAAAAGCCGATGGCCGAAAAATTCGGCATGACGGATTTTGTGAACCCGAACGACGTTGACGGTGATTTGGTGGGCCATCTGGTTGAACTGACCGGTGGTGGCGCGGATTACACGTTCGATGCGACTGGCAACGTAAACGTCATGCGCGCTGCGCTTGAATCGGCGCACAAAGGCTGGGGTGAATCGATCATTATCGGTGTTGCTCCTGCGGGTGCCGAAATCTCGACACGCCCGTTCCAATTGGTCACAGGGCGCGTCTGGCGCGGCACGGCCTTTGGCGGAGCACGAGGCCGGACGGACGTGCCGCAGATTGTTGATTGGTACATGGATGGAAAAATCGAGATTGATCCGATGATTACCCATACGCTCAGTCTTGATGATATCAACAAGGGCTTTGACCTGATGCATCAGGGCAAATCCATCCGATCTGTGGTGGTCTACTGATCACCCGGTTGCCATGAGTGGCACGCCGATCTGACGGCGCCGCGCCCGCGGCGCCGTTTGCATGCCGAGGATGAGACGATGCACATTCGCCCTTACGAACCCCGAGACGCTG